>CAOKIU010000001.1 GCA_948468595.1 uncultured Christensenella sp.
CCGCCGAGGGCCGCCGAGGGCCGCCGAGGGCCGCCGAGGGCCGCCGAGGGCCGCCATAGAAAGCCCGCTTGCGCGGGCTTTCTATGGCGGTCTCCTCAAAAAAGAGGAGCCTCTATGCGTCGGCGCTATTCGAGGGTAAACTCCAGCTTCTCCAAATCGCAATCGGCGCTGGAGAACCACACGAACACCTCAAAGCGGCCGCTTACCAACACCCAATCGCGTCCATCGTGGAACCTGAGGTCTTCAGG
This sequence comes from uncultured Christensenella sp., assembly GCA_948468595.1. Classification (GTDB taxonomy): domain Bacteria; phylum Bacillota; class Clostridia; order Christensenellales; family UBA1750; genus Spyradocola. The sequence goes on from CAOKIU010000001.1 coordinate 249, forward strand.
CGCGATGTGCAGGGTCACCGTGCGCTCCTGGTGGGCGTCCAGGTCCACGCGCACAAAATCCTTGAGCTCCTTGACGGGGCGGGAAACGCGCGCGGCGACGTCGTGGACATACAACTGAAGCACCGTCGCGCCCGGCACGGACGAGGTATTGCGCACCTTCGCCGTCACCGCAAGGGTATCCTCGCGCGTCATACGGCCGGAAGAGAGCGAAACCTCCGCCAACTTAAAGGAGGAGTAGGACAATCCGTAGCCAAAGGGATAGAGCGGGTCGTTGGGGCCATCCAGGTAGCGGGAGACGAATTTCTCATCGCTGATTCCGTTCCAGGGGCGGCCGGTCGGCATGTGGTTGTAGTAAACGGGAATTTGACCCGCATGGCGCGGGAAGGAGATCGACAGCCTTCCACTGGGATTGTGGTCGCCGGAAAGCAGGTCCGCAAGGGCGTGACCCGCCTCCGTGCCCGGGAACCATCCGCACAGCAGGGCGTTGGAATGGCGTTCGAACCAATCCAACAGCAGGGGCCGGCCGCAGGTCACGACGGTGACAAGGGGCTTGCCGGTTGCACGCATCGCCTCGGCCAGCGCCATCTGCGCTTCCGGAATAACAATGTTTTGGCGAGAGGCAGCCTCGCCGCTCATGGTCATATCCTCGCCCACGGCCAGCACAATGGCATCGCAGTCGCGGGCCAGCGCCACGGCGCGCGCAACGCCCCCCTCAAGGGGCTCAAAGATGGTGGTCGCCGGCTCGCAGGAAACGGCGTATCCCCTCTCCTCCAAGCCCTGCCGCAGTGTAACCGTGCGCTCCTTAAACGCTGAAAACTGCCAAGGCCCCAGCTGATCCTTGCTGTCGGCACAAGGGCCGACCAGGGCGATCTTGGCGCCCTCCTTCAGCGGCAGCGCGCCGTCGTTCTTGAGCAAAACGCAGGACTCCCGCGCCAGGCAGCGCGCCGTCTCAAGGTGTTCGGGCGCCAGATAGACCGCCTTTTCCTCGCCCTCATGCATGTACAGGTAGGGATCGTCCATGATGCCCAGGCGGTACTTTAGGGCGAGGATGCGCCGCACCGCGCCATCGATGATGGCTTCCGGCACCTTGCCCTCCATGACCAGGCGCGGCAGTTCGCGGTTAAACAGGTCGGTCGCCATCTCAATATCCAGCCCCGCGTTGGCGCAGCGCAGCGCGGCCTCGCGCCCATCCTGGGCAAGGCCGTGGGCGATGGTCTCCACAACCGCCGCGTAATCGGAGACGATCACGCCGTCAAAGCCCAGCTCCTGGCGGAGCAGCGTTTGAAGCACGTAGGGCGAGGCCGCCGAGGATACGCCGTCCACGAGATTAAAGGAGGGCATCACCATCGCCGCGCCCGCGTCCACGCCCGCTTTAAACGGGGGCAAATAGACGTTGTGCAGCGTGGAGGGCGAGATTTCCACCGTATTGTAGTCGCGCCCGCCCTCCGCCGCGCCATAGCCCACAAAGTGCTTCAGGCAGCAGGCGACGTGTTCGCCGTCGCCCAGGCCCGCGCCATCCTCACCGCCCTGGTAGCCCATGACCTGCGCCCTGGCCAGGCGCGCGTCCAGGCAGGGGTCCTCGCCGGCCCCCTCCGACACGCGGCCCCAGCGGGGGTCTCGGGCGATGTCCAGCATGGGAGAAAACGCCAGCATCACGCCCGCGCGCGTGGCCTCCTTGGCGGAGATCTCCACCGCGCGGCGCACCAACTCGGGGTCAAAGGAGCACGACCAGCCCAGGGGGATGGGAAAGACCGTCTGAAAGCCATGGATGACGTCCTGGCAAAAGATCAGCGGAATGCCCAAGCGGCTCTTCTCCACGGCAATGCTTTGCAGGCGGCGGGCGAGCTTTGCGTCCGCCTGAATATAGATGGCGGTGCCCACCCTGCCGTTTGCAATCTCCTCCTCCAGCGGGGCGGCGTCCAAATCCCCGCCGATGGCCGCGGTATCCAGCCCCGCGGACTGCACCATTTGGCCGATCTTTTCCTCCAGCGTCATTCGGGAGAGCAGTTCTTCTACCAAGCGGTCAATTTCTTCCGGCGTTCTCATCGCATTCGCTCCTTTTTTCGCTCGACAAAGCGTTGTTTCTCGTTGTACAATTCAATCATACACCAAGTTGTGGGAGGTTTAAAGCATGGAAAATCATCCTTTTCACTATGACATTGACGTAGCGGCCGCGGGCGTCGTCCACTTCGAGGACTTCATCGACTCCTCCTTTTACCTGATCGAGGGCGCGGACAAGGCCCTGCTCATCGACACGGGCTGCGGCGGGGGCAACGTGCGCCGCCTCGCCTCCGCCTTCACCGACAAGCCGTTGGAGCTGGCCGTCACCCACGCCCACGGCGATCACGACGCGCATGCGGCCGAGTTTGACAAGGTGTATATGCACCGGGCGGACATCCTTCAATTGGAGGAGATGCAGGCTCGCTTCCGCGTTCCCGAAGAAGAGCGGCTCCACGCCAGCCTCTTTACCCCGCTGGAGGATGGCTCCGTGATCGACATGGGGGATTATGTCGTGCGCACGCTCGCCCTCCCGGGCCACACCGTGGGATCGGTGCTGTTTGTGGACGAGGGGCATAAGGTGGTCTTTACCGGAGATGCGGTGGGCTCCGGCGTGGGCGTGTGGATGCAGCTCCCGGGGTGCAGCACGGTCTCCCAGTACAAGGCGGACCTGCTGCGCCTGCTCACGGCGCTGTACCCCTACCGCGAGTACCTGTTCCTGGGCGGACACTTCCGCCAGGCCGGCCAGCCGGGCACGCCCCAGTACAACCCCGTTTGCTTCCGCATGGTGGAGGACATGGTGCGCCTGTGCGACCAAATGCTTTCGGGCCGGTTCCAGGACGAACTCTACGATTCGGATAAGTCCTTCGGCGACGAGCGCGCGCACATCGCCTCCTTTGGGACCGCGCAGATGGTTTACCTGCCCTCCCGGGTCAGATAAGGCGCGCCAGGGCCTCTACTGCGCGCCGGCGTCCTTGGCGCTGCGGCGGTACTCGCTGGGCGTGATGCCCATGCGCTTGCGAAAGACCTTGGAAAAGTAAAGGTTGTTTTCAAAACCCACGGAATTGGCCACCGCCGCGACGGACAGGGCGGGCTCGCCCAGCAAGGCGCAGGCCTTTGCGATGCGAAAGCCCGTCAGGTAGTCCTTGGGGGACGTGCCCAGGACGTGCTTGAACACCGAATACAGGTGGCTGCGGTCAATGCCCACGTAGGAAGCGATGTCCGTAATGGAGATGGGCAGCGCGTAGTGATGGGCGATGTAGGTCACGGCCTTGAGCACATAGCCCGAGGCCGCGTCCTCCGCCTTGCGCGGCTGCTCCTTTTTCATCAACAGCGACAGGGCGCTGTACAGTTCGCCGGTCATGCGCACCGCGTGGCCAAAGCTGGCGCCCCGCGCCTGATAGATGCGCAAAATGGCGCGGCAGAAGGCGCCGCCGTCCTTCGGCCGCTGCACCGGCGCCTCCGGCGTAAAGTCCGTACACTGCAAAATGGGCTGGGCGTCCGTCCCCGCAAAGCCCACCCAAACGTATTCCCAGGGGTCGGTTTCGTCGGCGTAATAGGTGATGGCCGTATCGGGAAGAATTAAAAAGGCGTCTCCGGCGGAAATCGGATAGACGCGACCGCCGCACTCCAGCACGCCTCGACCCGAGACGACATAGTGAATGAGATAGTGGTTGCGCACGCCCGGGCCCCACTGATAGAGCGGGGTACACTTCTGCCGCCCGACGTTGTAAACGCCCAGGGCGGCCATCTCGCTGTGGGGGATCTTATAGGACTGCTTAAAGGGCGTCTCCATCCTCCCTGACCTCCTTAAGGATCTCATGGGGTTGCGGTTATTATACCACAGTTGCCGCCGTCAATCCAACATTTTTACATATGGCGAGCATCATTCCTCTATTGTCACAGGGGCGGCGTTCTTTTATAGTATAGCTAAAGAACTCTATTGGGATCGATCAGAAGGGGGCGGATTTATGAACATCCTGGTGCTGGGCGGCGCGGGCTATATCGGCTCGCACACGGTTTGGGCGCTCATCGAGGCGGGGCAAAACGTCGTCATTGCCGATAACTTGCTGACGGGCTTTCGGCAGGCGCTGCATCCCAAGGCGAAGTTCTATTTGGGGGACATCCGCGACGCGGCGTTTTTAGACGATCTTTTTACCAAGGAAAAAATCGACGTGGTGATCCACTTTGCCGCCTGCTCCCTGGTGGGAGAGAGCGTGACAAAGCCGCTGAAGTATTACGACAACAACCTCTGCGGCACCAAGGTGCTGCTGGAGGCAATGGTCCAGCATGGCGTGGATAAAATCGTGTTTTCCTCCACGGCGGCCACCTATGGCGAGCCCAAGCGCGTGCCCATCCTGGAGAGCGATCCGGCCGAGCCCACCAACCCCTATGGGGAGACGAAGCTGGCCATGGAAAAGATGTTCAAGTGGGTGGGCGCCGCGCACGGCATCCGCTATGTATCCCTTCGATATTTCAACGCCTGCGGCGCGCACGAGAGCGGCCGCATCGGAGAGGCGCACAGCCCGGAATCCCACCTGATTCCCCTGATTTTGCAGGTGCCCCTGGGCAAGCGCGACTTTATCTCCGTCTTTGGCGACGATTATCCCACCAAGGACGGCACCTGCGTGCGCGATTACATCCACGTCATGGATTTGGCGCAGGCGCACATCCTGGCCGCGCAATACCTGGTGGAGGGCGGCGCGTCGGATATTTTCAACCTGGGCAACGGCGTGGGCTTTACCGTCAAGGAGGTTGTGGATGTTGCGCGCGCGGTCACGGGCCACCCCATTCCCGCCAGGATCGAGGCGCGCCGGGCCGGCGACCCCGCCCAGCTCATCGCCTCCAGCGCAAAAGCCAAGGCGGTGCTGGGTTGGAACCCTCAGCACGATGATCTGCGGGAGATCGTCTCCTCCGCCTGGAAGTGGCACGAAACCCATCCCGATGGATTTGAGGGCTAAGCGACGCCCTCCTTCGCCGCCCGAGGATACAAGAGAAAGGGACTGCGGTCCCTTTCTCTTGCATCCCCGGGCGGCCGTTTTTTGCGCGACTCTACGACCCGTGGGTGTGACCGAGGGAAACGGCGCGGTATACTCTTGTCATGGAAGGGGGTCTTTACCTTGGATTATGTGAAAATCGGAAGATTCATCGCGTCCATGCGAAGGGAACGGGGCATGACGCAGCGCGACTTTGCAGACCTGATGGGCATCAGCGACAAGACCGTAAGCAAGTGGGAGTGCGGCAACGGCATGCCTGAGGTCTCGCTCATGCCACTCCTATGCGATGCGCTGGGCATCAACCTCAACGAATTGTTCTCCGGAGAGCGCCTGGACGACGCCAGCTACAAAAAGAAGGCGGAGGAAAACATGATCCGCCTCCTTAAGGAGGATACGCTGCTCAAATCGAACATCGTCGGCGGCGACGTGCTGGGGCAAGCCCGGAATGTTCCGCTTACGACAAGCACTGTCCATACGGTCAACAACGCCTTTTGGAGCACCATCGGCAGCGAGGCGCTGGGCGTAACCGCGCTGCCGAGCTGGGGCGGGTATATGACGGAGGAAAAGCTGCATTTGCTCGGGGATATGACCGGCAAAAGGGCGCTGGAAATCGGCTGCGGCAACGGTCGCTCGCTCAAATATGTGCACGACAGGGGCGCAAGCGAGGTGTGGGGCATTGATCTTTCCCCCGAGCAGATCCAGCGAACGCGGGTCTTTCTCTCCTCCCAGGGCGTTCAAGCGCATCTTCTTTGCGCGCCCATGGAAGAGGATTGCGGGATTCCGACGGATTATTTTGACGTTGTCTACTCCGTCTTTGGCATCGGCTGGACCACCGATTTGGACGCGACGTTTCAGCGCATCCACACCTATCTCAAGCCGGGAGGCCGGCTTCTCTTTAACTGGTCGCACCCCATTCACAAGTGCACGCAGCTGACGGAGGGCAGGCTGGTCTTCTGCAACCGATACTTCGACGAAGGATGGTACGCCGCCCAGATCGGCGGCGGGGAGATCATGCTCTCCAACCGCATGATGAGCACCTATATCAATGCGCTGGCCGCCAGCGGGTTTCGCATCGAAAGGCTGATTGAGGAGGGAGATCACGAGGCGCTTTGCTCCGATCAGAGCGACTTTGCGCAGAAGGCGCGGATCGCGCCCGTCGGCTTTGTGCTTCAGGCGCGGAAAGAAGGCGGCGCCAGGCGGGCATAAGCGCGCGCCCGCGCGCATAGAAATACAGCAAAATCGGCGCGGAGGAGATGGGCAAATGAGTGATGTGGAACTGCTGGCGCGCACCATACAATGCGAGGCCGGCGGCGAGGGAGACAACGGCATGAAGGCGGTCGCCAGCGTCATTATGAACCGCGTCAACATCAAATACGGCGAATATGGCAGGCTGGTAAACACCATCTCCCAGGCCGTCTACCAGACCGGCCAATTCAACTGCGCCAGAACGACGCTGGGCGGCTCCTACAACCCACAAAACATCTACAACATGCGGCCCACGCAGGTACACTTTGACATCGCCAATTGGGCCATTGCGGGCAACCGCCTGGGCAACCTGGGCCAGGCGCTGTGGTTTTACAACCCCTATTCTCCTAATTGCCGCAACAACTTTCCCAGCTCCGTGGGTTATTTCGTCATTCGCATCGGCAACCACTGCTTTTACAACCCCACCGCCCAATATGCGCAAACCTGATCAGTTTTAAGGAGGTTTTTCCATGACGCAGACAAACATGAACGAAAGCGATTTGAATGTCCCCGCAACAGAGGACTTTAACACCCCAGCTTTCCAGGGTTCCATGCAGCAATTCCTCGCCCAGAACATCGGCAACTTTGTCGTCATCGATTTCCTCATTGGAACGCAGGCCATGACCAGCCGCCAGGGCATTCTCTACAGCGTGGGCGCCGCTTACGTCATTCTCTACGAAGAGACGTCCAACACCTTCGTCGTTTGCGACATCTTCTCCATCAAGTTCGTCACCTTCTACTTCCCGGGCCAGCGGCCTCAGCCGCAGGCGGCGCAATAAACCATGGAAATGGCTTGACAACAGCGGTATAATAGGGGTAGAGCCAGTCGTTCGGCCGCCCCTATTTTTCTTTTGGATGGGGCGCCAAGAGCGAAGAAGGGAGAGGAAAATGAAGAACTTTTTCAAGCACACCGGCCTGGCGGTTGGATACTTCGCGCTGTTTTACCTTATACAGATCTGGGCGGGGTATATGTTCATCCTGGGCGTCCTGCTGCGCGGCGTCACCTCCGGCGCCACCCTTGAGGAAGCCTATGGGACCGCATACAATGTCTTTAGCCCCAACACGCTGGCCATACAGGTTACCGCCTATGCCGCGCTGCTGATTTTGGTGGGCGCGCTGCTGCATGCGCAGGGGCTGCATCCCCTCCATGCGCAGGTGGGGTTGGTTCGCCCCCGCGGTCTCAAGTTCCTCTGGGTGCCCGTGCTATTGGCCTTTACGGCCTTCGGCATGACGGCTGCAATCTTATCCCTCATCCCTCCCGATCTGCCGCTGATGCAGGAATACATACAATCCTCCGCGCTATTGATGGATGAAATAAATGCGCTGACGATCCTTCAAACCGTGCTGGTCGCGCCCTTTATCGAGGAACTCATCTTCCGCGGCCTCGTCTATTCGCAGATGAAGAAAGCCATGCCGCAATTCCTGGCGATTATTTTGCAGGCGCTGCTCTTTGGCTTGGTGCACAGCCAGCTCCTTTGGGTGCTCTATGCCTTTACCCTGGGGTTGATTCTGGGCTTTGTAGCGGATCGATTCGGCAGCATTTTACCCAGCATTCTATTGCACATATGTTTTAACGCCTCAAACTACCTGCCCTTCATCGTGGCTCTGGAGGGGCAGAACGCCGCAATCGTTCTGGCCGTCACCTTGCCGGCAACGCTGGCGCTCCTCTTTTTCCTGGCGCGCAAGCTCCGCCGCGATGCGCTGCCCGCGCAGCCGTGAGTCCGTCTTAGGTTATGCAGCCGGGTCCTGCGCGCCGCCCTTCAAAGGTCGGGCGTCACATTGCGCATTCCTTTTGTTTTCGCCGTACCCTCGGTCTTGATCGGTCAGATTCTCAAAAAGCGGCTGCAGCGCAGAGATTCCCCCTGCGCTGCGGCCGCTTGTATGGATTTTAAGGGTTGGCTATTCCTGCCATGCCACGCCGATCATGTCCACGCCAAGGTGAATGGCCAGCACGGGGCCGATGGGCCGGAGAATGACCGGAGCGCCCAGCTTGCCCTCCAGCCGGTGCTGGAGCTGCTTGGCGGTCTCCATGTCCTTGATGTACTGCACAACCACATTGCGCGCGCCGGCCGGCACCGCACGCGACAGGGCGCGCAGCTGTTCGTTTTTGCCGCGCACCATGCCGCAGGCCACCACCGCGCCCTCCCGGCAGGTGAGCAGCGGCCGAACGTTCAAGACGGTGCACACGCTCTGGCGGACAGGGCCCAGCCGCCCGCTGCGGCGCAAGGGCTCCATGTCGCCCACGGAGAACAGGGTCTTGACCGAATCGCGCATCTGTTCGATCCGCTCGGCGGTCTCCATGAGCGAATATCCGGCGTCAATGAGCTCCCGCGCCGCGCGGACCAGGATGTACAGGCCGCCCGCGGTGGTCAGCGTATCCACCACGCGGATATTGCCGCCGCCGATTTCGCGGGCACAGGAGACCTCGTTGGAGAAGGTCCCCGAAAGGCGGGACGAGATGGACAGGCAGAGCACCTGGTGCCCCTGCTGCGTAAGCTCCGTAAAGGTCTTCAGGTACGCGGCGATGGGCGGCTGCGAGGTGGCCAGCGTCTTGGCTCCCTCGATGCGGGCGACGTAGTTTGCGTTTTCCTCCACAAAGTGCTCGCGGTGGGTGGAGCCGTCCAGGGTGTAGGTCATCGGCACATGGGTCACGCCCAGGCGCTGCGCCTCCTGCCGGTTCAGGCACGCGGTTGAGTCGGTTACGATGACGATCATTCCAAAAGACCTCCGAACTTACGAAATCTTAAGTATCTTGCGTCCGTGAGCGCCTGCGCGTCCATTTGCTTTAGCCGGTCCAGCGCAGTGCCGAGCGCCCCTTTTAGGTCCCGATACACCGCCTCGAACCCTTCCGCCTCCGGGATCACGCGCTCGACCACGCCAAAACCCGCGAGCTCTTGGGCAGTGATGTGCAGGCTCTCCGCCGCGCGCTCCACCTGGCTCGCGTCCTTGTAGATGATGGAGGCCGCGCCCTCGGGCGAGATGACGGAGTACACCGCGTTTTCCAGCATCCACACCTCGTCGGCCACCGCCAGCGCCAGCGCGCCGCCGCTCCCCCCTTCGCCAATGAGGACGGACAGCACGGGCGTGCGCAGGCCCATCATCCTGACAAGGTTGGTGGCGATGGCGCTGCCCTGGCCGCGCTCCTCGGCGCCCAGGCCGCAGTACGCGCCAGCGGTATCGACAAAACAGACCACAGGTCGGTTGAATTTTTCCGCCTGTTCCATCAGGCGCAGGGCCTTGCGGTAGCCCTCCGGGTTGGGGGAGCCGAAGTTGCGGGCGATCTTTTCGCTCGTGTCCTGGCCCTTTTCAATGCCGATTACAGTCACGGGCCGGCCCTCCAGCCGCGCCACGCCGCCCACAATGGCCCGATCGTCGCCGAAGAGCCGGTCGCCGTGCAGCTCCATAAAGCCCTCAAAGAGGTTATCGATAAAGCTGCGGGCAGTGGGCCGCCCCTTGGCGCGGGCAGCGCACAGGCGCTCATAAGCGGTCACGCCATCGACCTCCTTTCATGGAGCCCCAGCAGGGCGGAGATGGTCTTTTTCTGCTCCGACCGCGGCACGATGCGGTCGACAAACCCCTTTTCCAGCAGGAACTCCGCGCGCTGGAAGCCCTCGGGGAGCTTGGCGCGGATGGTCTGCTCAATGACGCGCGGACCGGCAAAGCCGATCAGCGCCCCCGGCTCGGCCAGGATGACATCCGCCTCCATCGCAAAGGAGGCCGTGACGCCGCCGGTCGTGGGATCGGTCAGCAGGGCGATGTAGAGGTTGCCGGCCTGGCTGTGCCGCAGCACCGCGCCGCTGGTCTTGGCCATCTGCATCAGGGAGAAGATGCCCTCCTGAATGCGCGCCCCGCCGGAGACCGTCACACCCACCACCGGCAGGGAGCGCGCGGCGGCGGTTTCAAAGGTGCGGGTGATCTTCTCCCCCACCACGGTGCCCATGGAGCCCATCATAAATTGCGGGTCCATGACAAAGATCGCGGTTTCAAACCCGCCGATGCGCCCGATGCCGCAGACCACGCCGTCCGCCCGGCCGGTGGCCTTGCGCGCGGCGGCGAGCTTTTTTTCATATTCTGGGAACTGAATGGGGTTTTTCGTCTCCAGGTCCGCAAAGAGCTCCGTAAAGCTACCCTCATCCACGAGCAGTCGCAAGCGGGATTGCACGTCCATGCGCAGGTGATGCCCACAGTGCGGGCAGACCAGCCCGTTTTCCTCCAGGTCCTTGGAAAACGCCGTGGCCCTGCATGCGGGACAGGCGCGGCACAGCGCGTCCGGGATGGAGGGCTGGGCCTTTTGCCCACCCTCGCCCTCCAGTGCGTTGCGCGGTTTGATGAACATGCTTTTGTTGAGCACGGCTATCCCTCCTTATTTCAGGCGTTGGGAACGGCGAAAGCGCGCGGCCCGCGCCGTGCGCTTCGCCCATTGTGATGGCAATCGGCGCCTAATAGAGCGATTTGAGCAGCTTTTCCATGAAGTCGGTGGTATAGCTGCCGTCCACAAATTCCTCGGCGGAGATGGTCTCCAGCTGCAATTCGCGGTTGTGCTCCACGCCTTCGATGACCATTTCGCACAGGGCGGCCTGCATCTTGCGGATGGCCTCCTGCCGCGTGCCGGCATGCACGATGAGCTTGCCGATCATGGAATCATAGAAGGGTGGGATGACGTAATCGGGATAGAGCGCCGTATCAAAGCGCACCTTGGGTCCGCCGGGGATGTGCAGCAGCGTCACCCGGCCGCAGGAGGGCCGGAAGCCCATGGAGGGGTCCTCGGCGTTGATGCGGCACTCCAGGGCGTGGCCGGAAAGGCGCACATCCTGCTGCGTGAAGTCCAGCGGCACCCCCGCGGCCACGCGGATCTGCCATTTGACCAGGTCCACGTCCGTCACCATCTCGGTGACGGGATGCTCCACCTGCAAGCGGGTGTTCATCTCCATGAAGTAGAACTGTTTATCCTGCGTCAGCAGAAACTCGATGGTGCCAAGGCCCTGATAGCCCACGGCCTTGGCGGCCAGGGCGGAGACGCGCATCATCTCCCGGCGCATCTCCTCGGTCATGGAGGGGCTGGGGCTCTCCTCCAAGGTCTTCTGGTTCTTGCGCTGCATGGAGCACTCGCGCTCGCCCAGGCAGACGACGTTGCCGTAATGATCGCAGAGAATCTGCATCTCAATGTGCTTGACCGGGTGGAGGAACTTTTCCATGTACACCGCGCCGTCGCCAAAGGCGGCCTGCGCCTCGCTTGTGGCGGTCAAGTAGGCCATCTCCACTTCCTGGGGGCCGTTCACCCGGCGGATGCCGCGGCCGCCGCCCCCTGCGCGCGCCTTGATCAACAGCGGAAAGCCGATGCGCTCAGCCGCCGCTTTGGCGGCCTCAACGCCCTCGACCACGTCGCAGCCGGGGATGACGGGAACGCCCGCCGCGCGCATGGTGCGCCGGGCCTCGTCCTTATCCCCCATTCTCTCGATGATTTCCGCGTCCGGGCCGATGAAGCCCAGGCCGCACTCCTTGCACAGCGCGGCAAAACGGGGATTTTCCGAGAGCAGGCCGTAGCCGGGGTGGACGGCCTGGCACCCGCCCAGCACCGCGGCCGAGACGATGGCGCTCATGTTCAAGTAGCTCTTGCTCACCGGCGCCGGGCCGATGCAGATGCTCTCATCCGCGAGCACCACGTGCAGGGCGTCCCGATCCGCCTCGGAATACACCGCCACGGTCGCTATGCCCATCTCCTTGCAGGCGCGGATGATGCGCACGGCGATCTCGCCGCGGTTGGCAATCAAAATCTTTGAAAACACTATGCTCCCTCCACCAGCGCAAAGGAGAGGCTTCCCTGCACGCACAATACGCCGCCCACGCGCGCTTCCGCCTTGGTAAAGTAGAAGTTCGCCATTTGCCGCTCGATGCGCGCGGTGATCTCCACCGTGTCGCCTGGGCGCACGGAGGCGCGGAAGCGCACCTTATCCAGGCCCGTATACATGGGCGTCCTGCCCTTGATGGCGTCGCCCACCAACAGGCCGCAGGTTTGGGCCATGATCTCGCACAGAATGACGCCGGGCACCACGGGATTGCCGGGAAAATGGCCGCGTAAGAAGAATTCGTCGCCGCGCACGCGGTACTTGCCGTGCGCGGTGCCTTCCTCGTCCACTTCAATCTCATCCACCAGCAGCATGGGCTCCCGATGGGGAAGGAGAAGCATTATTTCCTCTCGATTCATGCTTTTGTCACCTCACAGCATTTTGAACAGGATCTGGCCATACTCCACGACGCTGCCGTTGGCCGCGCAGATGTCGATGATCTCGCCATCCTGTTCTGCGGTGATCTCGTTCATGAGCTTCATGGCCTCGATGATGCAGAGCACGTCTCCCTTTTTCACCTTGCTGCCGACGCTGACAAAGGGCGGGTCGTTCGGCGAGGAGGCGGCGTAGAACACGCCCACCATGGGGGAAGTGACCATCTTGGCGGCGTTAAAATCCGCGCCCGCGTCCTGCGCCCCCTCCACCGGCGCGGCCTCCACCGCCGGAACCGCCGCAGGAGCGGCGGGCGCGCAGGGCGCGGTATCCACGGTCTTTGCGGAGGCGTTTTCGATGCGGATGCGCGTCTCGCCCTCGGTGATCTCCACAAGGGAGAGGCCGTGCCGGTCCACCAGCTCCGCCAGAACCTTAATATCGTTGATCTTCATATCAAACACCTCGTTGGGTCAAAGAGGATTGGCTCAAACCTTGCGCAGGGCGACGGCGCCGTTGTGGCCGCCGAATCCCAGGGACAAAGACAGGGCGCAGGTGAGCGCCGCGCGCTTTGCCACGCCGGGCGTGTAGTCCAGGTCGCACTGCGGGTCGGGAACTTCCAGGCCGATGGTGGGCGGCACGACGCCGTTTTTCAGCGCCAGGGCCGAGGCGATCAGCTCCGCCGCGCCCGCCGCGCCCAGCATGTGCCCGGTCATGGACTTGGTGGAGGAGATCATGGCGCGGCGGGCGGCGTCCTCGCCCAAGGCGCGCTTGATGGCCAGGGTTTCGGCCTTGTCGTTGAGCGCCGTGCCGGTGCCATGGGCGTTGATGTAAAGGGTATCGCGCTCGGCATTCCAATCCGCGCCCTCCAGCGCCAGGGTCATGGCCCGGGCGCCGCCGCTGCCGTCGGGCCGGGGCGCGGTGACGTGGTAGGCGTCGCAGGTGTTGCCGTAGCCGCAGACCTCGGCATAGATCGCCGCGCCGCGGGCCATGGCGTGCTCATACTCCTCCAGCACCAGGATGCCCGCGCCCTCGCCCATGACAAAGCCCGCGCGCCGGGCGTCAAAGGGCAGGGAGGCCTTGGCCGGGTCCGTCTCCTGCGTCAGCGCCATGCAGGAAGTAAAGCCCGCCACGGCAAGGGGGGTGATGGCCGCCTCCGACCCGCCGGCGATGACGGCATCGGCATAGCCGTGGGCGATGGCGCGATACGCCTCGCCCACCGCGTGGGTGGAGGTGGCGCAGGCCGTGACCGTGGGCAGGCAGGGGCCCTGCGCGTCAAATTGCATGGCGATGGTGCCCGCGGCCATGTTGGAGATCATCATGGGGATGAACAGGGCCGAGACGCGGGCGGGCCCGCGCTCCTTTAGGCGGTCGCTCTGCTCGACAAAGGTGGACATGCCGCCGATGCCGCTGCCCACATAAACGCCCAGGCGCTCGGGGGCAATGGTCCCCACAATGCCGCTCTCCTCCACGGCCTGGCGGGCCGCGGCCAGGGCAAACTGGGTGTAGCGGTCCATGCGGCGCTGCGTGGGCACATCCATGCCAAAGGCGGCGGGATCAAAGTCCTTGACCTCGGCGGCGACCTTGACCTTTAGGCCGCTGGCGTCAAAGTGCGTGATGGGACCCACGCCGCACACGCCGGCGGTCAAGTTCTGCCAATACGCCTCTATGCTGTTGCCGACGGGCGAGACGACGCCCATGCCGGTGATGACGACTCGTTTCATATTGGGTACGCTCCTTCCTTGGATGCGCGGCGCTACATGGCCAAGCCGCCGTCCACGGGAAGGACGGCGCCGGTGATGTAGGACGCGCGCTCAGAGCACAGGAATGCGGCCAGGTCCGCCACGTCCTGCGCCAAGCCCAGCCGCCCCAGCGGAATGCGCGCGGTCAGGGCGTCCCTGGCCGCTTGGGGCATCTGGCGGGTCATATCTGTATCGATAAAGCCGGGAGCAATGGCGTTGACGGTGATACCGCGCGGGGCCAGTTCCTTTGCCACCGACTTGGTAAGGCCGATTAGGCCCGCCTTGGAAGCGGCGTAGTTGGCCTGCCCCGCGTTGCCCGAAAGCCCCACGACGGAAGTGATGTTGAGGATGCGGCCCTCTCTTTGGCGCAAAAAGCCGGAATAAGTATGGCGAATAAAATGGAACGCGCCTTTGAGATTGACGTTGATCACCGCATCAAAATCCTCTTGCCGCAGCTGCGCGGCGAGGCGGTCGCGGGTGATGCCCGCGTTGTTAACCAGCGCATAGATGGGGCCCAGGTCGGCAACCACCTGCTTGCACAGCGCGCCCACCGCGTCGTAGTCAGCCACGTCGCAGGCGTAGGCTTTGGCCTCCACGCCCAGGGCGCAAATGCTCTGCACGGTCTCCTGGGCGGCGGCCGCATTGCCCGCGTAGACGACGGCCAGGTTCATGCCCTCCTTGGCTAGGGCCAGGGCGATGGCGCGGCCGATGCCGCGCGACGCGCCGGTCACCAGCGCGGTCTTTCCCTTCATCATGCGTTACCTCCCAGTTTTTCAAGGGTGCTGTTCAAGGTCTGGTCATTCTCCACGCGTAGCACGGTGACCTGCGGATCGATCTTGGCAATCAGCCCGCTGAGGGTCTTGCCCGCGCCGCATTCGACAAAGGTATCCGCGCCCGCAGCGCGCATCGCGCGGATCGTCTGCTCCCACTTGACGGGGCTTTCCACCTGGCGGGAGAGCAAGTCCGCCGCGTCCCGGCCATAGGGCTGGGCGGTGGCGTTGGCATAGACCGGCATCGCCGGCTGCGCAAAGGTCAGGCCGGAGAGATAGTCACGCAGTCCGTCGGCGGCCGCATGCATGTACGGGCTGTGGAACGCGCCGCTGACGTTGAGCCGCATGGCGCGGCCTCCGAGCGCCGCGGCCCGCTGGGACAGCGCATCCACCTGCTCCCGGCAGCCGGAGACGACGGTTTGGCCGGGGCAATTGTAGTTGACGGGATACACCCTGTCAAACTCCTTGCAAAGAGATTCCACCTGCTCGGCAGTCAGCCGCAGGACCGCGGCCATGGCGGTGGGTTCGCCCGCAGCGCAGGCGTCCATCAGTTCCGCGCGGCGGCACACCAGGCGCGCCGCCGCCTCAACCGGCAGCATCCCGGCAAACGCCACGGCCGCCAGCTCTCCCAGGGAAAAGCCGGCCAACAGATCGGGATTCACGCCCTTTTCGCGCAGAGCCGCGGCGCAGGCCAGGTCCATGGCGAACAGGCAGGGCTGGGTGTTGAGGGTTCTGGACAGGGTCTCCTTATCGCCGGAAAAGCACTGTTTCAGAGTTCCCGGCCGCACGGCCTCCATCGCGTCGAACACGCCTCTTGCCGCGGGCGAGGAAGCGTACAGCTCCTCGCCCATGCCGGGGAACTGCGCGCCCTGACCCGCGAATACGAACGCTATTTTACCCATTTTCCGGCTCCTTTCAGAATCTCCTCCGCCTGGGAGAACATCTCCAGGATGATCTCTCGCGCGGGCTGCTCCTTGTCGATCATGCCGGCGATCTGCCCGCACATGAAGGAGCCGTTTTGCTCGTCGCCCTCTCGAGCGGCCTTGCGCATCGCGCCCACGCCCATCTTTTCAAATTCCTCGGCGGTGAAGTCCGCGGAGTACTCCAATTCCTGCATCCTGCGGGTGACGGGGGTCTTAAGGCCCCTGGCGGGATGCCCGACCCGGCGGCCGGTGACCACGGTATCGATGTCCTTGGCCTTGAGCACGCGCTTTTTGTAGTTATCATGGATGGTGCATTCGCTGGCCACCAGGAACCGCGTGCCCACCTGGACGCCCTTAGCGCCCAGCATCAGGGCCGCAGCCACGCCCCGGCCGTCGCCGATGCCGCCGGCGGCCAGCACCGGGATGCGCACCGCGTCCGCCACCTGGGGCACCAGCACCATGGTGGTCAAGTCGCCCACGTGCCCGCCGGACTCGCCGCCCTCGGCCACCACGGCGCAGGCGCCCATGCGCTCGCACATGCGGGCAATGGCCACCGACGGCACCACGGGGACGACCTTGATGCCGTTTTCCACCCAGGTTTTGATGTACTTGGAGGGGAGGCCCGCGCCGGTGACGACCACCGGCACCTTTTCCTCCACCACCACCTGCGCGACCTCGTCGGCATAAGGGGAGAGCAGCATCACATTGACGCCGAAGGGCTTGGACGTGATGCGGCGGATGCGCTGGATCTCCGCCCGGAGCTGCTCGCCGTTGGAGTTCATCCCCGCGATAATCCCCAGGCCGCCGGCCTCAGAAACAGCGCCGGCGAGCGAGGCGTCCGAAACCCAGGCCATGCCGCCTTGGAAGATGGGGAATTCAATCCCCAGCATATCGCAGATTTCCGTCTTAATCATGGATTTATGCCTGCGCGTCGATGAGGGCCACGATGTCCTTGACGCTCTTTGGCTCGGGGTCCATCTCGATTTCGCCGCCGAAGGTGTCCTCAAAGGCCATGATGAGCTCCACCGTGTCCAGCGAGTCGATGGAGAGCTCTTCGAAGGTGGAGTCGGGGGTGATGGTGCTGACGTCGATGTCCTTGTAGTCCGCGATGATCTGAGCAACCTTTTCAAACGTCATGGTAAGTTCCTCCTAAATGTTTTTTGTTTATGTAAACGCCCCGTTGGGACGCCGACATCAAATGCGCAGGATGGCCGCGCCATGGGTCAGCCCCGCCCCGAAAGCGGAAAAGGCGACGATCTGTCCTTCCTTGAGCCGCCCGTCCCGCGTCATCTCATCCAACAAGATGGGGATACAGGCCGAGGAGGTGTTGCCCAACCGCCCGATGTTGCCGGGGAACTTCTCCCCCGGCTGCTTGAGCCGCATCTGCGCCGCGTTGAGGATGCGCTGATTGGCCTGATGAAGCAAAAACCAATCGATTTCAGAGAGCGCAAGGCCGGCTTTCTTTGCCACGAGCGTCAGATCCTTGACGCAGGAAGAGACGGCAAAGCGGTAGACCTCCTGCCCATTCATGTACATATAGCCCTCTCGGCCCTTGTTCTGGGTAAAGGGGCAGTTGGTGGGCGGGGTGGGCATGTTGAGGAAGTCGGCGTTGAACTGCGTGGCCAGATGGGTGGCCAGGCATCCGCTCTCCTTCGTTCTTTCCAGCACCACCGCTCCAGCGCCGTCGCCAAAGAGCACGCAGGTGGCCCTATCGGTCCAATCGGCCAGATAGGTGGGCTTTTCCGCCGCCACCACCAGGATGCGCTTGGCCTTGCCCGCGGCAAAGTAGCTGTCTGCAATATCCAGGGCCTTGATAAAGCCCGTGCAGGCGCCGTTGACATCCAGCGTTTGACCGCCGTAACCGATGCCGCCGGCGATGAAGCACCCCAGCGCAGGGGTGACGAAATCGGACACCACATTGGAGCAGAGGATTAAGTCGATGTCCTCTGCCGCAACGCCCGCCGCCTCCATGGCCCTTTGCGCAGCCTCTATCGCAAGGCCGGCGACCGTCCCCTCCTTGAGTATCCGGCGCTCCTGTATGCCGGTATGCGATACGATCCACTCATCGCTCGTATCCAGGAACTTGGTCAGCTCCTCGTTGGTCACGACTTGTTCCGGCAGCGCGCTGCCCGTACCGATGATCTTCATTTCCGTCAACTACTCCCTATCG
Organism: uncultured Christensenella sp.; assembly: GCA_948468595.1. Taxonomy (GTDB): domain Bacteria; phylum Bacillota; class Clostridia; order Christensenellales; family UBA1750; genus Spyradocola. Next base: position 18,308 of record CAOKIU010000001.1, read on the forward strand.
ATTTGCATTCATTTCCGCCTGCTTGCGCTCGAAAAACCCGTTGAGCTTGGATAGCACGCCCACCAGCGTCTCTACCTCCTTTTCGCTCATCTCCCGGGTGATGGAACGCACCATGTTTTCGTGAAAGTAGCGATGCGCCGCGTCCATCTTGCGGCCCCGGGCCGTCAGCGCCACCAGCGCCACGCGGCCATCGCTCTCGTCCCTGCGCTTTTCCACATAGCCCTTTTTCTCCAGCCGCTTGACCGCCACCGTCACAGTGGGCAGGGTGATCTCCAGCGCCTGCGCGATGCGGCTGATGCTTACCCCCCTGCTGTCGCCACGGCCCACGCTTTCCAAAATGTGCAGCTCCGCAATGGACAGATCGTTTTTCTTGGAGGCCAGCATGCACGCCTCCACCTTGGCGACGTTCTGATAGGTCCCCACCAGCAGTTCGTTCAGCTCCGCGTCCGCGCGTCTTAACATCGGGCAAAATCCTCCTCCGCGAGGCAGTAATTAGTTAGTCAAGCTAAGTATAGCAGTTGACTATATTTTGTCAATAGGCAAACGATGAACATTTCGTAAAGCATGGCGCGTATTCAGCCGCATTTCTCGCCCTAAAAGCACAAGGAAAGCGACGACTGCTGTTTTTTCTATCCCTTCTCCGGCAATTTTACATCCTACGGCCAAACAAGGCAAAAAGGGGAAGGGCGCATAGCCCTTCCCCTTTTTATCTTGTTTGGCGCGAACGCGCGCCGGGCGCTTTACGGGAGAAAATCCGTCCAGACCGCGCCCGCCAACGCGGGATTGGAGACAAAGCAAAAGCGGTCCGGGTCGCGCGTGAACTGCGTGTAGATGGGCACGTCTCTCTCCAGCCCCAAGGACGCATAGTCCTCGGGCGGCTTGACGATGATTTCCCCCGGGCGGTAAGCGTCGTTGTGCCGCCAGCAGAGGGACCCATCCGGCCGCAAAAGCGGAAAGAAGGCCAGGCCGCCGTGCGCGCGCACGCCGCGATAATCAAAGCCGTAGTCGCGCACGCACCAAGCGCCAAAGGTGAGCGGGTGCGAAGGATCGGCGGAAATGGTCGCGTGCGCCCAGCCCGGCGGCACGATGACCACATCCCCCGCCCGCGCCTCAACGGCGAAGCAGCGGCCGGGATCATCGCCATCGGATTCCTGCATGGCGATCACCGCGCTGCCCGACCAGATTTCGTAAACCTCCGGCGTGGACATGCCGCAGGACGCGCTCACCGCGTGAACATGCCCCTGCGAGCGCACCGGCTCCTCCCCCAAGCGCCCCTTCGCATAGGTCACGGCGCCAAAGAGCAGGTTGCGCGTCAGCATGGCCGGCCGATCCTGCGCGCGCCCGACGTCCATGGCGATGGCATAGACCTCCTGCGGCCCGTCGCAGCACGGGTCCCGCAGGCTGGGGCGAATGGCGTCGAGCCTGCGCACTTCCACTTTAGGACCGAACACGCCCGGGCCATAGGCAAAGCCCATGGGCTGCTGCGTGGGCCTGATGTCAAATCCAATCTCCATGCTGTTCTTTACCCCCTTACATATGCCTTCATCGTGGCGCACTCCTCGCCCGGCACGGCGGGCCGGATGGTATAGGCCCCCACGCGCGCCGGGACGATGAACGTCTCGGCATAGTGCACGGTAAAGGGCTCGAACGCGCCGGTGGGGCTCTCCACCACGGCGGCGGAACCCTGCACCAAATTGAGCATGTTGACGCCGCCCTGCGTGTCGTGGCGCACGGGCTTGGTAAACCAGTGCCGCCGCGTCTCAATGAACTCGCGCTCGTGAAGGCCGGTGCGCTCCTCCACAAAGCCATCGCCGCGCGACACCTCCTGCACCTGGCCCACCAGCTCGCGCATGACGTATTCCGTGTCCCGTTCAAACTGAATGTTGCGCCGCCCGTGCTCCAAGTGAATGGGGCGAGGCTTGCCGTCCAGGCCCACGCGGTTCCAATCCCACAGCTTAAAGGTGAAGATGTAGGGCGTGGCGCTGATCTCCAGCACCATGGCGTTGCGGCCGGAGCAATGCACCGTGCCCGCGGGGATGAGGAAATGATCGTGCTTATGCGCCGGAATGCGGTTGACGTACTTCTCCGCGTCGAATTCGCCCGTCTCCTGCGCCAGGGCCAGCGCGCCCAGCATCTCCTCCGGGTCGGTGCCGGATTTAACGCCCAGATAGACGCAGGGGTCCGCCCCCTCCTTGACATCCAGGATGTAATAGCTCTCGTCCTGGGTGTAGTGCATCCCAAAGTTCTGCTGAATGTACTCGGTCAAGGGGTGCACTTGCAGGGAGAGGTTTTGACCGTCCACCGTGTCCAGGAAGTCGAAGCGGATGGGGAATTCCGCGCCAAAGCGCGCGTGCACCCGCTCGCCCAGCAGCGCGCGGGGCTGCTCCAGCACCAGGTCCTGCGCCGGCAGCTCCATCACCACGCCGCCGCTATAGAGCAGCAGGCTGTTTTCCTCGGGCACGCCGTCAAAGCTCCAGGCATAGTTCTCCTTGGCGGCGTCCAGGCCGCAGACTTCCTTCATCCACTGCCCACCCCACACGCCGGGGTCAAAGTAGGGCACGACGCGGAAGGGCCGGCAGGTCGTGAGCGCAAGGGATGCGCGCAGGTCGCCGCCCGCCATCATCACCGGCGCGTCCCTTCGATTGGTATCCAGGAAATAGTCCACCTGGCCAAAGAGCGCGTGCTTGTGCCGGTCATTGACGCGCCAATCGATAAAATACCCGCGCTTGACCTTGCGCAGGGTTTCCTCGCCCTGGTTGTGCGCGCACCAGTTGCCCGCCTCGCCGGAGCGGTATCTCTGCTGGATCTCCCAGCGGGCCAGGTCGGCGTAGAGGAGCACATCCCCGCGCGTGACCAGCGACGCGCCCACGCCGTAAACCAGCACGATGCCCTCGCCCGCCGCGTCCACGCGGCCGCGCAGCACGGCGAGCTTTTTTTCGTCGAAGAACTCCTCGATTTTGTGACAGGAAAGCACGCCGAACACGCGGTCGTTCGTGATGTTGCGGGCCAGCATGCGCTCCACGTCCTCATCCGGCAGGTTCGCAAGGTGCGCGTCGATCATCGCGGAAAGGGGCAGGCCCTCCATCAGGCCCGCCAGGATCTCGTCAAAGCGCACGGCGGGATAGCCGTCCAGCACGAGCACGGCTTTCTTGCGGCCCGCCAGCTTGCGCCTAAGCTCCTGATTCACCTCGTCATAACCGGAAAACAGCGGGTAGGGCACGGGCACCATGGGAAACTTATCGTAATTGCTCATCTTGTTCCTCCGAATGCAGGTCAATGCGGTATACAAACCGGTCGGCGCGGTAAAAGGCGTGGGCAAGCTCGATGAGCCGCCCCGCTCGGTCCAACACGCGGCGCTTGCGAAAGAGCACGGGCACGCCCTGGGGCAGGCACAACTGCTTGCCCAGCCGCGCGTCCTGCGCCATGGCGCCGATTTCCTCAAGGGATTCGGCGGGCACGACGCCATACCGCTTCTCCATCACCTCGTACAGGCGCCCTTCAAAGGTCTCGTCGTGGCGAATGCCGATTTCGCGCGGAAAATAACTCACCAGCAGGGCCATGGGCTCCTCCTTGGAGCCTTTGAGGCGCTCCAGGCGGCAGGCCTTCTCCCCGGGCGGCAGCCCGAGCTGCGCGGCCACCACCGGGTCCACCGTCTCCCAGAAGACCTCACTCCACAGCGTGGTCATGCTCTCGCCCAATTCCAGGGTAAAGGACTGCCACCGGGAGAGCTCGGTGGCGATGGGCGCGCGGTTGACGCAGGTGCCCACGCCCTTTTTGCGGCTGATCAGCCCCTCGCGCACCAGCCGGTCCATGGCCGCGCGCACGGTGTTGCGCGCCACGCCCAGCGTGCGCGCCAGCTCCACCTCGTTGGGCAGCAGCGCGCCTGCCCGGTACTTTTCCTGCCCGATCAGCTCGCGCAGATACTGCTCCGCCTGCCGGTTGCGCGGCAGCGAAGACCGCGTGTTGACGGTCTTTCCCACTTTACACCAACCTCGGCTGGCCGTCCACGTCCATCAGGCGCTTGCTAAAGCCCGTGCGGGCGATGGTCTCGTAGTCGTGGCCGCTGTCCGCGCCCCAGCAGCACCCTACCACCAGCGTCTCCTCGCCCGTGTTGGCCAGGCGATGGGCGACCGACCGGGGAATGTAGTGCAGCGTGCCGCGCCGCATCTCCTCCATCCAGCACTCGCCTGCTTCGTTCATCAGGATCAGCGCGCCCCTTCCCGCAATGCAGAAGTAGTATTCCGCCGTATCGCGCACCGCGTGGTAGTGGCCCTTGGTCATAAAGTACTCCCGCCCCACCTTTCCGGGGTTGACAAAGCTGGTGCCAAAGAGCAGGCCGCCCTTTGTGCCCTCCTTCTCCTTGTCGTGCATCTTAACGCGATAGACCACCGTATCCTGCGGCAGCGCTGCGCGCGCCTCCTCATCGGCAAAAACACCGGCCAAATCGCAAATCAGCCGCTGGGACTGCGTCGCCTCCCCGGTGATGTCGCCGGTTTCCAAATCAAACATGGTGCGCATGGCGTTCCCTCCCGTGTTAATATGTTTAAACATATTGTAGTCAAAACGCACGCGCTTGTCAAGCGGCGCGCAGGCAAAATTTGCTCTTGCACTCTTTAGGAGAATGAGTATAATGATAGTGACTGAATCAATCTTCAGGGTAGGGTGCGATTCCCAATCGGCGGTGAAAGCCCGCGCGTGCGCAAGCACTGATCAGGTCGATATTCCTGAGCCGACGGTATAGTCCGGATGAAAGAAGATATGATGAAGTGCACCAGGCCAAATGGATTTGGCGCGCCTTCAAATCCCCTCATATCTTAAAAGAGGTTGCGTGTGACCCCCAAAGTACCTTCCAACACCAGAAGCGAATTCTCCCCCATCCGCAAGCTGACCATGACCGCCATGTTGGGCGCGGTTGCGACGGTGCTGATGTTTATCAGCATATCCGTGCCGCTGATGCCCAGCTTCATCAAGCTCGACTTATCAGAGCTGCCGGCGCTCATCGCGTCGTTCGCGCTCGGTCCGATCAGCGGCGTGTTGGTCTGCCTCATCAAGAACCTGATCAACCTGTTCTTCTCCACTACCGGAGGCGTGGGCGAGCTTTCCAACTTCCTGCTGGGCTCGGTATTTGTCCTGACCGCAGGCGTGTTTTACCGGTACATGGGCGGCCGCAAAGGGGCGCTAATTGGCTCTCTCTGCGGCGCGGCGGCCATGGCGGTGATTTCGGTCTTCTCCAACTATTACGTGGTGTATCCGGTCTACACGGCTTTTATGCCCATGGAGACGATCCTGGGCATGTATCAGGCTATCAATCCCCATGTGGAAACGCTGTGGGACGCGCTGATCTGGTTCAACATGCCCTTCACCTTTGTAAAGGGCATGCTCTCCGTGGTCATCACCTTCCCGATTTATAAAATGATTTCGCCCCTGCTCAAGGGCAAAAAATCCTAATATTCGCCCTATTGCGGGAGGTTCCAGCGCATGGAACCTCCCGTTTTCTATGGCAGCAGGACGCGCATGCCCGCCCGCAGCGGATGAACGCGCGCGCCCAGCGCGTCCTGCAAATAGGCGATGGACGCCGCGCCCGTGCAGTGGCAGGGAAAGATCTCCGCCCCGGTGCGGTCCAGGCAGGACGCTACGGCGGCCAGGACCTCCTCCCTCTCGCTCTGGCCGCTGGCGGGATCGGAGAGGTGGAAGCCGCCCACCACCGCGCGCAGCGATCCGCCCGCCAACTGCTGTGCGCGCCGCACGATGTTGACGATGCCCCGATGCGCGCAGCCCGTCACCAGCACCGCGCGCCCCGCCTCCCAGAGCAGCAGGTTGAGCTCGTGCGCGAAGGGATCGGGACGCAACGCCCCGTCCTTTGCCCGCGCGAGCAGTCGGGAATTGGACGTGGGCAGGGGCCCGCCCTCCTGCACCGCGTCAAAGAGCAGGCCATCACCGCCCACCCTTTGTTCGCCGCTGACCTTTATCAGCCGCGGGTGCCCGTCCAGCGCCGGCTCCAGGCCGATGTAGGCGGCCTCCCCCGAGGGGCGCAGCGCGCGGTGCTCCCCAAAGGCCAAGCCGCTGACATAGACCTTTGCCTGCGCGTTGCGCAAGAGAAATGCCTCGAGGCCGCCGCCGTGATCGTAATGGCCGTGCGACAGCACCGCAAACGCCGCGCGCGCAAGGTCCACGCCCATGCGCTGGGCATTGCGCGCAAATAGATCGGTCTTGCCCATGTCAAAGAGCAGGGCGCGCTCCTGGGTTTCCACAAACAGGCTCAGGCCGTGCTCCGCCTCGCAGGGCGGCAGCGCCGTATCCTCCTCAAGCACGCTCAGGATCATATCGTCTCCCCCTTGTGGTTTTCTCTTCGTTGAGCATACGCCCATTCCGCGCCAAAAGCAAGCGGGCGCTAACGCCTTTTTGCAGGTTCCCATGCATTGCCAATTGGAAACGAAAGCGGCTTGCGCAAAGTCATTGTTTCGCATAACGAAATCGCGTTTCAAATTGTTCCCTACTGCGAAACGATCCCAACAAAATTTATCATTTTTTTCAAAAAGCATTTCCCTTTTGGAGCGAAGTGTGATAACATACGGTCGGATTGCGATACCGCATCCAGCGCAATACTATATAGGAAAGAAGGCGTCACCACAATGTCATCCCTGCTCGCGTTTGTCATTCTGGCCGCGGTCGCCGCGCTGGGATATGCCGCGATCAACTTCTCGTCCGTCAAGAAGTTGGAAGAAGGCACTCCCCGCATGAAGGAGATCGCAAAAAAGATCCGCGAAGGCGCGGATACGTTCATCAAGTATGAACTGAAGATCATCCTGGTTGTCACGGTCTTCATCGTACTCACCCTGGGCATTCTGGTCTCCTGGGAGTGCGCGGTTGCGTTCCTCATCGGCGCGACCATGAGCGAATGCGCCGGCTTCGTGGGCATGCGCATCGCCACCTACGCCAACGTGCGCGTGACCAACACCGCCTTGAAGACCAAGAACCTGGGCGAAACCCTCAAGGTTGCCTTTAAGGGCGGCTCGGTCATGGGTCTTTGCGTCGGCGGTTTCGCCATGCTGGGCCTGTTCATCGTCTACATCCTCTTTGGCACCCTTGGCAACTACCTGACCCCCGAGAGGATGGTCCTGACCCCCGCTTGGATCATCAGCGGCATCCAGTTCGTGCCCTTTACGATGATCGTCTCCGGCTACGCGCTGGGCTGCTCCATGATCGCCATGTTTAACCGCGTGGGCGGCGGCATTTACACCAAGGCCGCGGACATGGGCGCTGACCTGGTGGGCAAGACCGAGGCGCACATCCCTGAGGACGATCCCCGCAACCCCGCCACCATCGCCGACAACGTGGGCGACAACGTGGGCGACGTGGCCGGCCTTGGCTCCGACCTTCTGGAGTCCTATGTTGGCGCGATCAGCTCCGCCATCATCCTGGGCATCCACCTGTTTGTAACCTCCCAGGCCATCGGCGGAAACATGACCTACGAGGCGCTGCAAACGCTGTTCTACTATCCCCTGGTCTTTGCGGGCATTGGTCTGATCTCCTGCGTCATCGGCATTGCTTCTCTGCTGATGCGCAAGCTCTCCGACAATCCGCACCGCGAACTCAACAACGCGACCTGGGTTTCCGCCGGCATCACCATTGTGCTGGGCGGCGTGGCGACCTACTTCTTCTTTAAAGATGTCAACCTGGCGGACATGGGCTTTGCCATTGGTTTCATGTCTCCGTGGGTGGCGGCTGTCACCGGCATTGTGGCGGGCATCGTCATCGGCATGCTGGCCGAGTACTACACTTCCTATGACTATAAGCCCACCCGCAAGATCTCGGAGTCCTCTAAGGAGGGTCCTGCGCTGACCATTACCGAGGGTATGGCCGTTGGCATGCGCTCCACCATGGCTCCGCTGATCGTGCTGGCTGCGGCGACCATGATCTCCTACTTTGTGGGCGGAATGTACGGCGTGGCCATGGCGGCCGTCGGCATGCTGTCCTTCGTCACCGCGACCGTATCGGTCGATACCTACGGCCCCATCTCCGACAACGCGGGCGGCATTGCGGAAATGTCCGGTCTGGACCCCGCCGTGCGCGAGATCACCGACAAGCTGGACTCCGTGGGCAACACCACCGCCGCGATCGGCAAGGGCTTTGCCATCGGCTCCGCTTCTCTGGCGGCTCTGTCGCTGATGGTTTCCTTCCTGTATTCCTTCAACGACCCCACCACTCCCCTGCAGCTGAACATCGTCGATACCACCGTCCTTGCGGGCGGCCTGGTGGGCGCGGCGCTGCCCTACCTCTTCTCCGGCATGCTCATTGAGGCGGTTGCCAAGGCTGCCCGCCAAATGGTGGAGGAAGTCCGCCGCCAGTTCCGTGAGATCCCCGGCATCCTGGAGGGCAAGGCCGATCCCGATCACAAGACCTGCATTCAGATTTCCTCCGCTTCCGCTATTCACGAGATGAAGCTGCCGGCCATCCTCTCGCTGCTCTTCCCCATTGTGGCGGGCTTCCTCTTCGGTGCGAACTTCGTTGGCGGCGTGCTCATCGGCGCGACGCTGTCGGCCATCATGCTGGCGATCTTCACCGGCAACGCGGGCGGCGCGTGGGATAACGGCAAGAAGTTCATCGAGCTGGGCGGCGTCAAGGGCGCCAAGAAGGGCGATGCCACCCATGAGGCGGCCGTCGTTGGCGATACCGTTGGCGATCCCCTCAAGGACACCGTCGGACCCTCCCTGGATATTCTCATCAAGATCATGTCCACCGTCTCCCTGATCCTGGTCTCCATCTTCTCCAAGTACAACGTGCTGGATTGGATCATGAGCCTGTTTAAGTAAGACGGCGCGACTGCGCGGCGGCCCATTGGGCCGCCGCTTTTTTATGCTCACAACACGGACGGTAAATTATTACAATTCCATGTTTTTACATTTCAATAGTATTAAAATTATGAAGCATAATTTGCAACAAATCTTAGAAAAACTGGAACCAACCGGAAGGATGAATCGTCTAAAATGTAAAAGGAGGTATCAACCATGAAGAAGGGAAAATCCCTGCTGGCCATTCTGCTGACACTCATTCTGGTACTGGCATTCGTGCCAAATGCGTGGGCCGCCGGCGAGCAACGCACCGTCACTATCCATGCGGGCGAAGGAATTACGGTGACCGGAGGTCTTGCTAGCGGTCAACAGACTAGCTTCGGATTCGACGTACAGTACAAGGTCCAAGATAACTACGAAAACCCGCAGTACCAAGTTGTCATTGCGGACAACGACAGTTATTCTCAAGCCGCGCCTACAGTGTCTGAAGGCGTCTACACACTGTCCGTTCCCACGGAAGCCCTCACAGGGGACGTGACCATCACCCTTTCCGCGACCAAAAAGGCCAAAGAGATCAACATCACGTTTGCGGCGGGCGACGGCGTGACGGCGACGGGAATGCCCGACCCACTGACGCAACAACAGCAGGCGGGAACGGCCTACACCCTGCCCGCCGGCAAGCCTGCGCGCACGGACTACACCTTCACCGGCTGGTTGGCCTCCACGGGCACCACCTATCAGGCCGGCGCAAGCTACGGCAACCTGCCGGAGACCGACGTGACCTTTACCGCCCAGTGGGCGCAGAACTTCACCATCACCTATAGCAACGGCGGCAATGCGAGCGTCACCAATCTGCCCGCAAACCAGGACACCTATGACGGCGCTACCATCAGCCTGGGCGGCGCGCCCACGCTGGCCGGCTCCACGTTTGCGGCCTGGAAGGACGCGGACGGCGCCACTTACACCGCCAATCAGTCGATTCAGGTCACCAAGAGCCTGACCCTCACGCCTGTTTGGAGCAAGCCGGTGAGCGTGACCTACATGGAAAACGACGCTGCCACCAGCACCGAAAACAAGCAGTCGGGCGATAAGATCACGCTGAAGCAGCCCACCGCCACCCCGGCGGACAAGGTCTTCACCGGCTGGAAATGCAGCGCGGACAGCAAGGTCTATGCCGCTGACGCGGAGTACACGCTGGGCGAGAGCAATGTGGTCTTTACCGCGCAGTACGGCGTCAAGGTGACGATCAAATACGCGCTCAACGCCGGAGACGCCACCAGCGCCGTCCCCAGCGAGACGGTCATCAGTGGCGGTGCGACCTTCACCGCACCGGCCGCGCCGACCCGCACGGACGCTGAGTACAAGTTCCGCGGCTGGAAGGCGAGCTGGGACGGCAAAACCTACGCGGCCGGCGCAACCGTGACCGCCCCTGCCACGGCGAGCGCGGCCGATACGATGACCGCCCAGTGGGCTAAGACGGTCACCATCAGCTTCGCGCCCGGCGTCAACGGCACGGTGGGCAACATGCCCGCCAGCCTGGAAGCGGATCAGGGCGCCAGCTTCACCGCCCCCGCCAAACCCCTGCGCAACGACGGTTATTCTTTCGCAGGCTGGAGGGCGAGCTGGAACAACCAACTCTACCAGGCGGGCGCTGCCGTTCCCACGCCCGACAGCGCGGGAACCATGACCGCCACTTGGGAAAAGAAGTACTACCCGGATTACTCCGAGGATCATAACCAAGGCGGCAGCTCCGGCGGCGGCACGGTCAACACCTACTACTCCATCGATGCGACCTGCTCCTCCGGCGGCTACATCAGCCCGGATGGACGCACCACCGTCAAGCGCGGCAACAGCCTGACCGTGACCTGGGGGCCCAAGAGCGGCTACCTCATCGACGGCGTGTATATCGATGGCGTGCTCAACAACCGCTACGATGGCTCCTACACCTTCCGCAACGTGGATGAGAGCCACACCATCTACGTCCGCTATGTCAGGGATTACGGCTCCTCCTCCGGCGGCAGTTCCGGCGGAAGCTCCGGCACCTCTCCCAAGACGAGCGACCAGGGCATGCCCCTCTCGCTGCTGCTCGGCCTGAGCGGCGTGGCGGTCATCACGCTGATCGCGGCGCGTAAGCGCATCCGTTCCTAACATCCCCATACCCAAAGGAGAGAAGCGCCTCGTATGAGGCGCTTCTCTCTGCCTATCGGCCTTCCATCGCTCTTTGAGGGCGCGCAGGGTGCCGCCTGTGGGTTGCATCGGAAGGGCGCGCCTTCTTCAACCCTCGTTTGAGGCGCCTCGCGTCTGCCTTCTGCCGCGCCGGGGACTTGTCAGGCGTTTTCCGCAAAGAAATCGGTGTCCACGCGCTTAATCTCATAGACGGCCTCGGTTGAGACGCCCAGGCCGTGCTCCATCAGGAGCTGCGCCAGCTTGGCGCCGTCCACCAACACCACCTTGACGGTGTGCTGCTTGGCCGCGTAATCCCGCGCCTCGCGCGTAAACTGCGCCGTGGTGATGAACAACCCTTTTGACGCGCCCTGCCCCGCCAGCGCGCCCACGAATTTCTGGACCTCCGGCCGGCCGACAGAAGAGGCTCTGTCCCACTTTTTCGCCTGAATGTAGATCAGGCTAAACCCCAGCTTGTCCTCCCGAATGATGCCGTCGATGCCCTCGTCCCCACTCTTCGCCGTGACAAAGCCCGCGCCCTCCACCGCGCCGCCATAGCCCATCTTGAGCAGCAGGCGAACCACCAGGCTCTCGAAAAAGGCCGGGGTCTGCGCGCAAACCTCCTCCAGCAGCTCGTCCGCAACCGCGCCGCGGATCATGCGGTAGGCCGCCTCCAGCGCGTCCTGCGGCGTATCGCCAACCGCTGTTGGCGATTCCGGTTTGGCTCTGGACGCGCGTCCGACAAACGCGCGGAAGGATGGGTAGCGCGAGAGGTAGCCGTTGTCTACATGCGCGCCCTCCTCTTTCCTTACGCGCTCTCCCTCCGCGGACAGAGCGTAAACGCCGCGCCGGCATCGCTTGACAAGCCCCGCCTGGGTTAAATAGGTGATTGCCCAGCCCACGCGGCCCGCCCAGACGGACTTGCCGCTGGGCAGCAGCTCCGCGCGCTCCTCGGGCGTGAGGCCGCGCAGGTCCGCCACCCGGTCGCGCAATTGCGACCGGTTCTGTTCGCCGTTCTCGCTCAAGACCGCGAGTATTTCCTCGTAAAGCTCATCATACTTTGGCAGCGCCATGTCCCTCTCCCCTATTTGTTGGTTTTTCTCAGTATAGCATGCCCGGCTGCCTACGGCAAGCGCGCCAGCGTTCGCGCAAAAAAGGAGGGGCGGCCCGCCCCTCCCCGCGCGAAGCATCGCGCTGCTCTCAGCTCTCGATCCGATCCGGCGCGCTGCCGGCGGGCTGATCGCCCTTGCTGGCAAAATTGCGCATCATGCCGGCAATATCCACGCCGGTCAGGTCGTTGAGGACGGAAAAGCCGTTGAGCGCGACATCGGAGACCACCTTGGCCACCTTGGAAGCGCCCTGCTCCCCGCCGTTGTCAATGACGGTGATCTTGTCGATGCTCTCCATGGGACGCGCCACCGCCGACATGATCTCGGGCAGGCGCTGCACGACCAGTTCCACAACGGCCGCATCTCCGTATTTTTTCATGGCCTCCGCCAGCTTATCCTTGGCCTCAGCCTCGGCCACGCCCTTGGCCCGGATGGAGTCCGCTTCGGCCACGCCCCTTAGGCGTATGGCCTCAGCCTCGGCCTCCGCCTGCACGCGCTTGGCCTCCGCCTGGGCCTGCGCCTCAATGCGCATGGCCTCGGCGCGCGCCTCGGCCTCCCGGATGGCGCGCATCTTGTTGGCCTCGGCCTCCACTTCGATGCGGTATTTCTCCGCATCCGCGGGTTTCTTGACGGAGGCGACGAGCTTTTCCTCCACCACCAGCGCTTCCTTTTGCGCCAGGATCGCTTGCCGCTCCGCAACCGTCTTGTTGTTCTCGATCTGCTGGAGCTGGTAGGCGACGTCGGCATTGGCCTTGGCCTTGTCCTGCTCGGCGCGGTAGGCCTCGGTGCGCAGCGTCTTATCGCGCTGGGATTCCGCGATCTCCGCCGCGGCGCTGAGCTTGGCTTTCTCGCCCTCGCGGGTGGCTTCGGCGGTCTTGACCTCGGTATCGCGCCGGCGCTCGGCCGAGGCGATGTCCGCGTCGGATTTGGACTGCGCGATCTGCGGAATGGCGCGGTTCTCCAGGTAGCCGCCCTGCGTGGCGATCTTGAGCACCGTATAGGACAGGAGCTTGAGCCCCATGCCGTACAGCTCGCGGGTGATGGACTCCTCAATGGAGTTTTCAAAGGCAACGCGGTCCTCGTTGATCTGCTCCACGGTCAGCGTGGAGACGATGCCGCGCAGCTTGCCCTCCAAGATCTGCTCGACGACGGTTTTGATGTTCTGGGTGGTCTGCGTGGTGTTGCCGTTGCAGAACTGCTCCACGGCGGTGAGCACCGCCTCGCGGGTGTTATCCACCTTGACCACCGCCGTGCCGGCAATATCCACAAAGATGCCCTGCTTGGAGGGCGCCTCGGTGATGTCGGTGGTCATGGAAACCGCCTCAAGGGAGATCATGCAGGACGTTTCAATGATGGGGATGACGAATCCGCCGCGGCCCACCAGCACGCGCTTGCGAATGCCGGTGATGACCATGGCCTTATCCGCCGGCACCCGGCGCCAACAGGCCAACAGAAAAACCACGATGAGCGCGGCGACGACCGCTGCGATAAACCCTTCCATTTTTTAGTTCTCCTCTCCTTGCATCAAGATCAATTCCTCATTTTCGCACAGCGTGCCGTCCATGAAATGGGGTTGCTCCAGGGATTGGGGCGGGTCATAGGAAACCCAATAGCCCGGCACAACGTGCGTGTACCCGCACACAGGACACTTGTAGAAATACTGCTCCAACTGCTTCACTCCTCCTTTACCGGCCGGCATATTGGGGATATGCGGCCGCCAAGCGCTCGTGCGCTGCGCGCACCTCATCCGGCACGTCCACATGGACGATAAACCCCTTGCCCTTGGGGCCGTAGCCGCTTTCATCGTCCGTAAGGCGCGGAATCTCGCCCAGAACCAGGCGCAAGAACCGCTCCCGCCCGCCATAGAGCGCCGGGCTTTCGACGGTGGGGAGAAAGGGCGGCGCACTGAAAATCCGCGCGCCGGGAAAGACCTTGGCAAATGAAGCGGCCGATCTTCTTTGCAAGATGGGGTCCTGCACCAGGGCGATGGTGCGCGGACGCACGCCGCGCTGGTCGAGCAGCGCGCGCGTTTTCACCGCATTGTCGCCGCAGTTTGCCGAGGTCGCCTCCAGCATCAGGTTGGCCGCGCAGGTCTTGCGCACAATGCGCGCAAACAGCTCCGCCTCCGACCTGTCGCGGGTTTCCATCCCCCGGTAGGCCGCCGAGCGCTCCAGCGCCTCATACAACGGCAGCGTGGAATGCCCGATGCCGCCGCTGACGACAAAGTGCCAGAATTGCTTTTCGCGGTACAGTCCGGCGGCGTATTCCGCGGCACAGGGCAGGGCGCTGCCCAATAACACCAGTACCTCCGCGCAGTCAAACGCATCCCGGGGCGACAGAAAGCTCAGCAGTATTTGAAGGTCCTCTTCCCGCTGCATGGCGATGATCTCCTTTGCCACGTCCTTAACATCTATGATGATATCGCATCCGCATATACTTTACAAGAAATTGTGCACAAAAGCAACATTCTTCGACACCAAAACCCGCGCCCGGACGACAGCGCCTGCGGACAAAAAAGAAAGGGGCCTTATCGGCTCCTTTCCAACGGATACAACATCGACTTTAGCGCAGGCCAAGACGCCGCGCAAGGCGGACCGTGGCGCTTTTTGAAAAGGGTCCGCCCTTTCATCCTGCGTCGGCGCTTGACGCGCGAAATAGGGTCATCCTGGGTACTGAAAATGCGCCGCCAACCTCTGCATTCTCGCGGCCTGTGCGCCCTTTGTTCACCCTATGCGCCTTACCGGTGATCCATCGCCCTTGCGATTCAGCCCACATTTTGTACATCATAGGGAGAAGAAAAGGAAACCGGGGGCGTCTCCCCGCGCAGCGCTTAATGCATCGCCCGGCCTCATCGCGCGTCCGGCGCTATGATCTCAAACTCCTGCGGCCCGTAACCGCCCGGCGCAATGGCATACTTCGCAAAGACGACCACCGGATTGCCCTGCGCGTTGAGATAGAAGGCGGTCTCCTCGTCCACTCCGGCAAAGCCGCCCGCGTCCTGCGCAAAATAGGGGATCTCCGCGCGCTGGGCCATCTGCTCCCGTATGGAGGCATTGGCGATGCGGGCATAGTCCTCGCCCAGCACGTCCTTGAGCGTCAGCTCCTTGCCGGTGAGCAAATCGATGTTGTAATACTTAATCTCCTTTAAGGCGCTTATGTCGCTCTGCGCCGCGCGCAGGACGAACGAGAGCCTGTCCTGGCTTTGGCTGAGCACCTCGTAGCTTACGTCGATTGTCACATCGCGCGCCGCGAATTCCTCCTCCGTGCCGCCGGTGGCTAGAAACGCCCTCTTTTCGGCCTCTACCAGCGCGTTCGCCTCCGCCAAATAGCAGTCCACGGCCTGCTGGATGCGCGCGTTGATCTCCAAGGCGAGGTCCTCGTTGATCTGTTCCAGGGCGGGCTGTTCCACGCGAACGGTCTTTGTCTCGTCCTGCTGGACATAGGCGCGAACACTGAACACGCGGGCAATCGTCCCCACCACGGGAACGCCCTCCAAGCTCTGGGCAAAAGCTGGACTCGCGTTGACGCTCACGGCGAAGGCAACCAAGCACGCCGCGATGGCGCCGACGGGTTTGCGCCACCGGTCGCGGGCGCGCGCAATCCTCAAGCGCTTCATCTCCTCAATGGTGCTTTCTTTCAACGCTTTGGTCGGATGCACCGATGCAAATCCCCTGCGATAGTTCTCCCTCATCCTGGCACTCCTTTCCATATGCTCCTTAGATGCGCCCGCGCGCGCGTCAGCCTTGCGCGCACGGTGGACTCCTTCTCTCCGGTGATGCGGCCAATCTCCTTTGCCGTTAGGTCCTGCTCATAAAACAGGTGCAGCAGCGTCCGCTCCTGCTCAGGCAAGCGCGATAGCGCGTCGCGCAGCAGCAGCGCGTCCATGCCCTCGCCCGCTTCCATCCGCTCGGGAACCGTCTCCATGGGCACGACATGCCGCTTCCAGGCCGTGGTCCCCAGCTTTTTGCAGCAATTGATCGTGACGCGCAGCAACCACGCCTTGCGGTGTTCCTCACTCAAAAAGGTCGGGTTGCGCCGCACCAGCCGCAAAAACACCTCCTGAAACACATCGTCCGCGCAGTCTCTGCGGCCCGTCTGCGCACAGGCGAGGCGGTAGACCATGTCCGCGTATTTTTCCACGACCGCATCAATACTCTCTTCGGTCGCAAGCGATAGCCCCGCCATTGCCTCCCCCTCCTTTCACTACCAATACCCCGCGCAGCATGAAAACGCTGCAACAAGATCAGCATCTGCCAGCAAGAATGGTGGATTTCCCTCTCACGCCGTTGCGGCCCGGCGCCTGGGACAGCCCGCCGCTCGCCCTGCGAACGGCCTTTGCTTAAAAAACGCCGCGCAGAGCTTGCTCTGCGCGGCTGCCTTTAGAAGCAATGGAATGCGCGATCAGACGTTGAACAAATGGTCGTAGAAGAACTGCACGCGATCGTAGACCTCTTCAAGGTCGACGTTCATGGGACGCCCCTCCTCGTAGACCACGCGGCCGGCCACCATGGTCATCACCACGTCGCGGGAGTTGCCGCCGTAGACGATGTGATGCACCAGGTCGGTCATGGGATGGTAATAGGGCCGGTCGATGTCCACCAGGCACAGGTCCGCCTGGAAACCCGGGCAAATGCTGCCCACATCCTCATAGCCCAAGGCCAGCGCTGCGCCGCGCGTAGCCATGTACAGCGCTTCAGGCGCGCGCACGGCTGTGGCGTCCAGGGTATTGCCCTTGTGCATCAGCGCGCACAGGCGCATCTCCTCCCACAGGTCCAGGCTGTTGTTGCTGGCCGCGCCATCGGTGGAGAGGGCGATCTTGATGCCGCGGGAGAGCATGCCCGGAACGGGCGCAAACCCGGAGCCCAGCTTCATATTGGAGCAGGGATTGTGCAGCACCGCGGCGCCCTTGCGCGCGATCAAATCCATGTCCGCCTCTTCCAGCCATACGCAATGGGCCAGCAGGGCCTGATTGTCGTCGAAAAAGCCCTCGCGGTCGAGAAGGCCCACCGGCGTCAGGCCATGGCGCGCCTTGCACTCCACGTGCTCCTTCTTCGTCTCGGAGACGTGGATGTGCAGCGGGCAACCCAGTTTCCTTGCGGTATCGGCGCACTGGCGCAGGAAGGGTGCAGTGGCCGTGTATTCCGCGTGCGGCCCCAGGCCCACGCGCACTAACCCGCCCAGCGCGCCGTTGACCTCGTGATAAAAGCGCACGTTGTCCTCAAGCTGTTGCTGCGCGTTGTCCGCCTGGCCGAACAGGCCCATGGACAGCGTCGCGCGCAGGGGGAGCTTCTCCAGCGCGGGAAGCAAAGCGCGGTTCTGGGTGTACATGTCGTTTACCGTGGTCACGCCCGCGCGGGCCAGCTCCGCCAGGGCCAGCAGCGCGCCATAGGTGATGGATTCCGGCGTCTCCTTCGCCTCCAGCGGGAAGATGCGGTCGTTGAGCCAGGAGTGCAGCTCCATGTCGTCCGCGCCGCCGCGGAAGAGCACCATGGGCAGGTGCGTATGTCCGTTGACAAAGCCGGGCAGCAGCGCCTTCTTCCCCTTTCCGTCGATGACGCGCGCGCCGGCCGTGTCCTTGGGCGGCTCGCTGCCCACGTAGGTGATCCTATCGTCCAGAACCTCCACCGCGCCGTTTTGCAGGACCTCGTTTTCGCCGTTGACCGTGACCACGTGGACGTTTTGAAAAATGGTCCTCATCGCATTTCCTCCATTCAGCCCACGTGGACCTCAAACTCGCAGTAGGGGTCGCCGTTGGCGCAGCACTTGGTCTCCACAACCTCCACCGGACGGCCCAGCGGCTTGGCAAAGCATCCCGCCGCCGTGCCCGCCTCGTAGGCGCAGATCTTCATGCCGATGTTGGGCAGGCCGTAGCAGTCCGCGCACTCATAATGGCGGTAGATGCCAAAGTCCTCGCGCGCCACCACGATCTCCTCGTGGGCGTAACCATGCCGCGCGGCGATGGGCTGGTTGCTTTTAAGGATCTCGGGCAGGGTCTTGCCCATGAGCATGGGCGCGATGAACACATCGCCGATGACGCGGGCGATCTCGTATTCCAGTTTGAGCAGCTCGGGGAAGAGCAGGAAGGAGAGCGTCTGCCGCTCCCGCATGTACATCACCTGCATCTCGTTCCCCAGCGTCGGCCGGAAGGGCACGCCGTCGTCGTAGAGCTTGTACATGCCCAGCATCGCCTCCACCAGCGCTTCCTGGCGGTGGACGTAGGCGCTCATCTCCTCGGAGGTCTCCTTGGTGATGACGATCTTCTCGCGCAGAACCCTGCGAACCTCGTCAATCTTGGGGGAAGTGAGAATGCTCTTGTTTTCCATGGTCATTGTTCTCCCTTAGCGTAGTAGTGCCTGCCTTCCGCGGCAGGGGCGCGCCGCTTGCCGCCGCGGGCAAAGACCAGCACGATCAGGGTTGCGACATAGGGCAGCATCTGAATGAGCTGCGGGGGAATGCTGCCGGTCTGCAAGCGGTATTGCAGGCTCTGCGCCAAGCCGAAGAGCAGGGAGCCCAGCCAAGCTCCCACCGGATGCCAGCCGCCGAAGATCACCACCGCCAGGGCGATGAAGCCGCGGCCGGAGACCATGTCGCGGCTGAACATGTGAATATCGCCGATGGACATGTACGCGCCGCCAATGGCCGCCAGCACGCCGCAGAGAATGACGCAGATGTACTGCGTCCTATAGACGTTGATGCCCATGGACCCAGCCGCCTCCGGATTCTCGCCGATGACGCGGGCCCGAAGGCCAAAGACCGTGCGATACAGCAGGAACCACACGCCCAGCACGCTGAGCGCCAGCAGGATGAGGAGCGGGGAAACCTGCCCCAGGATGTCCTTTAGGAAGGGCACCTGGTTGATGCCCGGCACCGTGATGTTGGAAAAGGAGGCGACCTCCGCGCTCTTGCCCTTGGTCTGCCAGATCATTTGCAGCAGCACCACGGTAAGGCCGGAAGCGAGCACATTGATGCCCACGCCCGCCAGCACGTGCTCGCACTTAAAGCGGATGGTCAGGATGCCGTGCAAAAGGCCGCACAGCGCGCCCGCAAACATCGCCGTGAGCAGCCCCAGCCAGGCGCTGCCCGTATAATACGCGCCCACCGCGCCAAAGAACGCGCCGATGAGCATGGTGCCCTCCAGGCCCATGTTGATGATGCCGCTGCGCTCAGAGAGCGTGCCGCCAAGGGCCGCAAAGGCGATGGGAATGGACACGCGGATGGAACCCGCGACAAGAGAGGTGACGACCGAAAGCACGTCCTGCATTAGTTTTGCGCCTCCTTCTTCTGCCTGCGCTTCTTGAGGAACATCCGAACGATGCCCGGGGTGGAAACAAAGAGGATGACCAGGGCTTGGAGCACCTGGATGAACTCGCCGGGGATATTGGTCATGCGGTTCATGCTGGTGGACCCGGCGCGCAGCGCGCCGAAGATGAAAGCGGATACCACCGTGCCCAGCGGCGAATAGCGGCCCATGACCGCGATGGCCACGCCGTCAAACCCATAGCCCGACGTCATGTTGGTGATGAAGTAGCCGTGCACGCCCATGACCTCCACCGCGCCGCCCATGCCGGCCAGCGCGCCGGAGAGGAACATGGTCACAAGGTTCATGCGCTGGATGTTGATGCCCCCGGCCTGCGCCGCATAGGGGTTGGCCTCAATGGCGCGAATCTGATAGCCCGCCGTAGTCCTGGAGAGGAACCACCACATCAGCACCGCAAAGAAAAGCGCCACAAAGATTCCGCCCGTGAGCCTGGAATAGGGAATGAGCGGCGTGAGCACGGCGGAGGGCAAAACGTTTTCGGTGCGCACGAGCATGCCCTCGGCCTTGAATTGATAATTGGCCAGGTATTCGGCCAGGTAGATCGCCACGTAGTTGAGCATGATGGTCAAAATGACCTCCGAAACCCGCAGCTTGTTTTTGAGGAAGCCCGCCAGCGCCGCCCACAGGCCGCCGCCGACCATGCCGGCCAGGAAGCACAGCGGAATGTGCACAAACCAGGGCAGCCCCTGCGCGTAGGCGCCCACCAGCGCCGCCGGGAACGCGCCCGCGATGATTTGGCCCTCGATGCCGATGTTGAACATGCCGCCCCGGGCCGCAAAGGCCATGGCCAGGCCCGCGAAGATCAAGGGCGTGGCCGTGCCCAGGGTCTGGGCCAGATTATCCACCGACCCAAAGGCGCCCTTGAACATCGCGGAGTAACCCTCCAAGGGCGAGTAGCCCGCGATGAGCATCACCAATCCCGCCACAATCAGCGACAGCACCAGCGCCACAACCGATAAAAAGACGTTGTTCTTGGAGAGCCGCTCCGCAAAGCCGCCCTGCTTGCTGTTTCCGCTCTTTGCCATTTACTGCGCCTCCCTTTCTTTAGACGCCTCTTCCCCGCCCGCGGCGTGGCCGGTCATCAGCGCGCCCAGCGTGCGCTCGTCGTATTCGTTCGCCTTGCGCTTGTCCACAATGCGGCCGGCGTAAAGCACCGCGATGTTGTCCGAGAGCTTGGTCAGCTCCTCCAGGTCCGCGGAAATGAGCAGAATCGCCTTGCCCGCATCGCGCATCTTGATCAGCTCCGCGTGGATGTACTCAATGGCGCCAATGTCCACCCCGCGGGTGGGCTGCGCGGCGATGATCACCTTGGGGTCCTGCGCAAAGACCCGGCCGATGATCACCTTTTGCTGGTTGCCGCCCGAGAGCGAGCCCACGGTATCGCGGATGGAATCCATGCGCACGTCGTACTGCTGGGACACCTTATTTGCGAACTCGTCCCGCGCCTTGAGATTAATCAGTCCGGCCTTGGAAAACGCCTTGTTCCTGTGATAGCCCAGGACGATGTTCTCGGCAATGGTGAAGGAGCCCACGTACCCGCGCTTGCCGCGATCCTCGGGGATGTGGCCCACGCCGGCCTCCAGCATGGCGCGGGGCGTGACGGACTTGGAGCGAAGCTGCTCGCCGTCGAGCAAAATCGCGCCGCCATGCAGTTTTTCCAGGCCGCACAGCACATCGATCAGCTCGGTCTGGCCATTGCCTTCCACCCCCGCGATGCCCAGAATTTCGCCCGAGCGAATCTCCAAGCTCACGTTGTCCAGGACGTTCCTGCGGTCCTTGACGACCGTGGCGCCGCGCAGCGCCATGACCACCTTGTGCTCGCCGGCCACTTCCTTTTTCTCCGTCTCAAACGCCACAATGCGGCCCACCATCAGCTCGGCCAGCTTTGCCTCGTCCACGGAGGCGGTGGGCAGGGAGGTGACGACCTCGCCCTTGCGCAGGATGGTGACGGTATCGGCCAATTCCAGCGTCTCCTTGAGCTTGTGCGTGATGATGATGATGGTCTTTCCGCTCTCCTTGAGCCCCCGCAGCACCCTGAACAGGTCCGTAACCTCCTGCGGGGTGAGCACGGCGGTGGGCTCGTCCAGGATGAGGATCTCCGCCTGGCGGTAAAGCGCCTTGAGGATCTCCACGCGCTGCTTGGTTCCGACCGAAAGGTTCTCCACCCGCTCCCTGGGGTCGACCGCAAGGCCGTACTGCTTGGAGAGGGCCTCCACCTGGGCCACGGCCTTTTTAAAGTCGAAGCAGCCCTTCTTCTTGGGCTCGTAGCCCAGCACCACGTTTTCCGCTACGGTCAAGGGCTCGATGAGCATGAAGTGCTGGTGCACCATGGCGATGCCAAGGCCAATGGCCTTGAGCGGGTTTTCGATTTCCACCGGCTTTCCAAACACCTGGATGCTGCCGTCGGTGGGCGCGTACATGCCGTACAAGATGTTCATCAGCGTGGACTTGCCTGCGCCGTTCTCGCCCAGCAGCGAATGAATCTCCCCCTGCCTGACCATGAGATCGACGTTGCTGTTTGCCAGCACATTCTTAAACTGCTTGGTGATGCCGTGCATCTCAACAGCGTACATTGCGACTCCCCATTTCCATAATATTGCCTGCCGGCATGCCGCGGCAGCCCGATAAAGCCGCCTGCAAAATAGAACAACAGCAGCAGATATTGCTATCTGCCGCTATTGTTTTTTACTGTGAATTTACGCGCCCTGGTTGGCGGACTTGAAGGTTTCCACATCCTCCAGGGTATAGGGCACGGTGATCTCACCGGCCATGATCTTCGCCTTCATCTCCTCGACGCTGGCGATGATCTCATCCGAGACCTGGATGTTAGAGCCCTCGCGGGTGTAGGTCACGCCGTTCTCCTTCAGGCCGGCAGACTGGGAGCCGGGCGTCAGCGTGCCTTCCTTGGCGGCCATGATGTTATCGCGGATGATGTAGTTCAGGGTGCGGATGCCGGAGACCAGCACGTGGTCCGGATCGAGCAGGCACTGGTTGGTGTCCGCGCCGATGGCCATCCGGTTCTTCTCCTGCGCCGCGGTGAACACGCCCAGGCCGGAACCGCCCGCCGCCTGGTAGACGATGTCGCAGCCGCTGTCATACAGGGCCAGGGCAAGCTCCTTGCCCGCGGCAGTGTCGTTCCACGCGCCGACGTACTTGCGCTCGACAGTGACGGTGGGGTCCGCCATGAAGGCGCCCGCCTCATAGCCCGCGGCGAACATGTTGATGGAGGGAATGTCCATGCCGCCCACGATGCCAATCTTCTTGGTCTCGGAAACCTGCGCGGCAAGGTAGCCCAGCAGGAACGCCTTCTCGTGGTCGCGGAAGGTGACGGAGGTGACGTTGGGCAGATCGCCGCAGTCGCCGTCCACAAACAGGAACTTCTGCTCCGGGAACAGGCCGGAAACCTTGGTCACGGCTTCCACGCCGTCAAAGCCGGAGCCGATGATCAGATCGTACTCGCCCGTCTTGGCCAGTTCCATGTAGTGGCCTTCGAACTCCGCGACCTCGGTGGGCTCGACCACCTGCACGCTGACGCTGGCGTCATCCGCCATGGCCATCTTGCAGCCGTCGTACATGCTGTCGTTGAAGGACTCGTCGCCCAGACCGCCCACGCCAAGGACGATGGCGACCTTGAACTCCTCGCCGCCCTCGGGGGCTGCGGTGGGATCGGTGCTCTCCTCGGGCGCGTCGGTGGGCTCGGCGCTCTGGGTGGGCTCCGTCGCGTCGGTGGGCGCAGCGGAGGGAGCGGGCGTGGCGGCGCAGCCCACAAGAGCCAGCACCATCATCGCCGCAAGGGCGAAAGCAAGAAACTTCTTCATGGTTTATTCTCCTTTTTGATAAAAGTGAGCATGGCTATCGAATAACCGCCTTATTTGGCGTTCATTCTCTCCTGAACGCGGCCCGGCACCTCCATCAGGTAATCCTTGCAGCGGCACTCCTTCTTGGAGGGGTCAATGGCGGCCAGCGTGCGCAGCACGATGCGGCCGAACTTATCGGCGCACTCGGCGTACAGGTCGAAGATGGGGCGCTTCCAATCGGGATTGATGCCCTCGGCCGTGTTGGAAACCAGGTAAATCGCCGCGTAGCAGGCGCCAATGGCGCGGGCCAGCGCCGCCTCCGGCATCATGGTGTGGCCGCAGATGTCGCAGTGCTGGTCATACAGGCGCTGAATCTCGGCCTTGGTCTCAAAGCGGGGCGCCTCGTCCACGGCATAGGTGCCGCGGCCAAACACGCGCGGATACTCCTTGAGCGCCTCGTTATAGAGAATGGCGGCCAGGTCCGGGCAGACGATGTCGCGCATTCTCACAATCTTATCGGTGAACTTGGAAATGTAGGAAACGCGCTTGGTCTGGTCGATGAGATCATCGGGGATGATGACGTCGCCGGGATCGAGCAGGGGGTTGATGCCGCCGCCGCTGCCGTCGGCGATGATCCACTTCACGCCCGCCTCCTTGAGCACCCAGAACGCGCGCTCGGACGGGGTATCCAAATAGGGGGACAGACCGAACCAGCCGTGGAAGGGCATGTCCAGCACAACGTGCGGCTTGTGGTCGGCGGTTACATCCGCGCTGATCTCAAAGAGCTTCATGGCGACCGTGGTGCCGAACGGCGTTTCGAACTCCATGTCGGTATCCAGGATCTTTACGCCTTCAAAGCCTATGTTTTCGGGGAAATCATCGCACCAGGTGCCGGAGCCGCCGATGTGCGCATATTCCGCATGGGGAATCACTTTTCTGATCATTTCCGCCTCTCCCTATCCTTTTTCTTTCTATTCCTCCAAATTTCTTCGGAGTCAAATCAAGTATAGTCATTTCTTCATTTTGCGTCAATCGAGTTCACAGGTAATAAACGGTGTAAAAGCGAATATTAACAATCCTCTTCCCGATCCAATGCGCTGTAATTCCGAACATTACGGGGATCTTATCGCGGCGGCGCCGCTCTCGCGTTCGGAGATTCTCAGGATGCCGGCGCTGCCGCGAAAAAACGCCTCTCCTTCCCCGGTTCGGGAAAGGAGAGGCGTTGGAACCGTCAAAGGCGCCCGGCAAGCTCCCTTGCCACCACCACGCCGGAGACGGAGGCCTGCATCAAGCCCCTGGTGATCCCCGCGCCATCGCCGATGGCAAAGAAGTTCTTTATCTTGGTCTCAAACTTGTCGTCCACGGTGATCTTGGAGGAGTAGAACTTGACCTCCACGCCGTAGAGCAGGGTGTTTTTGCTGTAGAGCCCGGGCGCCATGTGGTCGAAGGCGCGCAGGGCCTCGATGATGCTGGTCAGGTGGCGGTGCGGCAGCACAAAGGAGAGGTCGCCGGGCACCGCGGTCTTAAGGGTGGGAATGGTGGTGGACTTTTTCAACCTGGATGCGTCCGTCCGGCGCCCCTGAAGCAGATCGCCCAGGCGCTGGACCATGATGCCGCCGCCGGTGAGCATGTTGCCCAATTGGGCGATGTACTTGCCA
Source organism: uncultured Christensenella sp. (assembly GCA_948468595.1). GTDB lineage: Bacteria > Bacillota > Clostridia > Christensenellales > UBA1750 > Spyradocola. The sequence continues at coordinate 43,145 of CAOKIU010000001.1, forward strand.
TACTGGGTGGGCTGGTCAAACGGCTCGGTGAACTTGGTGGAAACCAGCATGGCGAAGTTGGTGTTCTCGGTGTGCCGGGAAGCGTCGGCGTAGCTATGGCCGTTGACCACCGCGATGCTGCCGTCGTAATGCTCCTCGGACACCAGGCCGCCGGGGTTCATGCAGAAGGTGCGCACCTTGTTTTCAAAGGTATCGGAATAATAGACGAGCTTGGCCTCGTAAAGATGCTGGGTCAGGTGGTCCATCACGGCGTTGGGGACCTCCACGCGCACGCCGATATCCACCTCGTTGTTCTGCGTGGCAATGCCCGAGGCGTGCGCCACCTTCGTCAGCCACGACGCGCCCGCGCGGCCCGGGGCCGCCACAACGCACTTGGCCGCGACCTCCTCCCGCTCGCCGCCCTTCTTTTGCAGGATCACGCCGCGCACAGCGCCGTCCGCCGTCAGGATCTCCTCGCAGGTGGTGTATTCCTGGAAGGTGAAGGTCTCGCTCTGGGACAGGGCGCGGTACATCTGGCGCAGCACTTCAAAGGAGTACTCGGTGCCCATGTGGCGGACCGGGCAGGGGATAAGCTGAATGTTGTGCTTGCTCGCCTCGTACTTAAACTCCTCCACCTTGGGGTCCCCCCGGCCGTGCACGATGTCGGGCGCGCCGAAGGCCAAATACTTGTCGTCGCAGTACTGGATCAGCTCGCGCACCTTCTCCACGGGCAGATAGTCGGTCAAATTGCCGCCCACCTCCTCGGACAGAGAGAGCTTTCCATCCGAAAACGCGCCAGCGCCGGCCCAGCCCTGCATGATGCCGCAGGGCTGACAGTTGACGCAGCGGCCCGTGCGGCGGGAAGGGCAGTTGCGGCGGTCGATGCTGCTGCCAGCGTCCACCACCAGCACGCGCGTGCGCGGGGATTCCTTTTGCAGTTCCAGCGCGGTGAAGATGCCCGCAGGACCTGCGCCGACCACGATGACGTCAAATTCGCGCATTGGGTTCACTCCAAATTCATCTGAATTGGCTCGCGCGGACGCACCCGCGCAAACCTATTTATTATAGCACGAAAATGCCGATAATTCAAGGTTTTTTCAAAATCCGAATGTTTCCAAAGGGAAAGCTCGGAACGCGCTCCCCCCTTGCGCGCCAAATCGGCTTCGCGTCAAAGGCGTTCGTTTTATGCCGGCCGCTCCCCCCTTGACACCCCAAAGGGCATCACCCTATACTGATAGATGACGCAAGAAAACGCAACATACAATCCTATAAAAAGGAGGAAGATGACATGGATATGCTGGGTTACGCGGCGCTCAAGGAAGGCGGGAGCGCGTTGGTCCGGGTTCCCATCCCTCAGGTGGAGCCGTATCAGGCGCTGGTACGCATGCGGGCGTGCGGCGTGTGCAATGGCACCGATTCCAAGATTCTGCATCATACCTTCAAGCTCTTCGACCAATACCCCACCCTTTTGGGCCACGAGGGCGTGGGCGAGGTGGTTCGCCTGGGCGAAAAGGCGCGGCATCTGCGCGTGGGGGATCTCGTGCTTCTGCCCTTTGTGGAGGGCACGCTGGCGGGCTACTCCTCCGGCTGGGGCGCCTATTGCGAGTACGCGGTGGTCTGCGACGGCGAATCCATGCGCGAGGACGGCCTCACCCCGCCCGACAGCGCGGCGGCGCAGTCGGTGCTGCCCAGGGACATGGACCCGGTGGAGGCCACCATGATCGTCACCTTCCGCGAGGTGCTCTCCAGCTTGCCCAGGTTCGGCATCTCCGGCGGCGAGCGCGTGGTGGTCTACGGCGCGGGGCCGGTGGGCCTTAGCTTTGTCAAGTTCCTGAAGCGGCGGGGCTGCACGGTGATCTCGGTGGAGGTCACCAAGGAAAAAGCCGACCGCGCAAAGGCATTTGGCGCGGATTACGCGATCGATTCCACGCAAACAGAGGTCGTGCCCTTTGTGCGCGCGCTCTTCCCCGACGGCGTGGAGGCGGTCATCGACGCCGTGGGCGTCAACTCGCTGATCAACCAGGCCATGGAGCTGATCGCAAACCACGGCAAGATCTGCTCTTACGGCATCTCCCCCAAGCTGAACATGAACATCGATTGGAGCCGCGCGCCCTACAATTGGAGCGTCAACTTCGTTCAGTTCCCGGAAAAGGCGGAGGAAGCCGCTATGCACCAGGAGGTCATGGAGATGATCGCCCAGGGCGACCTCGTCCCGCGCGACTTCATTTCCCTGGTTCTGCCGCTTCAGGAGATTCAGACGGCGTTCGACCTTGTGGAGCAGCGGAAGACCGACCTAAAGACCGTCATTGTGTTTACCGGGTGGGGTTATTTCAGCGCGTCCAGACGGGGGGGGGGCTTGGACCCAACGCCCCGCCCCGCCCCTCGATTCATTTGCCGGCTCACGCGGCCTCTAAGCCAACGGCCTGCTTCCAACGCCCGCGCACATAGCGCGCAAAGAGCAACGCGCCGCGGGTGACATTGTCCAGCACCATGCAGCACCAGACCGCGCTCAAGCCCAGGTGCAGCACATTGACGCACAGATAGGTCAGCAGGATGCGCACGCCCCACATGGTGGCGATGGAGATCACCAGCGGCGTGCGCGTGTCGCCGATGCCGTCGAACACGCCCTCCAAGATGATGGATGCGCCAAAGACCGGCTCCGATACCGCCACAATGCGCAGAACGCTCTTGCCCAGCTCGATCACCTGCGCGTCCTTGGTAAAGAGCGACATCATAAATTCCGGGAACAGGAATAGGATGAGGCCCGTGGCCGCCATCACGCCGGAGGCCATGATCACCGCCGTGCGGGCGCAGCGCTTGAGGCGCTTTAAGTCCCTGGCGCCCAATGCGTTGCCGCACATGGTGGCGGCCGCCGCCTGCATGCCGTAGCCGGGGATATAGAACGCCTGCTCCGCCGTCAGCGCCAGGGAATGCGCCGCCAGCGCGGTCGTGCCCAGGCGCGTGACCTGGGAGGAGAAAACCACCTGACCCAGGCACGCGCCCACCCGCGAGAGCGCCACCGGCGCGCCGATGCGCACGCACTCCTTCATGATGCGCCGGTCCAGGTGCAGGCCCAGCCCCCTGGGCGAGGCGGAGGGACTGCGCATCATTTTGACAAACATCATCGTCCCGCCCAAGACGTAGGAGATGGCCGTGGCCGCCGCCGCGCCCAGGACGCCCAGCCCCGCGCCGGGGAGGGGCACATCCACGCCAAGAAGGGAGACGGTTCTCGTCTCAAAGATCAGGAAAAAGTTGAGCACCACATTGACCACGTTGATCATCACGTTGACCGTCATGGGCGTCTTCATGTCCCCTGTGGCGCGCAGCACGGCGCCAAAGATCACAATGCCCGCGCGAAAGAGCATGGGCGCGCAAATGATAGCAAAATAGGCCGCGCCGTCCGCGCGCAGCGACTCCTCCGCGCCCAGCCAGCCGGGCAAAAAAGGGCTGATCGCCACAGTCAGCGCGCCCAGCGCCAACCCGAGCGCCAGGGTCATCAGCACGGATTGGGAGGCCGCGCGCTTTGCCGTATCCGCATCGCCCGCGCCGCAGGCGCGGGCGATGGTGGCCAGCACGCCGACGCCCATGGCGAAAAGCGGGGAATTGACCAGCCAGGTCATGGACGTGGTCATGCCCACGCAGGCCGACGCCTGCGCCCCAATGCGCCCGACCATGGCCGTATCCGCGAACTGCACCACCGTTTGGAGCGCCTGCTCGATGATGGTCGGCCAGGAAAGCGCGGCGATTTCGCGCACCATTTGATTTGTTTCTCTATTTTTACAGCGCATCATGGAAAAGCCTCCTGCGCGCACCCGTTTTGTGCGTTCAGGAGGCATTATAACACGGGGGTCGCGCGCGCGTCAACGCGGCGGGGGCCTCCGCCTTTTTGCGTTGGGGTCCGTCCATGCGATCCACAAAAGCGGTCAAGCCTAAATTCGAATGCAAAACGGGCGTCCCGCCGGGTCCAGCATTGCGATGCATTCCGCATCGCCGTATTGGCTCTCCGCCATCGTCGCCCCCCAAGCGAGCGCCTTTGTTGTCGCGCCGTTTGCGCGGGCCAGGCGGTTCATCCTGCGCAAAGGCGATTCCAAAACCCGTTGCGGGGCATTCGATTCGCACGAAGCCATCCGCTTTGAAACCGCCGGCCAATTGAGAAAAGGCGAATCGAACGAGACCAGGCGCGCAACACCGCGGCGCTCTCGGTCAGCCGAGGCGGCCGTCCATCGGCTTCCTGCGGGCCATGCGCAGAAGGCGGCGCGCAATGACGGTGGAAAAGCCCAGGCTCATGGCAATGGCACCCGCCACCAGCAGCGTCTCCATGCCGGAGGCCAGCGCGCGCGTATAGTCCGCGCCGACCACGTATTCCATGGTCCGGTAAAGGCCGTAGCCGGGAACCAAGGGGATGATGCCCATGGTGGCAAAGACGATGGTCGGGCTTTTGAACGCCCTGGCCGCCGCCTCAGAGGCCGCGCCCACCAATACGCCCGCCGCAAAGGCAGCCACCGCCGTGGAGCCGAAGGCCAGTACCAGCGCATCGTAGAGGACATAACCAATGCCGCCGATGAGCGCGCCCGGCGCCAGTGACTTTGTCTCCGCGCGGAAAAGCAGTCCAAAGCCCGCGGTTGCAATCCCCGCCACGATCAGATCAAAGAGAGCCTTTGTAAACGTCATCTCGCTCCTCCTTATCGCCACAGGGCGATGACCGCGCCCACGCCCGCGGCGATGGCCACGGCCTTGAGCAGGGCGTCCGCCGTGCGGGCCACGCCGGAAACCAAGTCGCCATTGACGGTATCGCGTATGGCGTTGGTAATGGCCAAGCCGGGCAGCAGCGGCATGATGGCCCCGATGATGATGGGCGTCTGATTGCCGATGTGAAAGAGGCGCACGCTGCCCGCGGCAATGATCGCCGAAATGGCGCCGGAAATCAGCGCGTACATGGTAGAGGACACGCTGTCCTCACGGAAGAACATGGCCAGCGCCCGCGTCAGCGCGCCGCAGAGAAAGGCGATGCAAAAATCAAACCCACTCGCCCCGAACAGCAGCGAGAAAAAAGCGGCCGAAACCGCGCTGGCCGGCATGGCGATCCACAGCGGCTGCGGCCGGGCCTGTCTGAGCGCCTCCAAGCTCTTGCAGCCCTCCTCCAGCGCAATCTCGCCCGAGACCATGCCCCGGGAGATGCTGTTGACCTTGGCGACCTGACCCAAGTTGGTCGTGCGCGCCTTGGTGCGGATGACCTCGCTGCGAGGCACGCCCTTTTCGTCCACAAAGGAATAAACCGCGCCCGTGGGCAGGGCCAGGACCGCCACCTCCTCGAAACCAAATCCCTCCAAAATCGTCTTGACCGTGTCCTCCACCCGATAGGTTTCGGCGCCGTTTTCCAGCAGCAGACGCCCCGCCAGGCGCGCCGTGCGCATAATTCTCTCCGTCTCCACCTCGTGCTCCAATCCCCCGGCCCCCTTTCCCTCCATCCACGCTTCACATGTTCTATTATACAACACCCTCTTCCGGTTTGCCTATCCTCTCCGCGCACTTTCCTCCCCGCGCGCCGACCGCGAATTTTCTCACAAAAAATGCTTGCAATTCTCCAAAGCCTGTGCTATTATAATGTTCGTCAGCCGGGGCGGCGGACAGGTAAACTTCATATGGGGCATTAGCACAGTTGGTAGCGCGCAACGTTCGCAATGTTGAGGTCAGGGGTTCGAATCCCCTATGCTCCACCAAAAACAAGCTGAAACTAAAGGTTTTCAGCTTGTTTTTTTGTGCAGCCTGATTCTGATTTTGCTGCGTCATCGGGCGTGGCTTCATGCTATGGTTAACCCACAATATGGTCACCCGTCGAAAGGCGGGCGGCCATCCTCCATTTGGACGTTGATCTATCCGCTCTTCCAGCTTCGAACCACGCGCCTTTGTTTTCTCACAAACATGCCGGTTTTTCCCCTTTGTGGAGCAAATCTTGCCATCGTAAATAGAACAAAGATCACTGCGTGGCAGTGATCTTTGTGGTTATAGATCTCCGCTCGCGGAGATTTTTCATTTGAGATGCGTGGGGTTAATTAAAATCGAACTGTATCTGCATCGGATAAGCCCAGACCTTGTAGTCTGCGATTTTTTCGCTGGTAACGAAAGAGGGCAGCATGATGCCGCTCACCTCAAATCCAATCTTCTGAGCGGGCGCAAGTTCCTCGGTAATGATGGTCCCTACGATGCCCAATACCTCTCCGGCATCATCGTAGAGCACAACCGTCACATATGTCATCTTGCTTGCTTCGTCGGACGTGTTTTCCACACGGCCTTTGATCTTGAGATCGGTATAGGTATCGCCGGAAATCTTGACATCCGATGTTGCATATCGGATCAGATCCACAGTCGCCTCTCTGACATCTTCGCGCGGCAAGAGGACTAAATCACCTTCCACAGCTTCATCTAGCGTTGCGGTTTCGTACATATATCCAACTTCACCGGGAGCAATAACGTTGGGATATGCGGAGAACATACTTGAAGAGCAGACCAGCGCCCCGGCAGAGTCCTCAACATCGTACGCGCCGCTGGACAGATATAGGTTGGTATCGCCAGTGTTCTTAATCTCTACCAGAGCCTGAATCCAAGTGGTCCCGATGCTGCTCTCCCACAAGGTGGCGGCTTGCTTGGTCAATTCATACTGCGCGCCAGTGGCAGATTCTTGGGAGGGTTCGGGCTCTGTTGCCGGTTCGGTATCGGTCTGCGCAGGAGAGGCGTCTCCGGTTGTTTGAGGGGCGGGAGTGCCATCCAAATCCACCTTGTCGTTCCCAGAGGGCGAGCATGCGCAAAGCATGGCAACCAGTAGCAGGGTCATCGCGATCAAAATCCAGCGTTTCATCTTAAATCCTCCTGTGTGTATGTTTTTATCTGAACATCAATTACAATGAGTAAACATCCCATAAAATGAGAATAACTCTGCACGTTACGTGCAGAGTCTCACCTTAACCCCAGAGATTGCGAATATGTAATTGATGGTAACATTGCGTCGATCTCTTATCAATAGCAGCGGGGCTGTTCTTAAGATATCTATGACGACCAGTATTGATCGACAATAGCAGGAGATTGCTTTCCTCCTTCAAACCCGTCCAAACAAATATCCAACGCTTCCTTCACATCTAGCGTCGTATAAGGAATTTCAAATGCTTTAGATCATGTGTCCCAGCAAATCATTTATCTATCCCTTATCACGCCAACATTATATACCAGCTCCCAAAATTTGTCAAGAAAGGGACGCGATGCCGTCGTATGTCCGTTCGATAGTCGAATATCAAGCGCAAAAATCGTCTATACACTCTTATGAAACTAGAACACTTTCGGATCGCATTGCATTCCTTGGCCCTATGTCCGATGCCGTATACGAGCACAACGTCGAACGCTTCATCGAGGTTCTTCAAAGATGCGCAGCACCCGCATTTGCAGGTCGTGGAGGCGCAGGAGGCGCGCTTTGCGCTTTTGGCGTGGCGGTCTCCTTCCTCTCTGCCAATGATTACGACATACGCGACATCTGCATTGAGGAGAGCATCCTTTGGCAGATCTATCAAGATAGGATTTGACCAAGGGAAAACCCTTCAGCTTTTCCGCTCCTCTTCCTCCTTCCTCCTCCGGTATTGCCCGATCATTCCATCGTATTTTCTGCCGGTGATCCGGAAATAGATGTCAAAGCCGACGGTCATCGCCGCAAAAATGAGGAAGAAGATGCCGATGAACATCGCCCATGCCCCTACCTGATCCGTTGGGAACCAATCCGCTTTCCAAGCGGTGAAGGACAGTACCGGGAGAAACAGCAGCACGAATAGCAGGCTTCGCCATGTGTACCGCATCTTTTTGATGATCCAGTCGGAAAAGCACACGGCCTGGATCAGCGATCCGGCGGCGCTGACCAACAACAGGCCCCACAGGAGGGCGGTTGAAACTACTCGATTGTCAAAGATGAGGCTGAAAAATAGATAGATGACCATGGCGGCGGTAAACAACATGCACGCCGATGTCTTCCATTCCACGATGCCCTTGAGAAATCTCTTCATTTGAGGATGCTCCTTTCCGCCTGCTGTAGTTTTTCCTTCAGCTCTTCGGCATACTGGCGGGAAACCCAGACCTGTTCGCCGTTGTCCATGGTCACCAACCACCGCCTGCCCAATTCCGGGCGAACAGACCGCACGCGGCGAAAGTTGAGAATGGTGGACCGCCCCGCCCGGAAGAAGTCCAATTCTCTTAAGGACTCCTCCAATTCATATAGGCGCAGGGCGCTTTGATAGACGGCCTTCTCCGTGTAGAGGAACGTTTTTTTGTCCGCCGTGTCGATATAGAGGATGTCCTTCGTGTCCAGCAGATATCGTTCACCGTCCAAAATGCCGACCAGCTTCTTCTGGTATACGCGCAGCATGGCTACGAGCCTCAATACATCCTCGTCCGCTTGAGAACAGTTGATGATGACCTCTGTTTCCGCATATGATGGGTCTTGATTGAGCGTGATTTTCATAGGGCTCCTCCTTTCGTGATCAGTTTAGCAGACAAAGATCGGATTGCAATATGATTTTCCTCTGTGACCTTTTTCTTGCCCTGAGATGCACAATGCAACGGCTGAATCGCAGGGGCGCGCGCCCGCCGTTCATACGCAGAGGGGAAAAAGAGCGCGCTGCCGCCTTAAAAACGCCATCACAAAAGCCCCCTGATGATTTTTCAGGGGGCTTTTGTATCTGCCGCGCGCAGGTCAATGCTTGGCCGTCTTCCGCTTGCTCAACGCGCCTTCATGTAGTGCTGCGCCAGCGCATGCAGGTCGTCTTCGGTGGTGATGGCCCCTGCCTTGCGCAGCATCTTGGCCTGCACTTCCTCCGGCAAGGAGGAAAAGTACTCGTTGGCGGATGGACTGTGCTCCATCAGCTCGTGAAATCCCTTCGGACCATAGATGTTGTATCCGCCGTCCATGCCCGTCACCTCGTTTCCCTTTCGGCGTCTTTTTTCTTGGGAATCTCCATCCCGTACATCTCTTGCAGGTTCTCGTATTCCTCGGCGTTTTCCGGCTTTCTCGGGAATAGGCCCGTGCATTCCTGCGCCGAGACCGTGCTGGTCATGTCGGGAAAGACCTTGTCCTGCTCCATATACTTCGCAAGCGAGTCATTTTTCAGCTCTTCCACGTGCAGAGCGTCCACGTTCCGCGGATCTTTTTCCATTTAAAAACACCTCCACGGCATTAGTATCCCGTGAAGGCGTCAAAAGCATGCTCTATTTTTTTCGGTCCACCGCGGCCTGCTTCCACATCTGGTAGTACCATTGGCTCATCGCGGCCGCCACCACGCCCTGTGTCGCTCCCTCCATCAGCCATGTTCCCACCTGCCCGCTCTTCCACGTCGACGCCAATCCCAGCGCCACGCCCGCCGCCGTCAATGCCCAGGGAATTGCCCAGTTCTTGACGTGCGGCGTGCGCTTGAGCAACACACCCAGCGCGCAAAGCAGCAGCGGCGCGGTGGTCATCGGACCCATCAACATTCTGGATAACGCTTCCAATCGGCATCCCCCCGCAAAAGGGTATGCCAAGGAGCGGCAAAACATGAAGCGCTTTTCAACGATTTCGAGGGTTAGATTTGCCGGTCAAAGAGCTCCGGCCGCAGCAACCCGCCCTGGCCGGTGACAAGGCTTTGCACGGTTTGAGCTGTGGGCGCCGCGCCGCGCTGCGCCTGCCAGGAAGCGGCGAGCCCCGCGGCTTCTCCCGTCACCGCGCAGGTGGGAATGACGCGCGTCAAATCCCAACCGCTCTTTTCCGCGCAGCAGCAGCGGCCCGCGGCATAAAGGTTTGAAAAGGTCTCCGCCTTTATGGCGCGATAGGGAATGCTATAGCGGTGACCGCTCTTCTTCCAATTGCCGATCATGCCAATGGCGTCGTGAAACCACACGTAATCGTGCGCATCCTCGGAAAAGTGTGCGCTCGTCTCCAATCGCCGCGTCATGCGCAGGCCGTGATAGGCGGGGATGAGCAGCGGATAGGCGCCGGGATTGCCGCCGGCGCGAAGGTCGCGCACATGGTTCAGAATCATCGCGCGCTGGTCGATGAGGCTTTGCGTGATTTCCTCGGGATCGGTGCCGGAATAGAGGCGCGAACCCTCGGGAATCTGGGTATAAATGGGGTCGGTCTGCTGGTGGAGGCGCAGCGCCTCGCCGTCAAAGCTGTAGTACCAGCCCGTGCGGCGGTTGGTCGGGTCGTCCACGGTCTTTTCTCCCGCGAAAAAGCACAGGTCCGCATCCCCAGTGCAATCGACAAACGCAGCGGCCTCCACCTCCATCCGCCCGCGCTTGGTTTCCACCCAAATGGACCTGACGCGCCCGCCCTCCGTCTCCGCGCCCGACAGGCGCGCGTCATAGAGCAGTTTGACGCCCGCGTCCAGCAGCAGTCGCTCCGCCGCGATCATCATGGACGCCGCGTTGTAGGTCACTTGGTAGCGCACGCCGCGCCGCGCCTCCTGGGGCGCGTTCTCGTCCGCCCATGCGCTGGGAATTTCCCCCGGGCCGATTTCCAGCGCGCAGCGCAGCAGCTCTTCGCTCAGGGATGCGGACATCTTGACCCCCAGGCCGTCGTCCAGGGGCAGGTAGACCACGATCAGCCCCAGCGTCGCCAGCCCGCCCAGCGCGTACTCCTTTTCCACAAGCAGCGTCTCGGCGCCGCTGCGCGCGGAGGCCAACGCCGCGGCAATGCCCGCCATGCCGCCGCCCAGCACAACCACGTCCGTCTTCATCCTCATGGTATTCTCCTCCTATACGTCCGGTATTTGCCTAGGATTATTTTAATGCAAACCCTTGCCAAAAACAACCGCTCATTCTTTAGGCGAACGCGGGATTAAGAATATCGAAAACCGCTTAACAACGCGCGGGAATGTGCTATAATAGGAGAATACGATTAGGCGAACAGATGAGAGGAGAGCGTGTATGCCGCAGTTCAAAATCAAGTCGAAGATGACGCCGCAGGGCGATCAGCCGCAGGCCATCGACACGCTGGTGGAGGGATTGGAGGACGGCCTAAAGACGCAGGTGCTGCTGGGCGTGACGGGATCGGGCAAGACCTTCACCATGGCCAACATCATCGAGCGGGTGCAGCGGCCCACGCTGGTCCTGGCGCACAATAAGACGTTGGCGGCGCAGCTCTGTTCGGAGTTTAAGGAGCTGTTCCCGGATAACGCGGTGGAATACTTCGTCTCCTATTACGACTACTACCAGCCTGAGGCCTATATCGCCACGACCGATACCTATATTGAAAAGGACTCCTCCATCAATGACGAGATCGACCGCCTGCGCCACAGCGCCACGGCCGCGCTCTCCGAGCGGCGGGACGTGATCATTGTCTCCTCGGTATCGTGCATCTATTCCATGGGCGACCCCTCGGAGTACGAAAACATGACCCTCTCCCTGCGCGAGGGCATGGAAAAGGACCGCGACGATGTGATCGCGCTGCTGGTGGAGAACCAGTACGACCGCAACGACATCGATTTTTCCCGCGGCACCTTCCGCGTGCGCGGGGATGTCTTGGAGGTCTTTCCCGTTGGCCAGCAGTCCAAGGCGCTTCGCCTGGAATTCTTTGGGGATGAAATCGACCGCATCAGCGAGTTCGACCCGGTCACGGGCGTGGTTTCGGCGCACCTGTCCCACGCGCTCATCTTCCCCGCCACCCATTACGCCATCTCCCGCCAACAGCTCGACCGGCAAATCGACGTCATCGAGCAGGACCTGGCCAAGCAGCTTCAGTTCTTCCGCGACCAGGACAAGCTCCTGGAGGCGCAGCGCCTGGAACAGCGCACGAATTACGACATTGAGATGCTGCGCGAGATCGGCTTTTGCACCGGGATTGAGAACTACTCCCGCTATTTTGACGGCCGCCAGCCCGGACAAGCGCCCTTTACATTGCTGGACTACTTTCCCAAGGACTTCCTCTTGATGGTGGATGAATCGCACGTGACCATCCCGCAGGTGCGCGCCATGTACGCGGGCGACTATGCGCGCAAGAAAAACCTGGTGGAATACGGCTTCCGCCTGCCCTCCGCGTTCGACAACCGGCCGCTGCGTTTTGAGGAGTTTGAACAAAAGATCGGCCAGCGCATCTTCGTCTCCGCCACGCCCGGCCCCTATGAGATGGCCACCACCGGCCAGACCGTGGAGCAGATCATCCGTCCCACGGGCCTGATCGATCCTGAAATCGTGCTGGTTCCCGCCGAGGGGCAGGTGGACGACCTGGTGGGCCGCATCCGCGATGTCACCTCCCGGTCCTGCCGCGTGCTGGTCACGACGCTGACCAAGCGCATGGCCGAGAGCCTGACCGACTACCTAAAGGAGCTGGGCATCCGGGTCAATTACCTGCACTCGGACGTGGACACGCTGGACCGCATCCAGATCATCCGCGACCTGCGCTTGGGCAAATTTGACGTGCTGGTGGGCATCAACCTGCTTCGAGAGGGACTGGATCTGCCGGAAGTGGAGATGGTCGCCATTTTGGACGCCGACAAGGAGGGCTTCCTGCGCAGCGAAACCTCCTTGATCCAGACCATCGGCCGCGCCGCGCGAAACGTGGACGGCAAAGTGGTGATGTACGCCGATACCGTCACCGATTCCATGCGCAAGGCCATCGACGAGACCAACCGCCGCCGCGCCATTCAGATGGCGTATAACCAGGAGCATCACATCACGCCGCAGACCGTGCGCAAGGCGGTGGCGGACCTGCTGGTGGTATCGCGCACGCCCGAGGAAAGCGGGGAAAACGTCCTGGACGAGGAGGAAAAGCGCCTGGCCATCCAGCACCTGGAGGAGCAGATGCTCGAAGCCGCCGGCCGTCTGGACTTCGAAGCCGCGGCAAAATACCGCGACAAGATCCTCTCGCTCAAGGGCGAGAAGGTCGTAACGGACAACACCCCGGCGGGCCGCCGCGCTCAGCGCAAGCGGCGCAGAAAGTAGCATGCGGTTATGAAACCACCTTTTCAATGGATAAAGGCCGCGGGCTGCGGCGCGATCTGCGCGGCTTTATTGACCGGCTGTCTCGGCGGGCAGGGCGCGGCAAACGCGCCGGAGCCTAAGACAAGGGCGCCGGAACCGGTCAAGCTGCGAGAAACCGGAGCGCCGGCTGCGGGACCCGCGGATCTTCCGCAAGAGCCGACGATCGTGCCCATGGAAGCAAGGCTCGAAATCATCGAAGCCGACTGGGCGCCGTATTTTGACGGGCTCAATGGCGCGGCGGTTCTGTACGATGCCTCCGCCCCGCGCTTTACCCTCTATCATCGCGCGCTGGCCGAAACGAGGCGGTCGCCCTGTTCCACATTCAAAATCATCTCCTCCCTGATCGCCTTGGAGGAGGGCGCAATCGATCCGCAACATTCCACGCGCAAATGGAGCGGCGAAACATTCTGGAATGAAGCATGGAACGGCGATCTCGATTTTGAGGAGGCCTTTCGCACATCGTGCGTCTGGTATTTCAGGGAAGTCATTGACGAGATCGGGCGGGAACGGATGCAGGAGGAATTGGACCGGCTCCACTATGGAAACTGTGATCTTTCCGACTGGGAGGGGCGGCTGAACACCAATAACCAGAACCGCGCGTTGACGGGATTCTGGATTGAATCGTCCCTGGCCATCTCCCCAAAGGAGCAGACCGAGGTGATGGAGCGCATCTTTGGGGAATCCTCCGCGTATTCGGAAACGGCCCAAAGGGAATTGAGGAAGGTCATGCGCGTCGACGCGCAGGAGGATGCCGAGCTTGCGGTTTATGGCAAGACCGGAACGGGCAAGGCGGAAGGCATCACGGTGGACGCATGGTTCTCCGGGTTTGCGGAAAACGCCGTAAGTCGCGTTTATTTCTGCGTTTATCTTGGTAGAACAGACGGCAAAAAGCCAACCAGCACCGCGGCAAAGGAAATTGCCCTTCGGCTGGTGACGGATTACTTTAAAGCCTCCGAACAGGAGAGCAGCGAGGCTACTGTAAAAAGGGATTCCACAGGGAACGAGTAGGAGGTTTATTCTCCCATGAACGATCGCATTTTTATCAAGGGCGCCCGCGAACACAACCTCAAGAACGTGGACGTGGAGCTGCCGCGCAACAAACTGGTGGTGCTCACCGGCCTTTCCGGCTCGGGCAAGTCGTCCCTGGCCTTTGACACGCTCTACGCCGAGGGGCAGCGCCGCTATGTCGAGTCCCTCTCCTCCTACGCCCGCCAATTCTTAGGGCAAATGGAGAAACCCGACGTGGATTACATCGAGGGCCTGTCCCCCGCCATCTCCATCGACCAAAAGACCACCAGCAAAAATCCGCGCTCCACCGTGGGCACGGTGACGGAGATCCACGATTATCTTCGCCTGCTCTATGCGCGCATCGGCATCCCGCACTGTCCCAAGTGCGGCAAGGAGATCAAGCAGCAGACCGTGGATCAGATGGTCGATCAGATTCTCGCCCTTCCCGAGCGCACCCGGCTCCAGGTTCTGGCCCCTGTGATTCGCGGCCGCAAGGGCGAACACGTCAAGGTTCTGGAGGATCTCAAGCGCGAGGGCTATGTGCGCGTGCGCGTGGACGGCAGTCTATACGAACTGGGCGAGGAAATCAAACTGGACAAGAACAAAAAGCACACCATTGAGGTGGTTGTGGACCGCCTGGTGGTGCGCGAGGGCGTGAATAAGCGCTTGACCGATTCGCTGGAGACCGCCATGGGCATCTCGGGCGGGCTCATCGTCGTGGACGTCATCGATGGGGAGGCGCTCCTCTTCTCCCAGAACTACGCCTGCCCGGACTGCGGCATCAGCATGGAGGAGATGACCCCGCGCATGTTCTCCTTCAACAACCCTTACGGCGCCTGTCCCACCTGCACGGGCCTGGGCACGCTGATGCGCATCGACCCGGACCTGGTCATCCCCAACCGCGATCTGACGCTCAACGAGGGCGCGCTCAAGGTCAGCGGCTGGAACTCGGGTTCGGAAACCTCCATGTTCAGCATGTACCTGGAAGCGCTCTCGGAAAAATACGGTTTCTCCCTGGACGTGCCCGTGCGCGAACTGCCGCAGAGCGCGCTTGACGTGCTGCTCTATGGCACCAAGGGGGAAAAGCTCACCCTGCACTATGAGCGCGATGGACGCTCCTCCACCTACAGCGCGCCCTTTGAGGGCATCGTCCCCAACCTGGAGCGCCGCTACCGCGAGACCAATTCCCCTGGCATGCGCGAGGAATACGAGGGCTATATGTCCAACATTCCCTGCCCCGACTGCCACGGCCAGCGCCTCAAGCCCATCTCCCTGGGCGTTACGGTGGGCGGCCGCAACATCGCGGAGGTATCCGAGCTATCGGTGCGCAAGGCGCGCGACTTTTTCTCCGCCCTCAAGTTCACCGAAAAGGAGACGATGATCGCCCAGCAAATCCTCAAGGAAATCGACAGCCGCTTGGGCTTCCTGTGCGACGTGGGATTGGAATACCTCACCCTCTCCCGCTCGGCGGGCACGCTCTCGGGCGGCGAGGCCCAGCGCATCCGCCTGGCCACGCAGATCGGCTCCTCGCTCATGGGCGTGCTCTACATTCTGGACGAGCCCTCCATCGGCCTGCACCAGCGCGATAACGACCGGCTGCTCAAAACGCTTCAGCATTTGCGGGATATTGGCAACACCGTGATCGTGGTCGAGCACGACGAGGACACCATGCGCCAAGCCGATTACCTGGTGGACATCGGCCCCGGCGCGGGCGTGCACGGCGGCAAAATCGTGGCCTGCGGCACCGCCAAGGAGGTCATGGATAATCCCAACTCCCTCACCGGCCAGTATCTGAGCGGCGCGCGGCGCATCCAGGTGCCCTCCGCGCGGCGCAAGCCCACGGGCGAGCTGCTCGTGCGCGGCGCGCGCGAGCACAACCTGCAAAACATCGATGTGCACATCCCCTTGGGCGTCTTCACCTGCGTCACCGGCGTCTCCGGATCGGGCAAGTCCACCCTGGTCAACGAGATCGTGCGCAAGGTCCTTGCCCGCGACCTCAACCGCGCGCACACGCGCCCCGGCGCGCACGACGGCATCGACGGCATTGACCAGCTGGATAAAATCATCGATATCGATCAGTCGCCCATTGGCCGCACGCCTCGCTCCAACCCCGCGACCTATACCGGCATGTTCGACCTGATCCGCAACGTGTTTGCCGGCGTTCCCGAGGCCAAGGCGCGCGGCTACAAGGCCAACCGCTTCTCCTTCAACGTCAAGGGCGGCCGGTGCGAGGCTTGCTCCGGCGATGGCATCATCAAGATTGAGATGCACTTCCTGCCCGATGTGTACGTGCCCTGCGAGGTGTGCAAGGGCCGCCGTTACAACCGGGAGACGCTGGAGGTGCGCTACAAGGGCAAGAGCATTTACGACGTGCTGGACATGACGGTAGAGCAGGCCATGGGCTTTTTTGAGAACTACAAACAGATCTACCGCAAGCTGCGCACGCTTTACGAGGTGGGCCTGGGCTACATCAAGCTCGGTCAGCCCTCCACCCAGCTCTCCGGCGGCGAGGCGCAGCGCATCAAGCTGGCCACGGAGCTGGCGCGCACGGGCACCGGCAAGACGCTCTACATTCTGGACGAACCCACCACCGGCCTGCACATGGCGGATGTCGAGCGCCTCATCCAGATGCTGCAACAGCTCACCGACGCGGGCAACACCGTGCTGGTCATCGAGCACAACCTGGATGTGATCAAGACCGCGGACCACATCATCGATCTGGGGCCCGAGGGCGGCGACGGCGGCGGCAGGATTGTGGCCGAGGGCACGCCCGAGGACGTGGCGCTCGTGCCGGGGAGCTACACCGGTCAGTGGCTGCAAAAGGTTCTCCGTTAATTTCCGACGCGGACAAGTGCGGGAGCGCTTAAGCGCTCCCGCACTTGTCCGCGTCGATTTCCCCTATAGAACCGTTTGCATTTGCGTGATCCCCGCCTTATAATGAAAGAAACGATACATTTCACCCGCGCCGGCGGAATCAAAGGGGGAGTTAGGCGTGAAGGAAGGCGCGCGCAAAATAAAGAAATTCATCATCCCCATCCTCATGTGGCTGATCTTCGAGGGTGTGGCCGTCACGCTTTGGCTGACGAAGGACAACGCCTTTTACCTATTCAATTTCAGCTATATCGGCACCTCCCTTGCGGTGGCGCTTGCGCTATACCAGCTGCATTACAGGCACGCGCGCAGGGTTGCACAGTTCCTGGTTGGGACCTATATCCTCGTCTATCTCGGCCTGATCTGCAATGAAAACATGCAGATTGAGGGCTTCTGGTACTATTTGTTCACGGGCGTATTTGAGGCGGCGACCATCCATTATGCCGTGGCAAAAATCCTGGGCCCGCTGGTCTTTGGCCGGGGCTGGTGCGGGTACGCCTGTTGGACGGCCATGATTTTGGACCTGCTCCCCTACAAAATACCGCGGTATCCCCGCAAAAAATGGGGTTGGATTCGCTATCTCACCTTCGCGCTGTCCCTTGTCTTCGTCGGCGCCCTGTTTCTTGCCCATGTGGGAAATATGGAAAAAATCATGTTCTGGGCGTTCATCATTGGCAACGTCGCGTACTATGCCGCCGGCATCGCGCTGGCCTTTGCGCTAAAGGATAACCGCGCTTTCTGCAAGTATTTGTGTCCCATCACCGTGTTCTTAAAACCAATGTCCTATTTTTCATTGCTGCGCATCCAATGCGACCAGAGCAAGTGCGTCTCCTGCGGCAAATGCAAGAGGGTTTGCCCCATGAATGTGGATATGACGGACAACTCGAGAAGGCGAAAAAACGGGACGGAGTGCATCCTGTGTTTCGAATGCGCCAAGGCGTGCCCCAAGGACGCGCTGTAGCGCGCCCAGGCTGTTGCAAAGGAACCCCCGCAGGCCGCTTCGGCCTGCGGGGGTTCGGCTTTGTTTGCCGCGATTTGTTGGCAGCGCTGCCTTACACATCGGTGATCTTTTCGGCGGGCTTGTAGTAGCCGCGCGGATGGCCGCAGACCGGGCAGAACTCGGGCGGCTCGGTGCCCTCGTGGACGCGGCCGCACACGGTGCAGATCCAGCGGATGGGCTTGGCCTTTTTGAGCATCAGGTCCTTTTCCAACTGCGCGATGAGCACGCCGTAGCGTTCGTCATGCATCCGCTCGATGTTGCCCACCATGCGGAAGAGCCCTGCCATGCGCTCAAAGCCCTCGTCCAGGGCCTCGCGCTCAAAGCGGGCGTACATATCCGTCCACTCAAAGTGCTCGCCGGCCTGCGCGTCCTTGAGGTTGTCCAGCGTGCCGCCCAGGTTCCCCAGGGAGCGGTACCACAGCTTGGCGTGGTAGTGCTCGTTGCGCGCCGTCTCCTCGAAGATCTCCGCGACCTGAATCAGGCCCTCGCTGCGCGCGACCTTCGCGTAAAAGTCATATTTATTCCTCGCCATCGACTCTCCCGAGAACGCCGCCATCAGGTTCGCCTCGGTGCGTGATCCTTTGAATTCCATTCACCGTACCTCCTTGATTCTTTGACCCTATTTTGGGCAAAACTCCAAAAATTATGCGACAGGTGGAAATTTTCTCCCAAGTTATGTTATAATCAATTTGGGAAATCGATACCGCAGGCGCGATAGAAACAAACGCCGCCCGCAAAAGGAGGAAACAGTGGGGGTACTCAAGGGATTTTTCGCAAAACACGGCTGGCGATATTTGCCGGGCATGCTCTTTCTTATCATGAACGCCGCGTTGGATGTCATTCCCGCGCGTCTTCTGGGCGACGCTGTGGACCTGATGCGGGAGAGCGTCATCGACCAGCGCGCGGTGCTTGATAAACTGTGCCTGATGGTGGCGGCCGCCGTGGGGATCTTCATAACGCGCGCCATCTGGCGTTCCTTCATCAACGGCAACGCCCGGCGCATGGAAATGTGGCTGCGCAAGACGCTGTTTACCCACTTGCAGACGCTGGGCATGGACTTTTTCAACCATCAAAAGACGGGGGACCTGATGGCCTATGCCATCAACGACATCAACGCCATTCGCATGACCTTCGGCCCGGCGGTGGCGCTGGCCAGCACCAGCCTGTTTACCGGCGTGTTCTCCATCATTCAGATGAGCGCGGGCATTGACGGCAGGCTGGCGCTTTTCTGCCTGTTGCCCATCCCGTTTTTGCTGGTGCTGATACTCAAGCTGGGCACGATCACGCGCGTTCGCTTCCGCAAGGTGCAGGAGGCGTTTGCCGACGTTTCCGACCGCGTGCAGGAGAATATCTCCGGCATCCGCGTCATCAAAGCCTACGCGCAGGAGGGCCCGGAGGTGGAGCGCTTTGAGTCGCTCAACCGCAATATGCTGGATACCAATGTCTCCATGGTCAGGGTCTCCTCGGCCATGAGCCCCATGGTGGCCTTTATCTTCGGCATCAGCTTTACCATCAGCCTCATCTACGGCAGCCATTTGGTGCGCACGGGTGTGATCACCCTGGGCGATTTCGTCGCCTTCAACGGGTATTTAACGCTCATCGTCAGCCCGGTTCAGGCGGTGGCGCGCGTGACCAACATCCTCCAGCGCGGCCTGGCCTCGCTCAAGCGCTACGCCGCGGTGCTCAGAACCCAGCCCATGGTGGTGGACGCCGCCCGCAATCTGCACAAGGGCCCGCTGGGCGGCGCCATCGACGTGCGCAATCTCACCTTTCACTATCCCGACGGTGGCGACGCGGCCCTAAGCGACGTATCCTTCTCCCTCAAGCCCGGCAAGACCCTGGGCATCCTGGGGCATACGGGCAGCGGCAAGACCACGCTGTGCAACCTGCTGCTCAAGCTGTATAACCCCGCGCGGGGCATGGTTGCCTTTGACGGGGTGGACCTGCACGACATCTCCTTGGACACCCTGCGCGACGGCATCGGCTACGTGCCGCAGGATAACTTCCTCTTCTCCTCCACCGTCGCCGAAAACATCCGCTTTTACGCGCCGGATGCCACCATGAAGGACATTGAGGAGGCGGCGCGGCAAGCGGATATCTACGACTCCATTATGGAGTTTCCGCAGGGTTTTAAAACCGAGGTGGGCGAACGCGGCATGACGCTTTCGGGCGGGCAAAAGCAGCGCATCTCCATCGCGCGCGCGCTGGTCAAGCATCCCAAGGTGCTCATTTTGGACGACGCGCTCTCGGCCGTGGACGCCAAGACCGAGCTGAACATCTGGCAGGAGCTGGACGGCGTGTTTGCAAAGGGCGCCTCGGGCATTATTGTGGCGCACCGCGTCAGCGCGCTGATGCACTGTGACGAAATTCTGGTCTTGGAGCGCGGCCGCGTCATCGAGCGCGGCACGCATGAACAGCTCATGGCGCTTGGTGGGCAGTATGCCCGCACGGCGCGCAAACAGGAGAATGCGGAGGTGGGCAAGGATGAATGAGCAACGCAGGGGTTTGACCCGGTTAATGCCCTTCCTGATGCCGCAGCTCAAGGTGCTGCTGCTCTGCCTCTTCATGGTCGTTGTGGTCAACGCGGCTGAGCTGGCCAAGCCTTACATCCTGGAGGTCGTCATCGACCGGTATTTGACGGCGGGCCGGCCGGACCAGGGCTTGGACGCGGTATGGGTGCTGGCGCTCTCCTACATGGCGTGCGTGGCGCTCTCCTCCGCGCTCAACGTCACCGAGGCGGTGATGGTCAACCGCATGGGCCAGAGCATTTTGATGGACATCCGCCGCAAGGTGTTTACCCACATTCAGCACATGTCCATGCAGACCTTGGATCACTTCTCCTCCGGGCGGCTCATCACCCGCGCCACCAACGACGTGGAAACCCTCAACGAGCTCTTTTCCGACGTGTTGGTGAACCTATTCAAGGACGCCTTCATGCTGCTGGGGATCGTGACCATGATGCTGATCATGAACTGGCGTCTGGCGCTGGTGGCCTTTGCCGTTGTGCCGCTGATCGTGCTGATCACGGTGCTGGTGCGCGGCAAGCTGCGGCGCAACTTCGTCAAGCTCAAGTCCCTCACCGGCCGCATCAACGGCTTTTTCGCCGAGAACATGTCGGGGATGCGTCTGGTGCAGATTTTCCGCAAAGAAAAGGAGAAAAACGCCGAGTTTCAGGAGCTTAACGTGGGCTACTACAAGGCCGCGCGCACGCAGGTGCGCATGAACAGCCTCATGCGGCCGCTGGTGGAGGTGGTCAACCAGCTGGGCATCGCCATCCTTCTGTGGTACGGCTGCAAGCAGGTTGGCCTGGGCGCGCTGGAGATCGGCATGCTCTACGCCTTTACCAACTACATCAAGCAATTCTTCGAGCCCATCAACGATTTGGCGGAGAAATACACCACCATCTCCTCGGCCGTGGTCTCCACCGACCGCATTTTCGAGCTGCTGGACGACAAATCGCAATTGGAGGACACCCAGTCAGGCGAGGCGGTGCCCAACGTGGAGGGGCGCGTGGAGTTTCAGCACGTGTGGTTTGCCTATGATGGTGAGAACTGGGTGCTCAAGGACGTCTCCTTCACCATTGAGCCTGGGCAGTCCATCGCCTTTGTGGGCACCACGGGCGCGGGCAAATCCACGATCATCTCGCTGATCTCCCGCTTTTACACCATTCAGCGGGGCCGCATCCTGCTCGATGGGCGGGACATCTCCACCCTCTCTTTGGAGCAGCTGCGCCGCCATGTGGCGGTTGTGCTCCAGGATGTGTTCCTCTTCTCCGGCACCATTGCCGAGAACATCCGCCTGGGCAATCACGAGATCACGGACGCGCAGGTGGACGCCGCGCTGAAGCTGGCCTGCGCGGATGGGTTCATCCGCGAGCTGCCCGGCGGCATGGATTATCCCGTCACCGAGCGCGGCTCCACCTTTTCCGCGGGCCAGCGCCAGCTTCTCTCCTTCGCGCGCGCCATTGCGCATGACCCGGCGGTCTTTGTCCTGGATGAGGCCACGGCCTCCATCGACACGGACACCGAGCAGCTCATTCAGCAGTCGGTGCGCAACGTCTCCCGCGGCCGCACCACCATCATCATCGCGCACCGGCTGTCCACCATCCGCGAGTGCGACTGCATCTACGTGCTGCGCGGAGGGCGCATTCGGGAGCAGGGCACGCACGAACAGCTCATGGCGCAGGGCGGCATTTACTTTAAACTCCACAACATGCAGATGAAGGACGCATGACCCGCAAAACGGCGCTCCCGGGATTCTTTTCCGGGAGCGCCGTTTTGCAGAGGCGCAGGGAAGGGGCAAGGCCCCTTCCCTTTTACCTTTATCATTTCGCAGGCGGCCTGCGCGGTAGGGAGCAAGCGGCGGACGGCTTTGCCCGCACGTCAGAACAGGCCGACGATCTCGCCCGCATCGGTCACGTCAATGGCCTCTGCCGCAGGGACCTTGGGCAGCCCTGGCATGGCGATGATTTCGCCGGTAAAGGCCACCACAAAGCCCGCGCCCGCGCTCAGGCGCACCTGGCGCACCGTGACGGTGAAGTCCTTGGGCCGGCCCACCCTCTTGGGATCGTCGGAGAGCGAGTACTGCGTCTTGGCCATGCAAACGGGCATGGGGCCGAGCTTATCCAGCTTGCGCAGCTGCGTCTTGACGCCCGCCGCAAAGGCCACGTCCTTGGCCCCGTAGACGCGGCGGGCAATGAGGGCGATCTTATTTTCCAGCGTCTCCTCCAAGGGATAGGCAAAGGTCAACTGCGAGGGCTGTTCGGTCAGGCGCAGCACCTCCCGCGCCAGGTCCATGCCGCCTTCGCCGCCCTTGGCCCACACGTCGCACAGGCTCACGTTGACGTCAATGGCGCGCAGCGCCTTCTCCACCAGCGCAAGCTCCTCCTGCGTATCGGTGGCAAACCGGTTGAGCGCCACCACAACGGGCAGGGAATAGACGCTGCGCATGTTCTCCACGTGCTTGAGCAGGTTGCCAATGCCCAGCTTCAGCGCGTCGGGGTTTTCCTTGCCCAGCTCCGTCTTGGGCACGCCGCCATGGCACTTGAGCGCGCGGATTGTGGCCACCACCACCACCGCGCTGGGCGCAAGGCCCGCCATGCGGCACTTGATGTCCAGGAATTTTTCCGCGCCCAAGTCCGCGCCGAAGCCCGCCTCGGTCACGCAGTAGTCGCCCAGCTTCAAGGCCGTGCGCGTGGCGATGACGGAGTTGCAGCCGTGGGCGATGTTGGCAAAGGGGCCGCCATGCATCAGTGCGGGCGTTCCCTCCAGGGTCTGCACCAGGTTGGGCTTGAGCGCGGTATCCAGCAGCGCCGCCATCGCGCCCTGGGCGTGGAGGTCGGCCGCCGTGACGGGCTCGCCCGCAAAGGTATAGGCCACCACAATGCGCTGGAGCCGCTCCTTCAGGTCCTTTCGATCGCTGGCCAGGCAGAAGACCGCCATGACCTCCGAGGCCGCGGTGATGTCAAAGCCATCGCTGCGGGGCATTCCGTTGCCCTTGCCGCCCAGGCCCGAAAGAATATCGCGCAATTGGCGGTCGTTCATGTCCATGCAGCGGCGCCATTGAACGCGCCTGGGGTCAATGCCCAGGGCGTTGCCCTGCTGGATGTGATTGTCCACCATGGCCGCCAGCAGATTGTTGGCCGCGGTGATGGCGTGCAGGTCTCCGGTAAAGTGCAGGTTGATGTCCTCCATGGGGATGACCTGCGCATACCCGCCGCCCGCGGCGCCGCCCTTGACGCCGAACACCGGTCCCAGCGACGGCTCCCGCAGCGCCAGCACCGCCTTTTTGCCCAGGCGGCGCAGGCCATCGGCCAGGCCGATGGAAACCGTGGTCTTGCCCTCGCCCGCCGGCGTGGGGTTGATGGCGGTGACCAGGATCAGCTTGCCGTTGCCGCTTTGGGGCACTTTGTCGGGATCGATCTTCGCCTTATAGTGGCCATAGGGCTCCAAGTCCTCGGGGTCCAGGCCCAGCTCCGCGGCAATTTGCGCAATCTTTTGGGGCTTGACCGACCGGGCGATTTCAATATCCGTCATCATGTGTCTTTCTCCGCCTTTCCGTTGATAAAATGCATCCGCTTCCATTCCGTTCCCACTGATACGGGCGTCCGGCGCGCCCCTTATTCTCTGCCGAAGCGGAACGCCTTCATGCCCTTGACGCCCACATCCGCGACAAAAACGTCGCCGGCGTGCGGGTATTTCTCCCGTCCAAAGCCCGCCGTGGTGATGAAGAGCTTGTCCAGATTCTCGCCGCCAAAGGTGGGGCAGGAGGTGCAGGGCGCGGGAACATCCACCTGGTCGAGCTTCTCCCCCGTCACATTGTCATAGCGGGCGACCTGCATTCCTCCCCACTGCGCCACCCAGAGCTTTCCCTCCGCGTCCACGGTCATGCCGTCGGGGCCGCCCTCGCTCTCCTCGGCCTTGGAAAAGTCAACAGCCACCCGGCGGTTGCTGATGCTGCTGGTCAGCTGGTCAAAGTCAAAGGCCCACACCGCGCGCGACGGCGTATCGATAAAATACATCGTCTTGTGGTCGGGGCTCCAGCCCATGCCGTTTGCGCATCCCAGACCGTCAATGACGTTGACGCTCGCCTTGTCCGGCGTCACGCGGTAGAGCGCGCCCAGCTTTCCCTGCTCCATGGGCATGGTGCCAATCCACATGTTGCCCGCGGGGTCGGGCTTGCCGTCGTTGCCGCGGTTCCCCTTGCGGTCGGTCTCCGGCTGCGTCAGGAACTCAAAGGCCCGCTCCTCCGGATCGAAGAGATAAAGCCCCGCCTCCAGCGCCACGATCAGGCGCCTGGAGCGCGTCAGCCCCACCGTTCCAATGCGCGAAGGCATGTCGTAGACCGTGTCCTCCCCCGCCATCGTCACCTTGTGCAGCTTCTTCCCCTCAATATCCACGAAAAATAGGCAGCCCCGCACGTCGTCCCAGAGCGGGCCCTCGCCCAGCGTCGCCTGTGCGTTCAAAAAAACCTTTGCCTGCATTCTCTTCATCCTCCTTATGTTGTGTGTTTAAAAGGATTTTCCCCCCACCGCGTAGTATATACTACTTGCGAGAAGGAGTGGTAACATGACGCGCATGCGCATCTTTTGGTCGATTTATTGCATTGTGGTGGGACTCATTCTGCTTGTCAAGATCCTGTTTCGCCTGGACTTTTCCGGTTGGGCGGTCGCCTTTGCGATTCTGCTGCTGGAAAGCGGCGTCTTTTTGCTCACCGGCGGTTTTGGCATGAATCGGACGCAGTACGCCTCGGGCGGGGGCGATTACGTCTTTTTCAACGGCAGCATCGCGGTAGGCGCGCAGTCGCCTGCCCTAAACCTGATCTTCGGCAACGCCACGGTGGATCTCACGCCGCCGCCCGCGCCTGTGACCCGCATCACCTGCCTGTTCGGCAACGCCACCGTGCGCCTGCCGCAGGGCTACGCCGTGCGCACGGTATGCACCTGCGCCTTCGGAGCCGTTTCCACGCCCAAGGGCAGCGTACCCGGCTTTGGCGACAAGGTCTATGTCCTGGGCGACGGCCTGCAAACGCAGATGGAGGTCAAATGCGTCTTTGGTCAGGTGACCATTTTGGATTGAGCGCTTCGCTGTGGCGGGGAATGTCCGTAAGGACATTCCCTTTTTTTGCATCCGCCACCTAAAACCCGAGCTGGTGCAGGAACTTTGCGAGCAGGGCGCTCCAGGTGCCCGCGCCGGGCGCATCCTTCTCGTCGCCCAGACCGATGCCGTGCCGGCCAAAGGGGTAGACGTGCAGGGACACCGGCACGTTCTGATCCGCGCACTTCTGCGCAAAGTCGATGCTGGCTTCCACCGGCACCACGGCGTCGGCGGCCGTATGCCACAAAAAGCAGGGCGGCGTGTCCTTGGCAATCTGGTATTCCGGGCTGAGGGCGCGCGCCTCCTCCACGCTCAGCTCGCGCTTGCCGGTCATGCACTGGTTGAAATCGGCGTAGCGCAGCATGTTGACGTTGAGCGCGCCATAGCAGGGGGCAAAGGCGTCGGGCCGGCAGGACTCCCGCTCCACCGGGTCCGCGCTCTGGGGATTGCCCGCGTCAAAGTGCGTGCCGCACATGCCCGCCAAGTGCCCGCCCGCGGAAAAGCCCATGATGGCGATTTTGTCCTTGGGGATGCCCCAGCTTTCCGCGCGGCTGCGCACCAAGCGAATGGCGCGCTGCGCGTCCATAAAGGTCGCCGGGAAGTGATAGGGGGCCACGCGGTAGTCCAGCACAAAGGCGTTGAGGCCCAGTTCGTTGAGCCTGAGGGCGATGGGGTCCTTTTCATGGTCGGCCTTGATCGCATACCCGCCGCCCGGGCAGACGATCACCGCGCCATGGGGCTTATCATCGCCCAGCAAAAAGGGCTTGATGCTCGGCCGCTGCTGGCCGATGCTCTCATCAAACGCCGGGGTTTCCTCTTCCCAAAGCAAAATGTTTTCCATGCTCGCACCCTCCTAAAATCCCAAGCTCTTGAGAAAATCGCCCAGCAGCGCAGGCCAGTCCTCCGCAAGGGGCGAGTCCTCCCGGCCCAGCCCCACGCCGTGCGGGCCGAAGGGGAAGACGTGCAGCGAGACGGGCACGTTGTGCCCCGCCAGCGCCTTGGCCAACCGCAGGCTGTTTTCCACCGGCACCGCGCCATCCTCGGCCGTATGCCACAAAAAGCAGGGCGGGGTATCCTTGGTCACCTGGTATTCCGCCGTCAGCGCCCGCCTCAGCCGGATATCCGGCTGCTCCCCCATCAGGCTCATGACAGAGCCCTCGTGCCAATAGAGGTGCATCGAGGCCACCGGGTAGCAGGGCACAAACGCATCGGGCCGGCTGCTCTCCCGCTCAATGGGGTCCGGCGCGGCGGGATTGCCCTCGTCATACAGCGTCGCCGCCGAGCAGACCAGGTGGCCGCCCGCGGAAAAGCCGAGAATGGCAATCTTATCCTTATAAACGCCAAACCGGTTGGAAAAGTGGCGCACAAAGCGAATGGCGCGCTGCGCGTCCATCAGCGGCACGGGGTGGCGGTAGGGGGCCACGCGGTAATCCAGCACAAAGGCGTGGTAGCCCAGCTCGTTCATGCGCCGCGCGATGGGCGCGGCCTCGTGCTCGGCCTTCATCGTGTACCCGCCACCCGGGCAGACGATCACCGCGCCGTGCATCGCGCCATCGGCGAGCAAAAACGGTTGGAGCGTCGGCTCCGGCTGCCCCACAGCGGGATCATACAGCGGCGTTTTGTCCCATAGCTTCAACGGTTCCATATTTGCGCCCTCCTTCGTCCTTCTCTCTTGGGCTCCGGCCGCAAACCGGACTGCCCGCTCGTCCTTCCAAGGTCATAGATAGGGAATCATATCGCCCAGTTGATTAAAGATGAGATCCGGCTCGATGCCATAGCGGTCGATATCCGCAAGTCCGCTCTCCCCCGAAAGCACCAGGATGGAGCACAGGCCGTGGTTGACCCCGGTTGCAACATCGGTATAGAGGCGGTCGCCCGCCATGGCCAGGCTCTCCCTGCCAAGGCCGGTGCGCTCCTGCGCGGCGCGCACAATCTCCGGGTGCGGCTTGCCGATGACCACATCGGCCTTCCTGCCGCAGGAGGCTTCGATAAAGGCCATGATCGCACCGATGTCCGGCACGAATCCGCTTTCCGTGGGGCAGTTAAAGTCGGGATGCGTGGCGACGTAGGGCAGCCCCGCGCGCACCAGGTCGCATACCTTGCACATCTTGGCGTAGTCAAGCGTGGTGTCAAATCCCGCCAGCACCATCTCCGGTTGCTCATCATCCAGGGGAACGCCGAGGCGCAGCATCTCCTCCCGCAGGGATGGATTGCCCAGCAAAAACACGCGCTTGCCGGGGTGCTCGCGCAGGAGGTAGTGCGCCGCGGCCTGTCCGGAGGTGAGAATGTCCTCCGGGTCCGCCTCTACCCCCAGGCGGCGCAGCTTGAGCACGTAGTGCTCTACCGACCGCGAGGAGTTGTTGGTCAAAAACAGGGCGCGGCGTCCGGTGCGCCTGACCGCCTCAAGAAAGTCCAGCGACCCTTCAATGAGCCGGTCGCCCAGGTAAAACGTGCCGTCCATATCCAGCAAAAAGCAGCGGACCGGCCGCAGTTTTTCGCGTATCTGCTCAAACGTCAGGTCATGCAAGCATCTCATCGACAATCTCCTCCAACACGCCCAGGTCAAAGGCCAGCTTGAGCAGGGTAAAGCGCGGCCGCAGCAGCCACGCGCACAAAAGCGCGTCGCGCACGTCCTCCGGCCGGACGCCGACCTGGTCCGGATGCACGGGGCCGCCGCTTTCCGCCAGCATCCTAAGCATCTCCTCGCGGCTTTCCCAAAGCGCGTCCGCTTGGGACTTGAGCTCGGTCCAATGCGCCAAAAGGCGGTCATACTGCTCCTGGGTGCTGGTGGCCTCCTCGCGGTCCAGGGGATTGCGCGCCAAAAAGCCGTCCGCCAAATCGCCATAGGCCGCCCGCATGCGCCGCTCCCACGCCTGCCGGTCAACGGGTTTTAGGGGGCGCTTCTTCGCAAAGAAGCGGTGTGCGAACTCCACAATGAGCAGGGTGGCCACGCCCACCTTGTCGCCGTGGAGGCTGGCGCCCTGGCCCCTTTGCAGCTGCCGCATCTCCCAGAAATGGGAGAGGTGGTGTTCACATCCGGAGGCGGGGCGCGAGTTACCCATCATCTGCATGGCCAGGCCGGAGAGCGTCAGCCCCCGCGTCAGTTCCGTGACGGCTTCCGGCGTGCGCGCCGCCAGGCCCGCGGCGTTCTGCCGGCAGATTTCCACGGCCTGACGCATCAAGCCGGCGATGCGCTGGCAAAACGGCTCGCCCGTCAAGAGCGAGGAGAGCTTCCAATCCATCAGCGCGGTGTATTTGCCCAGCATGTCGCCAAGGCCCGCGGCCACCATGGCGCGCGGCGCGGCGCACAAAACGCGGGGCGAAGCGAGCACAGCCTCGGGATGAACGGCTTCATAGGTGATCTTCATGCCCTCCTCCAGCACAGGGGAAACGGAGGAGGCGTATCCATCCATGGACGGCGCGGTGCCCACCACCAAATAGGGCGTCTTGACGCGATGGGCGACGAAGCGCGTCGTATCATTGACGGTGCCCGAGCCCACCGCCACCAGAAGCTTGGTGCGCTCGCTCACGCCCAGCAGCACCTTGCCGATGCTCTCCGCGTCGGCGTGCAGTTCGCGCCCGCGCAGCAGCACGGTCTTGACGGGAAACTCCTGCCCAAGCGCGCGCTCCGCATCGCGCCCGGCGGCCTCGAAGGTGCGCTCGTCCGCAACCAAGGTCACGCCTCCCGCGCCCAGCTCCCGCGCAAGAGCGGTCAAGCGCGCGGTCCAATCCTCCCCGATGTAGATCTCGCGCGTGCGCATCGCGTGCGTAGCGCCGCAGGGGCACGCCCCCTGCGCGGCCCTGGCCAGGTCCAGCAAGTCATCCGCCATGGACTCTTTCCTCCTGCCATTGTTTTCCTCCATTATAACACCTTTTGTTCGATAAAAAAAGGACGGCCTTGCCGCAAGACCGCCCCTTTTTTAAGCGCATGACAAAAGGCCGCCGAAAAACTTCGGCAGCCTTTGGACGGCTCTGATCAGAGATCGTCCACATCCTGGACCGGGATTTCGTTTTTGATGGGAAGTCCCGTCCAAGATCCCAGCGGGTCAGTGGCGCTCGGCTCTAAGCCAATGGCCGATAAGCCCGCCGCCGTCGGTGCGGGAAAAGCTTCCCTTCAGTCCTCGTAGGGATTCTTCTGGTTGTTGTTCTGGTTGTTGTTGTTCTGATTCTGGTTGTTGTTCTGATTCTGGTTGTTGTTCTTGTTCTGGTTGTTGTTCTGGTTGTTGTTCTTGTTCTGGTTCTGATTCTTGTTGTTGTTCTGCATTTCAATCACCTCGCCACTATTATGTCCGGCTCAGGGATTGCTATGCGGATTTTTTTACGGCTGAAGCGGTTCGTCATCTCTTTCCTCGCCACCGGCGGCAGTGGACGGCGAGGCGGGCGGCGCCGTGGCGGTAGGCGCTGCGGTGACATCCGGCTGCGTCAAGGCCGCGTCCGGCGTGTTGCCGGCCTCCGGTTGCGCGGGGTCAACCGGAGATTGCGCGCCGGGCTCTCCCAGCGGCGCCTGCACATACAGGACGTTGCGGTCGCCATCTAAAAAGACGATGGGCTTTCCCTTTTCCAGGTCCGCGCGGCGGCACAGCACGGCGGCAGGCAAGGCATCCTGCCCTGCCATCGCCTCGCCAAAGGCGACGCGAACCAGGATATAATAATCGTTTTCGACGATTTCGGAAATACTGACCTGCCGGGTTTCGCCGCTCTGCGGCGCGGCCACGACGAGCGCTTGGTCTTGCGCAAGCTCCGGCCGGCGCTCACTGCCCAAGGCGTAATACAGCGCACTGGCATGCTCGCCCGCATAGGCGGAGGGCGCAAAATCAATCGGCGTGCCCACCAGGTCGAACAGCGTGGTATCCAGCGCGGCCCGGAGTTGGGCGTCATCGGGCGGGAAGTCCTCCGTTTGGTCGTCCGGCGCAGGGGGCGTATTCTGCGTGTTCAGCCCCTGCTGCCAGGTGGCCAGGAGCTGGGAAAGCCCGGCGGGGCGGAGGCTCAGATACACGCGCACCGCCTGATCCTTGACCTTGCGATTGATGGGTACGTTGAGGATATTCTGATACTCGTCATAGAGCAGGGACATGGTGCCCAAGGACGTGGTCAGATAGATCTCGTGCGAGGCGTTAAGCTCCGGCGAGTAGTTTTCCGGGATCTCCACCGTGACGGGCGCTGCCGCGTAAACCTCGTCAAGGAGCGCGGCGCAGTCCGCATCCGCGACCGCGTGGCTAATCCTGGGAATGTTCTGGCCCACGCCGACGCTGAGAAAATCGACGGAGGCTTGGGTGACGTTTTCCCGCGGGAGAAGGGACTGCACGTCCATCGTCTCGCTCTTGCAGCCGGGCAGCACCATAAGGAGCGCCGCCAACAGAATCGCTATGATAAAGGATCTTTTTTTCATTATTTCCCGTCCTTCGCGCCGCATGCGCCGCAATGTTTTCTAATCCATCCTATTATACATGCTGGCGCGGCTTTTTGCAACGGCAGCCGCGCGCGGCGCCGGATAAAAATATTGTTCGGCCAAGGTATGCCTTTTGCCTGTATGGAGCACAATAAAGCCCGAAGGAGGCGAAAACCTTTGAAACAGAAGATCAAATTCATGTTGCTGACGACCCTTGTGGTGGTCGCGCTGACGGGCTGCGCCTGCAACGGACCGAGCACGTCGCCCACGCCCAAGCCGAGCGCGGTGACCACCACGCCCATCCCCACGCAGAGCCAGAGCGCCGAGCCGTCCCCCATGGACAGCCCCATGGCCAGCCCTGACACCTCCGTTTCCCCCACGGAATCCGGAACCGACATGATGGCGGTGGATACCGAAGGGCTGAAGATGGAAGTGGAGAAGCTGAGCGAAGTGGACACCGTTGACGTTGTCGCGCAGGGGAACAAGGCCATCATCGGCCTGACCTTTGACGCGCAGTACCAGGGCACGCTGACCGACCGCATCGAAGAGATGGTCAATGAGAAGATCACCGCCAAGGAGGCGGGCATCACCAACGTCGCCGTGACCGCCGACCCCACGCTGTGCACCGAGGTCAAGACGCTTGCGGAGGAGACCCGCGGCAAGAACATGACTGAGGAACAGAAGAAGAAGTTCGACGAGCTGTATGCCAAGATCAAGCCCGCGGGCACGGAGTCGTCCGCGGCGGCATAGCGAAAAAACCTCCCGAGCCATGGGCGTTTGCCCCGCGGCGCTGGAGGTTTTTTTTGCCCTTCTCTCCCCGCCCTTTCATTTGTGAATTTATTGTATTGTTCGCCCGTTTGATTGACTGGAAAAGATTTGCGCTCTATAATGATCTTGCACCTCTGCTTGGCAGGGGAAGTAGAAGCAAAAATACAAGGAGGAAGCCATGTTCTGTCCAAATCCGGTTGCGTTTACCGTTTTCGGCCGCGACATTTACTGGTACGGCATATTGATATCCCTCTCGGTTGTCCTTGCGGTAATCATGGTCTATCAGGAGGCCCGGCGCAAGGGGCTTGACGCGGACTGCATGCTGGACTATGCGCTGCTCACCGTGCCGGTGGCCATTGTCTTTGCGCGCATATACTATGTCGTCTTTGAATGGGAGCAATATGCGGCGGACCCTGTGCGCGCCCTCTACATCTGGGAGGGCGGCATCGCCATTTACGGGGCCATCATCGGCGGCGTCTTGGCCACGCTGATCTTTTCCAAGTGGAAGAAAATCTCCTTTTGGACCCTGGCCGACCTCGTCGCCCCCGGCTTGGTGCTGGGGCAGGCCATCGGCCGCTGGGGCAACTTCTTCAACCAGGAAGCCTTTGGCGAGCTCGTGGTCAACCCCAAGTGGCAGTTCTTTCCCTATGCCGTCTACATCGAGCGGCTGGGGGAATGGCACATGGCGACCTTTTTCTATGAGTCCGCGGTCTGTTTCCTCATCTTCATTTTCCTGCTCATCTATCGCCGCAAGGCGAAAAACGCCCCTGCCGGCAACGTATTCCTGTGGTACTGGGTGCTCTACGGCATCGAGCGCGCTTTTGTCGAGGGCCTGCGCACCGATAGCCTTTGGATGCTCAAGGGCGGCGTGCCCATCGGAAACCTGATCTTCTTCCCCAACGGCCTGCGCGTATCTCAAGTGCTGTCCATCATCATGGTTGTCGCCTTCTCCATCGTGCTCATCGCACGCTATGCAAAGCGCCGCAAGGGCGCCAAGGCGGAGGCAGAGGCGGCGCTCGATCCCGGGCTGGTGCTGGTGCGGCACGACGCGGACCCCGCGCTTGAGAGCGAAAGCCCGGATGACGATTCCGAGCACAGCCAGCCCAACCGCGACGGCGATGCCGACGCGGCCGCCATGCTGCTGGGCGCTGAAATGGTCGGCCGCATCGCGGACGAAGCCACCGACGCGCAGGACGACGGCGAAGAGGCGGACGGCGGCGATGCCGCGGACGGAACTGAAGAGACGAACGGCGACGATGAGAACTAACTCTACCCCAAGCAAAAAAGAGAGAAGGAATTTTCCATGCGCAATCTAACCATGCTCACCGACCTTTACCAAATGACCATGATGAACGGCTACATCATGTCCGACTCCACCGACCGTGTGGCGGTTTTCGACGTG
This sequence comes from uncultured Christensenella sp., assembly GCA_948468595.1. Taxonomy (GTDB): domain Bacteria; phylum Bacillota; class Clostridia; order Christensenellales; family UBA1750; genus Spyradocola. Next base: position 76,144 of record CAOKIU010000001.1, read on the forward strand.
TTTTACCGTCAGAACCCGGGCGGAAGCGCGTTTGCCGTGGCCGCAGGTCTGGAGCAGGTGATCGATTACATCAAAAATCTGCACTTTGACCAGAGCGATATTGACTACCTGCGCGGGCTCAACCTGTTTGACGAGCGCTTCTTCGACCAGATCAAGGACTTCCACTTTACCGGGGAGATCTACGCCATGCCCGAGGGCACGGTGGTCTTCCCCTACGAGCCGCTTCTGCGCGTCAAGGCGCCCATTTTCCAGGCGCAGCTGCTGGAGACGGCGATTCTCAACATCATCAACCACCAGACGCTCATCGCCTCCAAGGCCGCGCGCGTTTGCCAGGCCGCGCAGGGCGACTTGGTGATGGAGTTCGGCCTGCGCCGCGCGCAGGGACCGGACGCGGGCCTCTACGGCGCGCGCGCAGCGCTGATTGCGGGCTGCGGCTCCACTTCCAACGTGCTGGCGGGCAAGATGTTCGACGTGCCGGTGGCGGGCACCCACGCGCACAGCTGGGTGATGTCCTTCCCCGACGAGCTGACCGCCTTCCGCGCCTATGCCGACGCCTACCCGGACGCCTGCCTGTTGCTGGTGGACACCTATGACACGCTGGGCAGCGGAATGCCCAACGCCATCAAAGTCTTTCACGAGCTGCGCGCCAAGGGACACGAGCCGCTGGGCATCCGCCTGGACAGCGGAGACCTGGCCTACCTCTCCCGCCAGGCGCGCCGGATGATGGACGAGGCGGGATTCCCCAAGGCCAAGGTCTGCGCCTCCGGCGATTTGGACGAAAACGTCATCTGGGACCTCAAGCAGCAGGGCGCCTGCATCGATAGCTGGGGCGTGGGCACCAAGATGATCACCTCCGACGACTGCCCGGCGCTGGGCGGCGTGTACAAGATGAGCGCCGAGGTCATCGACGGCGAAATCGTGCCCAAGATCAAGATCTCGGAAAACCCGGTGAAGGTGACCAATCCCGGCATTAAAAAGGTGCAGCGCATCTACAACCCGGAGGGCATGGCCATGGCCGACATCATCATGCTGGAGCACGAGGTGATCGACGAGAGCAAGCCCCTGACCATCTTCCACCCGGTGGACACTTGGAAGCGCCAGACCTACACCGATTACACCATGCGCGACCTGCTCGTGCCGGTCTTTGTGGACGGGAAGTGCGTCTACAACTGTCCCACGCTCAAGGAGATCCAAGCCTACTGCAAAAAGGAGATCTCCACCCTCTGGGAGCAGTATCGCCGCAGGCTCAATCCCCACGTCTACAAGGTGGACCTCTCCTACGAACTGTACGCCTTGCGCCACAAGCTGCTCAACCAGGCGCGCACCGAGGTGGACGACCTGCCCAGGCTGCAATGATCCCGCGCCTTGCCGCGCAACTACGATACAACCGCTAATGAAGATCAAACGACGCGCGTCCCAGCTCGGGGCGCGCGTCGTTTGATCTTCAGCCTGTCTAGGCCTGGCGGGAACTTCCCAAAGGGCGAAAGATGATGTATAATGAAAGGCAGCGAAGAAAAATCTGTTGGCGCAAAAAGGGAGGGAGACTCATGTTTAGAGGAATTGAGCACAGCGACTCCTGGAGCGAAATCACCCCTGTGACGGCAGGTTGGTCGGGAGATGAAAAGTACCGCGTCCGCGCCCCCGAAGGGGAGCTATTGCTGCGCATCACCGCTAAGGACAAGGCGGCAAATCGCGAGCGGGAATTCCAGACCCTGCGCCTTTGGAACGGCACGCCCCTCAACATCCCGCGCGCCGTGCGCTTTGGCCCGTGCGAAGGCGGGGTGTACACGCTGCTGACCTGGGTGGAGGGTCAGCCCGCCGAGGAGCTTCTTCCCTCTCTTTCCGTTGCGCAGCAGCGCCGCGCCGGCGAGCAGGCGGGCGCCATTCTGCGCCAGCTGCACGCGCGCCCCGCGCCCGAGGGCACGCCGGACTGGGCGGAGCGCTTTGGCGCAAAGATGCGGCGCAAGGTGGAGCTCTACCGCGCCTGTCCGTACTCCCTTCCCTCCTGCGACGACTTTGAACGCTATGTGCTGGACAACGCGGCGCTGTTGAACGGTCGGCCCTCCACTTTTCAGCACGGGGATTACCACGTGGGCAACATGGTGCTGGATGCGCAGGGCCGCTTGGGCGTGGTGGATTTCGACCGCATGGATTGGGGCGATCCCTGGGAGGAGCTGAACCGCATCACCTGGTGCGTGGAAAGCAGCCCTGCCTTTGCCAGCGCCATGCTGCGCGCCTACTTCGGCGGCGAGGTTCCGGACGCATTCTGGCCGCTGTTGGCGCTTTATATCGCCAGCAACCAGCTCTCCTCCATCCCCTGGGCCATCCCCTTCGGCCAAGAGCAGGTCGATGTGATGGTGCGCCAATGCGAGGAGGTGCGCGCCTGGTATCCCGGCGCATACGGAGCCACCCCGCCCAACTGGTATTGCTGACCCAAGAGACGAAATGAGGTGTTCGCTTTATGAGACTGGGAATTTCTCATGTTCTGAGGCATGAAACGCCCGCGGAATGGGCGCGCGCGCTCGGTGCGCTGGGGTTATCGGCGGCGGTCTTTCCCGTGGACTATACCGCTCCCGACGCCGTGATTGCGGATTACGCCGCGGCGTGCCGGGACGCCGGCCTGCTCATCGCGGAGGTGGGCGCTTGGAGCAATCCCGTTTCCCAAGACGCGGCCGAGCGCGAGGCGGCGCTGCAAAAATGCGTCGGACAGCTTCGCCTGGCGGAGGAGCTCGGCGCGCGCTGCTGCGTCAACATCGCGGGCGCCTTTGGCGGAACGCGATGGGACGGCTTTCACCGCGCAAACTACACCCCCGAGGCTTTTGAGGCGACGGTTCGCTCCATCCAATTCATCATCGACAGCGTTAAACCGCAAAGGACCGCCTACTGCATGGAGGCCATGCAGTGGATGATCCCCGATTCCCCGGAGCAGTACCTGGAGCTCATCCGGCGCGTGGACCGCGAGGCCTTCGCCGTTCACATCGACATCACCAACTGGGTCTATACGCCCCGAAACAATCTTTACAGCCATGAATTCATCGATCACGTCTTTGACCTTCTGGGCAGCGGCGTGCGCAGCTGCCATCTGAAGGATTCGCTGCTCAATCCGGGAATGACCAGCCTGCTTGAGGAGGTTCCCGTTGGCTTGGGCAACCTGGACATCGCGCACTACATCCGCCGCGCGGAGACCCTCTCCCCCGACCTGCCCATGATCATCGAGCATTTGACGGGCGACCAAGCGTATCTTGAGGCCGTGGCGCGCGTCAAGGGCATTGCGGCGGACGCAGGCGTCGCGCTGAAATGAGGAGGAAGAACATGATTCGCTTGGGCATTTGCACGTCCGTCGAAAACGCGCCGCTGATGCAGCGCTTGGGCTATGACTATGTGGAAATGGGCATGACGCAGGTGGCGCGCATGACGGAGGCGGAATACGCCGCCTGCCGGGCGGCCGTGCGCTCCGCGCCGCTGCCGGTGGAGGCGATGAACGGCATGATTCCCGCCGACTACCCCTTGTGCGGGCCGGAGGGAACGGGCGCGCGCGTGCGCGCGTACCTTAAGACCGCCTTTTCCCGCGCCCAGGAGCTGGGGGTGAAGGTCGTGGTCTTTGGCTCCGGCGGCGCGCGCCGCCTGCCGGAGGGCATGCCCCTTGCAAGGGGCTATGCGTATCTGGCCGCCTATCTGGACCTGGCGGGGGAAATGGCGGCGGAGCACGGGCTGTCCATCGCCATTGAGCCGCTGCGCGCTAAGGAGTGCAACCTCCTCCACCATGTGGCCGAGGCGCAATATCTGGCCGGGCGCGTGGGCCGGAAGAATGTCGGCGCGCTGGCCGACCTCTATCACATGATGGCGGGAGGCGAGGCCGCCACCGCGGTGGAGCTAGGCGTGATCCACTGCCACATTGCCGAGCGCGCGTCGCGCGCCTATCCAAGCGCGGGCGATGGGTCCGAGGCGGACTACGCGGACTTTTTCGCACGCCTGAAAAAGAGCGGGTATTCGGGCTGCGTCAGCGTCGAGGGCACCTGCCAGGACTTTGCCGCGGACGCTATGCGGGCCATGGAACTGCTCAAGACCTACAGATAAAAAGAGGGGAAACAAAATGGATTACAAGCTTTTGGAGGGAATTGACCGCCGCAACACCCAATGCCTCAAGTGGGATAACTGCGCCCCGGACGTGCTGCCCATGTGGGTGGCGGACATGGACTTCCCCTGTGCGCCAGGCATCATGGACACGCTCAAGGCGCGAATCTCCCACGCGGCGCTGGGATACACCCGGCGCGCAGAGGACGACGACCGCGCCGTGATCGACTACTACGCCCGCCACCACGGCATGCGCATTGCCCGGGAGGACATGCTCTTTACCCCGGGCGTGGTCAAGTCGCTCCTGCTCTCGGTCCACGCGCTGACCCTGCCGGGCGAAAAGGTGCTCATTCAGCCCCCAGTCTACGGCCCCTTCACCCGCGTGGTCAACCTGGCCAAGCGGCAGCTGGTGGAAAACCCTCTGCGGGAGACGGAGAGCGGCCGCTGGGAGATGGACCTTGAGGACCTGGACCGCAAGCTGGAGGGCTGCAAGCTGATGCTGCTGTGCTCGCCGCACAACCCCACCGGCCGCGTTTGGGAGCGCGAGACGCTGCAAAAGGTGCTGGATCTATGCAAAAAGCATGGCGTCTACCTCGTTTCCGACGAAATCCACTGCGATTTTGCGCTGGACGGACATGTGCATACATCCGTGCTGACGCTCAAGGGCGCGGACCACGGCGTGGCGGCTGCGGTCTCGGCCACCAAATCCTTCAACATTGCGGGCCTGGACCACTCCACCTTCCTCATTCCCGATGCGGACATGCGCGCCGCCCTTGCGGAGAAGGCCGCGGAAATCGGCATGGGCGGCGGCAATCTGCTGGGCGTGCTGGCAACCACCGCGGCCTATACCGCCGGGGACGAGTGGCTCCGCCAGGTCAAGGAGATCATCCTTGAGAACCGGAACATGGCGGTGGAGCAGCTCACGCGCGCGGGGGCGAAGGTCTATCCCAACGAGGGCACCTATCTTTGTTGGCTGGACCTGCGCGCCTTTGGCAAGGACTGCAAAACGCTTTCTCAGGAGCTCAACGAGAGGGCGAAGGTGCGCTTGAACGCGGGCACGGATTTCGGCGCCGCGGGCGAGGGCTTCATGCGGCTCAATCTGGCCGCGCCGCCCTCCCTTGTGGCGGAGGGGCTTAGCCGCATCGCCCGGTACCTGGGGGAACTACAGGCGTGAAGGTGATCTTTCTGGACACGGAGTACAGCTCCTCCAGCGCGGAACTGGCGCAGCTGGCCTACGTGCTCGTGGATGGCCAGACCCGCGCGTGCAAAAACTTCTTTTTTCGCGTGCGGGAGATGGACGAGGGTTCCCTGCGCGTACACGGGCTGACGCGCGAGTGGCTGGAGGAAAACGGCAGGGATTGCGCCAGCGCGCGGGATGAAGTGCTGGGCGACTTTTCCGGGGCCACGCTGGTGGCGCACAACCTCAACAGCGACAAAAAGGTTCTGGAAAAGGCATTCGGTCCCCTGCCCAACCGCTTTGGCATGTGCACGATGTATCGCTTTGCGCGCGTGCTGCGGCTGCCGGGCGGGCGGCCCTACAAGATGCCCAGCCTGCGCGAACTGATGGCGCATTACGGCGTGGAGGACGCGGCGGTCGCGGCGCGCGTTTGGGCGGATTTCGCCAGCGCCGCCGCCGCGCACGACGCGCGCTTTGACGCGGAGGCCGTCTGCCAGTGCGCGCTTGCGGCCATGGCGCGCGGAGACATACGCAATCTATTGAAGGGAGAGGATTGACATGCAGAACCAATGGAAGGTGGAGACGCACGCACACACCGCGGAGGTCAGCCTTTGCGGCAAAATGCCCGCCGCGCAGATGGTGCGCGCGGTCAAGGACGCCGGATACGACGCGGTGATTGTGACGGATCACTATACGCCGGAATTCTTTGAGAATGCGCAGAGCGGGGCCGACTATGCCCAGCGCCTTGTGTGCGATTACTATGCAGGCTACCGCGCCGCGCATGAGGAGGGCGAGCGCATCGGGCTAAAGGTCTTCCCCGCGCTGGAAGTGCGCATCGCCGCGGGGCCCGAGGATTACTTGATCTACGGCGTGACGCCGGAGGAGCTTGTGGATCTGGGCTGTCTGGCCTTCTTGCCGCTGGAAAAACTGCTGGAAAAAGTGCACAGCACGAAAAACGGGCTGCTGTTGCAGGCGCATCCCTTCCGCGAATACCTCACCTGCCAGGCGCCGGAGCGGATGGACGGCGTGGAGGTGTGCAACGCAAACCCTCGCCACGACAGCCACAACGATCGCGCTCTCGCCTTTGCCAAGGCGAACGGCCTGCTCATGTCGGCGGGGTCCGACGTGCATCAGGTGGGGGATGCGGGCGGCGCGGGCGTCCTCTGCCCGCCCTTCCGCGACATTGCGGAGTTTGCGCGCCTGCTCGCCGCCGGTCAGACCACTTGGTTTTGCGGCTGACGTCCCCGCTGAATCTGTAAAGAGCGGCTTTTCCATAAAGGGGCCTCCGCGCAGTTAAACTGCGCGGAGGCCTCTTTGCGGCGGTTCTAATCAGGAATCGAGCTTTGCCAGCATGCTGCCGAACCCCCGGCGGATATTATGCCTTTGCACCAACAGCGATAGGGCGACGAGCGCCGCGTCCAGGACCAGGAGCGCGCCGGTCCACATCGACAGGCCAAAGATCAGGCCCGCGACCACAAAGCCCGTCAGCATGGTCGCCAGCACGCTCATGCTCTGCTTGACCACGGCCGTCTCCGTCTGCCAATCCAGTTTGGGCATTTTTAGGTTGAAATACAAGCCCGTAGCCGCGGAGAACAGCGCGCAGGCCAAGGGCGTGACCAGGGCCGCAACCGCCTTAATCGGCGGCAAGCGCAGCGCGAAGACGAGGATCGCCGCGCTGATCAAGGCGGCCGGCGCCGTGACCAGCAGATTGACGGCGATCTTAGACCACAGGTAGGCCGCGGTGCGCACCGGCATGGCGCGCATTGCGCAGAAGGACTTGCCTTCCAGGGAAATCGCGCAAGCCGTGGTGGAGCTCATCACCACAAACAGCGATAGGATAGCCGGCACAAACGTCTGCATGTACTGGGCGATCATCGGCGTGTCCATCATGCTCTCCAGCTTTTGCGGGGAAATAACAGCCAGAAAGAAGCTGAACAGGAGCATCAGAATCGCGCCGAATCCCGTGTTGAGCACGTAGATGGGGATGGCGAAATACCGCTTGAGTTCATGGCATATCAGCGCCTTGCGGGGCGTGCGCACGGCCTGCGGCCGGTCCCCGCCGCGCGCGCGGCGGGCACGCGGCGTGAGCAGGACGGCCAGCCTGTCGTAAAACGTGGAGATCAGCCACGCGCTGAGCGCAAAGCAGCCCGTGCAAAGCAGCGCAAAGCACAGCGTTTCCAGCGCGCCGCCCATTGTCGCCTTGTAGAGAAGCGAGAAGGGGAAAATCCCGGCAAGGCCGTCAATCATGCCCGCAATCCCGCTAAGATCGCCCTGCGCGATGGTGAAATTGAGGGAAAAGCTCAGCGCCATGACCAGGCCAAAGAAGGCAAAGCCCGCGATGATATTGATCGCCTTGCTGTGCATAAAGCGGGAGGTGACGCGCAACAGCAGGCATCCCAGCACCGCGCTGATCGAAACCGATAGCAGCGGCGAGAGCAGGGCGCAGAGCGCAAAGCAGAGCACCGGAACGGCGCCAGGTTGGGCCAAGACGGCATACACCGCCACCGCGGGCAGCAGAACCAGGTAAGCCGTCACCGCGTCAAAGGAGGTCAGCACCAGGATGCGCGAGGCCACCAAGGTGCGCGTGGGAATGGGCATGGCCAAGAGCGCATCCTGATTGCGAAACTTAAAGAGCACGTTTTCCACGCGGAAGGTCGTCGTTATCAGGGGAAAGACCAGGGAAAGGGCGAGGGCGAGCATGGGCAAAACGTCCAGCGCGCCCATTTGCTGGAGCAGTTCGGCAATGCCAAAGAGGTATATCCCCACGCAATAGAGCACCGCCACGCCCACCAGCACCGGCCGGAGGGCGGCGCGGCCGGCGCCCTTTTGCCGGTGTAAAAAGCGGTTGATCCCATAAATGGACATCAAGTCCGGCTTCATCAATTGAAACAGCGTCTTCATTCGTCCACCAGCTCCAAAAAAACGTCCTCCAGCGAGCGGTCGTGCAGGATCTCGTGCATGCCGCCGGCGCAGAGCAAGCGCCCCTCCTTGATGATGGCCACGCGGTCGCACAGCTTTTCCGCCACGTCCAGCACATGGGTGGAGAAGAAGATCGCGCCGCCGCGGCCGCACAGTTCATGCATCATCTGCTTTACGGTAAAGGCGGCCTTGGGGTCAAGGCCCACAAAGGGCTCGTCCAGGACCAGCAGCTTGGGCTCGTGCAAAAAGGCCGCCACAAAGGCGAGCTTCTGCTTCATGCCGTGCGAATAGCCGCCGATCAGCTCGGCCAGCCGGTCGTAGATCTCCAGCTCCTTGGCGTATTGCTCGATGCGGCGCCGGCGGGTTTCGGCGTCCACCCGGTAGATGTCGGCGACAAAGCGCAGGTACTGCCACCCGGTCAGGTGGTCGTAAAGATCGGGATTGTCGGGGATATAGGCCAGGATGCTCTTGCAGGCAAGGGGTTCCTGGGCAAGGTCGTGCCCGTCGATGGTGATTTCCCCGCCATCGTAGGCGAGCGCGCCCACCACGGCCTTGATGGTGGTGGTCTTCCCCGCGCCGTTGTGGCCGATAAAGGCGAAGATCTCTCCCGACGCCACCTCCAAGGAGAGGTCGTCCACAGCCGGGCGCGAAGCCCCGCGGTATGTCTTGGTCAAGTGCTCTATTTTCAGCATGGCAGGTTTCCTCCAAAGGGCGACCTAGATCAGAAGGTCGATGAGGTTCTCCAAGTGCGCGCGCGTCTTTGCAAGCATGCCGGCGGCGCAGGCCATGGAGATATTGTTCTCGTCAAAGCAGAGCGACAGTTGCAGGCAGGGGTAGACCTCCATCGCGTCGCCGTCAACGCGCCAGGCATCGTGCACGGCCGGCACGAGGAAACAGGGCGCGCCCCCCGCCGTACACATGGCCCCGGTGATGCCGTAATCGCCGAGATCGCACACGTTGGGCAGGTCGCGGCCGCTCATGCCGCGAAGGGTGCCGTCCCCCACCTCGTCCAGCAGGGCGGCGGAATCGGTGTGCATGGCGGCAAAGCGCACCATCGCGCTCACGCTCACGCCCGTGCGCGACGCAATTTCCATGCAGACGGTCATATCCACCTGCGCGGTCAGGCACGCGGGGCGGGGCATGGGCGCGGATTCCTCCGCCTCCGTATCCTCCGCTTCATCCGCCTGGGGCACGGCCTCCAATGCCTCGGGAATCGGGTCCGGCTCCTCCTCCAGCTCCTCCTCCGCAGGCGCTTCCTCCGCGATGGGTTCCTCCTCAGCCGCGACAGGCGCTTCTTCCGCTTCCGCGGCGGGTTCCGTCTCCGCCTCTATGGGCGCTTCTTCCGCGGGTTCCTCCTCGGGCACGGCGGGCGCTTGCTCTGCGGCAGGTTCCGCTTCCGCCTCCGCGGGCGCTTCTTCCGCGGGTTCCTCCTCGGCCTCTATGGGCGCTTCTTCTGCATCAGATTCTTCTTCCGCTGCATCCTCTTGCGCCAATTCCTCTTCTTGCAAGGGTTCCTCCGTCAGCGGGGTTTCCTCTTGCGCATCGCCGTCTACCTCCCGGAAAAGCTCTTCCTCCATCGCGGCCTGTTCGGCGGCATCCTGCGCCTCCTCCTGGGCGGAGACCTCCTCCGCATCGGATTCCTCATCCGGCACGGGATCTGCCGGGGCGATGTCCGCCTTGGGCGCTTCCCGAGGGGAGAGGGGCTTGCTCTCATCCACAAACTGCATGCGGCCCATCTTCAGCACCGCGTCCGGCGCGGGAGAGGCCAGCATGCCCACATCCGCCGGGCAGTGAACCAGCTCGCCCTCGGGCACAAAGATGGCGACCAGCCGCCCCGCCTTCTGCGACTTTACGGTGAAGGTGCCGTCATCGGTGTCAAAGGAGAACAGTTCGTCGCCCTGCGCGACCCAATCCCCCGTCTTTTTAAACCAACTGGTGATCATGCCGGTTTCGTCTTTTTTGCCGCGGCTGGGCATTTGAATCACTGCCATATGCATAAACCCTCGCTTTCGCACGCAATTCCTTTCAGACTGCCTAAATTATACGTTGGGATGCGCTGGGTGTCAACAAAACGCGGCCACAAACAAAATTCCCGTGCATGAAAGCGGCGTTTATGCTACAATGATATTTGTAAAGGTTTACTCACCTCCCATGGAAAGGGGAAAACCATGATTGTTCTGCAAACCAACCAACTGACAAAGTCCTTTGGCGTTGTGGAAGTGCTCAAGGGCGTGACGCTGACGGTCCAGGACCACCACCGCGTGGGCCTGGTGGGCTCCAACGGCTCCGGCAAATCCACGCTGCTTAAAATCCTTAACGGGCAGGACGTCTACGACGGGGGCACGCTGAGCATGACCCGCGGCCTGCGCATCGGCTTTCACACGCAGATGGACGACCTAAACTCTCCGCTTACCGTCTGGCAGGAGATGGAGACTTGTTTTGAAGATACATTTAAGATGGAGGAACGTCTGCGCCAGATGGAGCTCCGCATGGGCGAGATCCATTTTAGCGACCCTGCGGGCTTTCAGCGGCTTTCGGAGGACTACGCCAAGCTCACCGACCGCTTTGAGGAAGAGGACGGCTACAGCTGGCGCTCGCGCATTCAGGGCGTGCTCACGGGCCTGGGCTTTACGCAGGCCCAGTACGGCCAGACGGTCGCCTCCCTCTCGGGCGGCGAGCGCACGCGGCTGAAGCTGGGCAAGCTGCTGCTGACTCGCACCGACCTTCTGCTGCTGGATGAGCCGACCAACCACCTGGACTTAAGCTCCATCGCCTGGCTGGAAGACTACCTGCGCGCCTACAAGGGCGCGGTCGTGGTGGTCTCGCACGACCGCTATTTCCTTGACGCGGTGTGCAATTCCATTGCGGAGCTCTCCTTTGGCCGCGTGGAGCAGTATGAGGGGAACTATACCCGGTACTTGAAGCTCCGCGAGGAGGTCATGGTGCGGCGCATGAAGGAATACACGCTCCAGCAAAAGGAGATCGCCCGCGAGGAAGCCATCATCGCACAATTCCGCGCCTACAACACCGAGGCGGCGCACATCAAGGCCAAGAGCCGCGAAAAGCGACTGAACATGATCGAGCGCGTGGACAAGCCCGTGGAAGAGCACAACGTCTATTTCCATTTCCACGCGGGGCGCGGCACGGGCAACGACGTGCTGATGGCGGAAAACCTCTCCAAATCCTACGGCCCGCGCCAGCTCTTTCACGGCCTGAACCTGCATGTGCGCGCGGGCGACCGCATCGCGCTGCTGGGCGCCAACGGCGTGGGCAAGTCCACCCTGCTCAAGATTTTGATGGGGTTGGAGCCGCCCGATACCGGCAGCGCTCGCTTTGGCTCGGGCGTGGAGGTGGGCTACTACGACCAGCAGCAGGAGGGACTTTCGCCGGATAAGGACGTGCTCAACGAGGTGTGGGACGACTTCCCGCGCATGGAGCAGACGACCATCCGCAACGCGCTTGCGGGCTTCCTCTTCACCGGCGACGATGTCTTTGCGCCGGTGAGCACGCTTTCGGGCGGCGAGCGCGGGCGCGTGCTGCTGACCAAGCTGATGCTCCGGCAGGACAACTTCCTGATCCTGGACGAGCCCACCAACCACCTGGATATGGACAGCCGCGAGATGCTGGAAACAGCGCTGCTGGGCTTTGAGGGGACCATCCTCACGGTTTCGCACGACCGTTACTTCATCAACCGCATCGCGGACCGCGTGGTGGTCATGGAGCCGGACGGCGTGACGGAATACATCGGCAACTACGACGACTACCTGGAAAAGTCGGCGCAAAAGGCGCTTCCCGAGGAAGAGACGACCCAGGCCAAGACCAAGACCGCCCTGCGCGAGGAGAAGAAGCGCGAAAAGGCGGCGCAGGAGGCGGCGCGCCGCGAGCGGGAGCGCATCGCCAACCTGGAATCCCGCATCACCGACCTAGAAGAGCAGATGACGCAAATGGAAATCGAGATGAGCGATCCCGATACTTACGCCGACAGCGCGCGCGCCCAGTCCCTGAGCAAGCGCTACGCCGCGCTGCAAGACAAGGTCGCCGCGCTGTACGAGGAATGGGAGGCGGCGCAATGAGCGGCGATGCGCGCGTCCAAGCGCTCTTGGAGGTCATCGCCCGCAAGATCCAAAGCATCCTTGGGGATAACCTTGTGGGCGTGTATATCCATGGATCGCTGGCCTTCGGCTGTTTTACCTGGGACCAGAGCGACGTGGACTTCCTCGTGGTGGCGCAGGAGGACTTGCCCCTTGACCATAAGACGCGCCTGATCTCCGCCTTATTGGAGCTTGCGCCCGCTTGTCCGCCCAAGGGGCTGGAAATGAGCGTGGTGCTGCGCCGGCACGTCAATCCCTTTGTGCATCCCGCGCCGTTTGTATTGCACTTTTCCAACGCGCACCTTGCGGCCTGCCGGGCGGATCTTATGGGCTATTGCCGGCGGATGAACGGCGTGGACCCCGACCTTGCAGCGCATGTGACGGTGCTGCGCCATGCCGGGTACGCCCTGGTGGGGGAACCGGTGGACGCTGTCTTTGGTCAGGCGCCCTGGCCCGATTACTTGGACAGCATCCTGGCCGACGTCGAGGACGCTGAGGAGGCGATTCTTCGCCATCCCGTATACACCGTGCTCAACCTGTGCCGGGTGCTCGCCGCCCTGCGGGACGGCCTTGTGCTTTCCAAGGAAGAGGGCGGGCGCTGGGGGCTTTCAGCGCTGCCCAGCCGCTATGCCGCGGTGCTCAGCGCCGCGCTGGCGGATTACGCCGGACGGGAGTCCTTCCATGTGCCCGAGGGGCAGCTTGTGGACTTTTCCGCCTACATGCAAAATCAAATTCGAGATAAAGGAAGAGATGGATGATGTTCGATCCTCTGTACTACCCCTACGCCTCCCGCCGCAACCTCGTCTACGGCCATCGCGGTATGGTGGCCTCGTCGCACCCTCTGGCCACGCAGGCGGGGCTGCAAATCCTCAAAAGCGGCGGCAACGCGGTGGATGCGGCGCTGGCCGTGGCCGCGGCGCTGACCGTGGTGGACCCCGCCAACAACGGCGTGGGCGGCGATTGCTTTGCCATCGTATCGATGAAGGGTCAGCCGCTGTACGGCCTCAATTCCAGCGGCTTCTCCCCACAGCTGCTGACGCGGGAGCTGGTGGAGGCGCGCGGCGAGGAGGTCATCCCCTTCCAGGGCTGGCTGCCGGTGACGGTGCCCGGCGCGCCCGCGGGCTGGGCGGCGCTGCGCGACCGCTTCGGCACCAAGGCGCTTGACGAGCTCTTCGCCCCTGCGGTGGAGCTGAGCCGCGGATACGCGCTCTCGCCCGACAACGCGCCCATCCTAAACCAATTCACCCAGTTTTTCGGCTCTCATCGGGACCCGCTGATGCGCGAGTGGGTCAAGGGCTTCAACCCGTCGGGCCGCACTTTCCGCGCGGGGGATATCTACGCCCTCCATGACCTGGGCGATACGCTGGCGCGCCTGGCGGCGACCAATTGCCGCGACGCCTACGAAGGGGAGCTGGCCGCGCGCATCGACGCCTATAGCCGCGAAACCGGGGGGACCTTGCGCAAGGAGGATCTGGCCGCGTATCAGCCCCGCTGGGTGCAGCCCGTGAGCACGAGCTTTGCCGGGCACGAGGTTTGGGAATTGCCGCCCAACGGCCAGGGCATGACGGCGCTCATCGCGCTGAACATCCTGGAGGCGCTGCCGCTGGCCGGCGCGGGCGAGGTGGAGCGCCTGCACCTTGAGATGGAGGCCATGAAGCTGGCCTTTGCCGACGCCCTGCACTACATCGCCGACCCGGCGTTCATGCGCCTTGCGCCGGAAGCGCTGCTCTCCAAGGATTACGCGCGCACGCGGGCGGCGCAAATCACCGGCAAGGCGCAGGTCTACGCGCACGGGACGCCGATGCGCGGGGACACGGTCTACTTCTGCTGTGCGGATGGCGAGGGCAACAGCATCTCCATGATTCAGAGCCTGTACCGCGGGTTCGGCTCGGGCGTGCTCGTTCCGGGCACGGGGGTGTGCCTCCAGGACCGCGGCGCGTGCTTTACCATGCAAAAGGGCCATGCCAACGTCGTGGCTCCGCGCAAATACCCCTATCACACCATCATCCCCGGCTTCCTCACCCGCGGCGGAGAGCCCGTCGGCCCCTTCGGCATCATGGGCGGCTACATGCAGCCGCAGGCGCACATGCAGGTGATGGCGCGCCTGCTCCTGGAGGGACTCAACCCGCAGGCCGCGTTGGACGCGCCCCGGTTCTGCTGGACCGAAGGCCTCCGCTTTGAAATGGAGCCCTCCTTCTCCCCTGCCGTGATCGACGCGCTGCGCCGCAGAGGGCATGACATCACCGTCATCTCGGGCTCGCAATACGGCCGGGGACAGATGATCCTGCGCCAGGGCGAGAGCTGGGCGGGCGCCACCGAGCCGCGCGCAGACGGATCGGTGATCGGCTTCTGATTTGGCCTAGAAGGGTGGACGTCCATGAAGGAAAATAAATACGACGACGCGCGCTTTTTCGATAAGTACAGCCAGATGCCGCGCTCGCTGCAGGGGCTTGCCGGCGCGGGCGAGTGGCGGGAGCTGCAAAAGCTGCTGCCGGACTTCCGTGGCAAGAGCGTGCTGGACCTGGGCTGCGGCTACGGCTGGCACTGCGCCTACGCGGCCGAGCGCGGCGCGGCAGCGGTCCTGGGCGTAGACCTCTCGCAACGGATGCTGGACGTGGCGCGCGCCAAGACGCGCTCCTCCGTTGTGCGCTATCAGCGCGCCGCGATGGAGGATCTCGATCTGCCGGAAGAGAGCGTGGACGTGGCGCTTAGCTCGCTGGCCTTTCACTATGTGGCAGACTTCGCGCCGCTGGTGGCCAAGATCTGCCGCTGGCTCAAACCCGGCGGGGATTTTGTCTTCTCCGTGGAGCATCCCGTCTTTACCGCTTATGGTTCCCAGGACTGGTTTTACGATGAAGACGGCCGCATTCTGCACTTCCCCGTGGACAACTACTACTACGAGGGGCAGCGAGAGGCGGTTTTCCTGGGCGAGCCGGTGATCAAGTACCATCGCACGCTGACCACCTACCTAAGCACTCTGCTCGCCTGCGGCCTGCGCATCGAGCACATCGTCGAACCGCAGCCGCCTGAAGAGATGATGGATCTTCCCGGCATGCGCGAGGAGATGCGCCGCCCCATGATGCTGCTGGTCGCGGCCCAAAAGCCTTGACTCCCGCGCACACAAGCGCCCTTTCCGGGTTAACGCCCGCAGGGCGCATCTCCCCCCTACAAGAAGAACCGGACGCCGCGGCGTCCGGTTCTTTGTTGTTCCGAAAAGGGCCCTTCCTCAGCGCAGGCAGGTATAGACCTCGCCGCACTCGAAGTACCGGCATTGCAGCTCGGGATGGTCCCGGCCAATGAGCGTGCACAGGTGTTTCATGCCGTCGCGCTCGCTGCCGACGTGGCCGCAAGTGAGCATCGCCTTGTGAAAGCCCAGCTGCGCCGCATCCCGAACGTACTCGCCGATGCGCCACTCGCTCGTCTCGCCCACGACGATCACCTCGCACTCCGGCTTTTGCAGCATTTTCATGTGGTTTTCATCGCCATAGGCGCCGATCATCATGGACACACCCGTCATGGGCGTATCCAAATCGCCCGTCATGCGCACGTGGGCAATCCCCCAGTATTGTTCCAGGTCCGCCGCAATCTCCCGCGCGGTCTTAGCCGCTTTGAGGGTGACGGCAAAGTGGCCGTCGTGCTCGCAGTCCCAGGGCAGGGCCGTTAACTGACCCTCGATGATGCCATCCGGCGTGCGGCCGTGGCTGTGATCGTGGAAGCGGTAGACCGTCATGCCCGTCGCCTCCAACAGGCGCTTTTTCGCCTGCATGACCGGGTTGTCCGGGATGTTGCCCAGGTGGTCGCGGTGGTCGTAATAGGTGGGCTCATGCGTGATGAGCAGGTCCGCGCCCCAAGCGTGCGCTGCCTTGATCACCTCGGGCGTGGCGATAAAACAGGTGGCCACCTTGTGCACCTCGCGCTCAGCGTCCCCGGCTTTAAGCGTATCCACGGTGTCCGCAATGGGCTCGTCCGACCAGGCGAGCATCTCTGCCATCAGCTCTCTTGCCTTCATGCCTCTTCCTCCTCATAAGCGCTCTTCATTTCGAAGACCTGCAAACGACTCACGCGCACGCCGCCCTGCGCGTACAGGCGCATCCCGTCGCTGTCCGGCCGCGCGGGATAAACGCGCGTCGTAAGGGTCTCACGGTCGTTGACAAAGATCTCCAGGGCCGATCCATCCAGGAATACGCGCAGCGTGGTCATGCCTTGGCCCTGCACATAGCCGCCCACGCGGCCCGACGCGCCGCCGCACCGTCCGGCATCCACGTAAAGGGAATCGGATACGCCGTCGTAACCGACGATGGCCTTCTCCTCGCCCTTGGGGCTCTTGCAAAGCTCCAGCATCAGCTCGCCTTGGCTGCCCGCTTCAAATTCAATGAGCAGCTCGCAATGGCGGCTGTGCACGCCCTTTAAGGCGTTCTCGCCCGAACGCAGGGTAAAGTCCTTGCGCGCGCACAGCCTTTCGCCGCGCAGATACGCCATCTCGCGCACCGGCCGCGCGCCAACCGTGCCGTCGCCGTGCTTGACAATCTCGCGCGGAAGGGTGAGCATGCCCTGCCAGCCCGCCGCCTCGCGGCCCTCCACCGTCTCCCGCATCCAGCCAAAGTTGACGATGCGGCCATCCGGCATGACCACGGTGTTGGGCGCATAATAGCTGTTGCCGAGGTCAAAGGGCCGCATGGTGCCGGCGCGGAGCACGTGGTTTTCGTACACGCCATCCATGGCGTACACACCCTGCGCCTTCATCAGCGAGACCAGCAGCGTGGCCGTGCCATCCTCAAACCGGAGGAAATTCGGGCACTCCCACATGTCCTCCTCAGGGTCGTCCTTGCTGCACAATTCGCCCACGCGCTCCCAGCGCTTGAGGTCCTGGCTGCGGTAGATCAGGGCGAACCCGCGCTTTCCCTTCTCGCCGCTGCCCACGGCGATGTAGGTCATGCCGTCCTCCTGCCAGGCAAAGGGATCGCGGAAGCCGTTGAGTTCCTCCCCTTCCTCGCGCACGATGATGGGATTGCCCTCGTACTTGACAAAGTTTTGCGCCTTAGCATCCCCGATCGCCAGGCACTGGACCTCCGGCTGCACGCCGGTATACAGGATATGCGGCAGGCCGTCCTTGACCACGCAGCAGCCCGAGAACACGCCGTCCTTGTCATAGGGCATATCGGGGTGCAGCGCGCAGGGCAGGCGCTTCCAGTGCGTCAAATCCTTTAGGACCGCATGGCCCCACGTCATGTTGCCCCAAACCGCGCCTTGGGGGTTGTATTGATAGAACATATGCAGGTTTTCGCCCAAAACAACGGGGCCGTTGGGGTCGTTCATCCAGTTCTTTTCCGGCTGAAAATGAAACCGTCCTCTCAATTCGTCCATAATGCTCCTCCGTTTTTATACAAATTGAATCAAATCGTGCAGCTGGGTGACCTCCGCCCGAATATAGGGGTTGTCCGCCGGGCACGGCAGCCGCTTGGGGTTGTACCATATGCCGTCCACCTGCGCATTGCGCGCCGCTTGCATATCCGAGGTCAGCGAGTCGCCCACGATGACGGCATCCGCCTTGTCCGGGCAGCGCAGGACTTCCAGCGCCCGCTCCACGATCCTTCGATCGGGCTTGGAAACGCCCTCCTCCTGGGAGATGACGAGCGCATTCACATAGGGCATCAGCCCGGATAGGCGGAAGCGGCTCTTCTGCACCGCCGTGATGCCGTTGGTCAGGATTCCCACCGTGCAGCCGCGTGCGCGCAGGTTCTGCAAAAGGGACAGGGACTGCGGGAAAAGATAACACCCCTTGCCCAGATGCTCTACAAACCTCTCGGCCGCGTCCGCCGGATCAGCGTCGGAATCCACGACCCGTAAAAAGCGTTCGAACCGCTCCACGCGCAAGCGGTCCTGCGTCATTTCCCCGCGCTCCAGCTTGCGCCAGAGCGATTCGTTGATTTCGTGATAGCGCTCAAGCGCCTCCTGGTTAAAGGCGACGCCGCATGCCGCGCACACCGCCTCCAGCGCGAACCGCTCCGCCTTTTCATAATCGAACAGCGTCATATCCGCGTCGATTAGCCAAAACCGCTTTTTCATTATTTGCTCCTCCTAGACGTCTCTCGTCTATTATAGCATGTAACCTCGTCCAGGGACAGTCAATCATGTGCGCGCAAAAATTTTCTTCCATTTTTCTTAACATATATGAAAATTTTTTGTCCGTAATCTGTTGCATTTTTGACCAAGACAGGTTATAATAACGATAGTTGCTTGATCTGAGGCAAGGTCTGTGGTTGAAAGTCGATGCCAGACGCGGGCGAAGCGATCCACATAAGCCGGTAAATTGCCGGTGAACATGGCGCGTTCTAGGAGTAAGTCCAACCGGAGAAATCCGAGAGGGGTAGTAGTGGGGACGGAGACACCGTTAGGAGCGAACCTTCCTGTTGGCGGGTGTGGGGGCAAAAACCAGGTCAGCTTACCGAAAAATCAGTGACATACAATCTATCGGAGGGATACCTTACCATGTACGAAGACAAGACTTTGATTTGCAGAGACTGTGGCGCCGAGTTCGTTTTCACCGCGGGTGAACAGGCTTTCTACGCCGAAAAGGGCTTCCAGAATGAGCCTTCCCGCTGCAAGGCGTGCCGCGATGCTCGCAAGAACAACGGTGGTGCTCGCCGTGACGATTCCCGTCCCCGCGAGATGTACGACGCGATTTGCGCGGAGTGCGGCAAACCCACCAAGATCCCCTTCCTCCCCAAGAATGACCGCCCGGTTTACTGCAGCGAGTGCTACCAGGCCCGCAGAGGGTAATCCCTACCGTTAATCCCTTGGAGAACGAAATCAAGCGTCCGGCGCGCAAGCGCCTGGCGCTTCTTTTTTTTCGGGCGCAAAAATTCCCGATCCGCCGCCTACCATGAGGCTGAATCGGGAACATCGCTGTTGTAGCTGCGATTGCGCGTCAGCGCAAAGAGATCCTTTTCATTGCATGCCCCGCGCCACACCCGCTGCACGCACGAAAGATACGCCATCGCGCGTTTTTGCGCCAGGTTCATCAGCTCCTCCACCGACTCCTGCCGTGGCACGCCGGGCGCTTTTTCGTCAAACCAGGTCCTATGGGAGAGGTTCATATAGTCGCATTCGGGCAGGGCAAGAGGGCTGCTGTGCGCGGTGATGACGCCGTTTAGGTGCAGCGCCAATTCCACGAGGCGCCATACCCTTTTCTTAAACGGCGTGGGATGGCGCAGGCAGCGCTTTGCCCAGCGCAAATGCGCAAACGCCTTCAGGAACTGGCCGCGGGCGATCTCCTTGCGCTTGAACGCCTGCCGCACCGCCTGACAGAGCAGGGCGTCAATCTCCTCTTCCTCCGCCGCATCGATGAGAAAAATGCCTAACCGCTCCATCGGCGGCTCCAGTCCCCGCGCATCCGGCGTGTCCATCCGGTATAGCGTCGAATCGATGGCCTCCTCCAAATACCCATGTCCGCCCTTCATGGTAAAATCGCCAGCTCTGCATTGGAAGCGGACGTAAGGGTGGAGGATTTGGTCCAGCGCGTAGTGGCAAAAAAAGCCCAGCACGTAGGCCTTTTGTGCGCCGGTGCGGGCGTTTTGGACCAGCGCCCAGAGAAACTGATCGCATCTGGCGGAATGAATGCGAATGCCCAGCCTTTGGAAGTTCAATCCATGGGAGCGGTAGCGCCAGAAGGCGTGGAAGAACATGGGGTCGGGTCCGTCTGCGCCCACCAGATACGCGGAAAAATGCTTGGATACAAACGGCTCCATCTCCATTTCCTGTGCCGTCATTCTGGCCAACCGCTCGTGCGCGTAAAACTCCGCCATCCGTCTCCCCTCCATCCCACGCCGCGAACCGCTACGCTCCACGACCACGCGCGCAGGTTTAGGCCATTTTTGCAGAAAGCCCGCCATAAGCGGGCTTTTCTGCAACGCTCTATTCCCACTCCACCTGTCCCGGCGGGACGGGCGTGAGGTCATAGACCACGCGATAGACGTTCTCCACCTCGGCCAAGATGCGCTCCGCGGCGCGCTCCAGCACGTCCTGGGGCAGGCGCAGCACATGGATGGGGTCCGCGGCGGTGCCGTTGACCGCGCGCAGGATGACGACATAGCGCGGCCTGCCATCCATAAACGCGGAGGAAAAGTCCGCCATGACCGCAAAGACCTGGGTGATGGGCTTGATCTGCCCCGCCTCCTCCAGGGTGCGGCGCAGCACCTCATCCGCGTGGCGGAGCGTTTCCAGCTTATCCGCGTCCACAGGGCCCATGCACCGAAGGGCAATGCCGGCGCTGGGATAGTGCTGCCGGCTCACCACCGCATCCGGAACGCCCAGCATGGTGGCTATGGCCCGCACCTCATCCTTGAAGAGGGGGCGCAGCGGCTCCACCACGGGGATATCCCCCGCCAACTCGCTCTGGAAATGCCCTTGCAGCACATCGGGGTAGTTGGTCGCGCGCACCACCACCACATGCCCGCCCAACCGCGCCACTTCGTCGGAGATGCGGTCGCCGATGAACTGCGCCACGGCCTGGCGCTTGCTCTGCGGGGTGATGCAGCCGCTCAATTGCTCCATCATGCGCCCCTGGGCGTTGACTTGGCGGATCTCCAGCCCCAGCTGGCCGCCCAGCGCCTGATGAATGTATTCTATGTCGCCATCCCGCGCCAGGCCCTTGTTGATGACCAGGCAATGGAGCCGATCGCCCACCGCCCGCTTGGCCAGGCACGCGGCCACGGTGGAATCCACCCCGCCGGAGAGCACGCACACGGCCTGCCCCTCGCCCACAACCTGGCGGATGCGCTGCACCGCCTGGTCAATATAGGCCTCGTAGCTGTAATTGGGCTGCAAATGCAGCACGCTCCACAAAAAGTTGCCGATGATCTCGCTGGCCTCGACGTCGTGCGCCTCTGGCATGAACTGAAAGCCCGTGCTGGCGCCCTGACCGTCGTCAAAGCCCAGGGTGACGCCTTCCGCCACGCTGAGCGTGCGGCAGCCCTGCGCAAGCGAGAGATAGTCCGCGCTTTCCAGCAGCCGCATTCCGCCCTCCACACCGGCGCAAATGCCCAGGTTGGCAAAGTGCACCTCCTTGAGCTGGCCGGTGATGGCGTGGCCTGTGACCTCTCCGCCCAGCGCGATGCAAAGCTGCGCGGCCGGCGCGCCGAAGGCGAGGATGGGGAGCCCCTTTTCCAGCAGCAGGCGCAGGCAGGGCAGCGTGTGCTCGTTCGGGGCCCCAATCACCACGACGCCCTTGATCTCCTCCGGCAAAGACAGAGCCTCCACGCCGGTCATCGTGCAAAACACCCCCGCGCCGCGGATGCCCTTGACCATGGAAAAGCCCTCGCTGCCCCCTGTATTGACCACCAATACCTGCCGCTCCATCATCCTCTTTCGCCTCCTTATCGCTCATGATACGCGCGCATGGCGGCCTCGTATACCGCCAGGTAGGGCACACCATGCTTCCGCGCCAATGCAGCCGCCTGCTCGTACTCGGGACAAGCACGGCCCGTGCCCAGCGCCACCTTTAGGTCGATCTCCCCGTATTCCGTCTTGACATGCACAAACTCGCGCCCCTGCATCATGCGGCGCATCCGCACCAAGCGCACCCCCAAGGTGGTGGATTCTCGCAGCAGAAGGTTGCCCAGCTTCTCCTCATCCTCGACCTTGGCCACCACCTGCACCATCACGCCGGGGCGGCCCTTCTTCATGGTCATGGGGATCAGAGAGGCGTCCAGCGCGCCCTCCGCCATCAG
The DNA here is from genome assembly GCA_948468595.1 of uncultured Christensenella sp. GTDB lineage: Bacteria > Bacillota > Clostridia > Christensenellales > UBA1750 > Spyradocola. The sequence continues at coordinate 98,133 of CAOKIU010000001.1, forward strand.
TCGCTCCATGAGATAGCCAAACGCCTCGCCCGTCATGTCGTCGATGTTGGCCGTCAGCACAGACACCTCGGGGGCTACGCTTTTTTTGCGTCGTGACCCACGAACACCCGCAGCGCGTTGAGCGTCTCCATCTCCCGAACGCCCGCGCCATAGCCGATGCGCTCCACCTCCATCACGGGCATCCGGCCGAATTCGCTGCACAGGGTCTTGACAATCGCCGCGCCCGTGGGCGTGCAGAGCTCACCCCTGCCCGGGCCCATGAAATAGGGTTCGCCGCGCAGAATCTCCGCCACCGCCGGCGCGGGGACGGGGAACAAGCCGTGCGCGCACTGCACGTAACCGGACCCCACGTTGACCTTGGAGCAGAGAATCGCGTCGGGCGAAAGCTGATGAATGAGGATGGACGCGCCCACCACGTCCACAATGGCGTCAATGGCGCCCACCTCGTGGAAATGCACCTCGTCCACCGTGGTGCCATGCATCTTGGCCTCGGCCTGCGCCAGCGTCGTGAAGATGCGCTTGGCCGTCGCCTTGACCTCCTCATTCAGCCCGCTCTCGTCAATCACCTTGGTCACGTCCGCAAGGCCGCGGTGCACGTGGCTGTGCGCATGTCCGTCGTGCTCGTGGGCGTGGTCATGCTCGTGTGCATGGTCGTGCTCGTGGTCGTGCTCATGGCCATGGTCATGCTCGTGATTGTGGCCGTGGTCATGCTCATGGTCGTGGTCGTGCTCATGGTCGTGGTCATGCTCATGGTCGTGGTCATGGACATGATCGGTGGCCACGTCCACATGCGTACACATCACGCCGTTTTTGAGCGCCTTGCGAATGTGCAGGTGAAAGGCGTCGCCGAGGTTGAGCTTGGCCAAATCGCGCACAAGCGCCTCGGCATCCCCGCCCGCGTCCAACAGCGCGCCCATGGTCATGTCGCCGCTGATGCCGGAAAAACAGTCAAAGTATAGAATTTTCATCTTGATCTCTCCCCCGTTGCTGTAAAGCCCGTGTGATTGATTTGGGACGCGATGTAGCCCGCGCCAAAGCCGTTGTCGATGTTGACCACGGAGATGCCGCTGGCGCAGGAATTGAGCATGGTCAACAGCGCGGACAGCCCGCCAAAGTTCGCGCCATAGCCCACCGATGTGGGCACGGCGATCACGGGCCGGTCCACAAGCCCCCCCACCACCGAGGGCAGGGCGCCCTCCATGCCGGCGATGACCACCAGCACATTGGCGCGCATCATGGTCTCCGCGCTGGCGAGCAGGCGGTGCAGGCCCGCCACGCCCGCGTCATAGACGCGATCCACGGCATTTCCCAGGACTTCGGCGGTGATGGCAGCCTCCTCGGCCACGGGCTGGTCGCTGGTGCCCGCCGTCACGACGCAGATGCGCGTCTCCGGCATGGGCGTGGGGCGGCGGCGAACCACCACGATGCGCGCCATCTCATGGTATTCCACGCATTCATCCAGGTCGCGCACCGCCTCAAAGTGTTCCGGCCGCACGCGCGTGAGCAGGATGTTCTCCGCCCCGCGGTTCAGCATGGACTGGGCAATGCCGCGCGCCTGCTGCGCCGTCTTGCCGGCGCAATAGATGACCTCCGCCACGCCCTGTCGCAGCGCGCGGTGGTGGTCCACCCTGGCGTAACCCAAATCTTCAAAGGGCTGCATGCGCATTTCGATGACCGCGTCCTCCACGCTCATCTCGCCGCTGCGCACCCGATTTAAAACCTCTCTTATGTCTTTCATGCGTCCCCCATATGGATATTGAGCGAGCCGACCTTGTACCCGGCAAGATCCAACGCGGCAAAGTCAAACCCGCAATTTTTCACTGTTTCGTCCACTTCCTGCGCCCGCTGCGCCACGGAGAGGATCTCCTCCCGGGGCACCTCGATGCGCGCGACGTTGCCATGCGCGCGCACGCGCACCTGCTTTAGGCCCATTGCAAAGAGCGCGCCCTCCGCCCGGTCGATGCGCCGCATCACATCCTCGTCCAATTCGGTGCCGAATGGGATGCGCGTGGCCAGGCAGGCCAAGGCGGGTTTTGCCGCGGTGGGCAGGCCCAGGGCCGAGGAACGCGCGCGGATCTCCGCCTTGGTGATGCCCAGCGCCTTGAGCGGGCTTTCCACCTTTAGCTCGCTCAGCGCGCGCAGACCGGGCCGGTAATCGCCCACATCATCCGCGTTTGAGCCGTCGATCAGCGTTTCAAACCCCTGCGCGCGCGCATAGGCCCATAGCTGCGTAAAAATCGCCTTCTTGCAGATATAGCAGCGATCGGGCGGATTGCTCGTCAATCCCGGCACCTGATGGATGTCCATCGGCAGGATATGCAGCGCCGCGCCGATATTTTTTGCATATTCTCGCGCTTCCATTCCCTCTCTTTGGGAATGCAGCTGCGCCTGCGCCAACAAGGGCAGCACATTTTCGCTCCCCAGGGCGTCTACCGCCACCTTGAGCAGGTATGTGGAGTCCACCCCTCCGGAAAACGCCAGCGCCACGCGCCCCTTATTGTGCAGCCATGCGATGAGCTCTGTCTCTTTTTCCATCGCCAGCCCTCCTTTTTTCGTCCATTATACCACATCCCTGTTCGCGCAAAAAGCCCTGCGGCGGGTGGTTTCCCCGCCGCGGGGCACATGTTACAACATGTTTACGCAATTTTTCCAGGTCTCAGCGGCTCAAAGGTCGATTTTTCGCGGTATGCGCCCGCGCCTTGCGCGGCCGCTACTCCTTGCCCATCAGGCGGCTGACGGGGTCCATGGGATCGGGCGCGAGGCATCCAATGTACTTGCAGGCCTCGGACAGGATCTGGCTGTAGGCGCCGAACGCGCCGGCGACGTGGTGGATGTAGGGACCAAAGACGAGCTTTTCCTCCCACTTCTCCCAATCGCTCACCTTCACCCAGACGTAGGTGCCGCCCTTGGCCGGGCCGTCCACGGCCTTGCCCTGGCCGCTCATCAGGGTGTAAGCGCCTTCCAGCGCGTCCATGCGGCAGATCGTCACCTCGCCGTTGCGCAGCTCAAACTGGCCCTGACCGCCCGCCGCGATGGAGGGCTTGGCGCCCGGATGCGCGAGGGAGACGGGGAAGGGGCCGCAGTGCCAGAGCAGCTCGGTGTTGTCCTCTTCGGCATGGCGGACGGTGATATCGGCAAAGAAGATGGGCTCGCGTCCCAGCGTGGCAGCCTTGAGCAGCACGGCCGAAATCGCACCCAATACGTCGGTCTCGCACGCGGTGGGCACGCCCATATCGGACAGCATGCCGATCACCTGGCAGCCGCCCACGCCGATGGCGCGGGAGAGCACCGTCCAGCATTCCAGGGCCACGCCATCGGACTTGGAGGCGGCGACCTTGTCCAGAATCGCCAATTTGAGCGCCTGCTGCGCGCGCTGGTTTTCCAGGGGCATGGCGGACACATCCACCTTCGCGGCGTAATCCTTGACGCCCTCCTCCACCTCGGAGGCGCGGGTTTCCAGGATCTTTTGCACATCCGCGGCCAGAATCGCGGAGGAATAAGGCGTGATCTCGATGCCGAAATTGCGGAGCAGCTCATCTTCATTGTAGATCACGGACAGGAACGGCTGCGGGCGGGAGCCCACCTGCAAAATGCGCATGCCCTTGGCCTTTTTGACCACGGCGGCCACCGCGCAGAAGTCGACGAAGCCCTTGCGGAACATCTCCCCGTCCACGCAGCTGTTGACGATGTAGGAAAACGGCACGCGGTAGCGCTGTAAGCACTTGGTAGAGGCCAGGGTGCCGCACTGGGTGTCGCGGTCGCGCATGCCGGGCACGGGCAGGGGGTCGCGGTTGCCCCAAACCAGCACGGGCAGCTTCATCATCGCGCCCAGTCGGCCCACCACTTCCTCGCAGCCAAAGTCGCAGTGCGGCATGAAAATGGCGTCCGCGCCCTCTTGACGCAGATGCGCGCACACCGCGTCCAGCTGGTCCGCGTCATAGAGGATGCCTTCAGGCAGCACGCCCTCCAAATCGCACAGGGCGACCGTTTCCGGCGCGATTTCCCGCACCTTATTTAAGAACAGGTTCTTCTGCTCCAAGGCAGAAACCATGTCGGTAAATCCGCGCTTGATGGGCACGATGCCGATCTTGACAAACTTTTCCATTGATACCCTCCGTCCTTCTTTTGATCATGGCAGCCATTGTATCATGGCGGTCTTGTCCCGCCGGTTGTAACCCGCCCGCTCGTAAAAGCGGAGCGTGCTCTCCTGCTTGGAGCCGGTGAGCAGCATGATCTTATAGCAGTTCGCCGCAAGGGCGATGTCTCGGGCGCAATCCAGGCACTGGGTCGCCAGCCCCCTGCCGCGCATGTCTTCGCGCGTGACCACGTTTTCCACCAGCGCATAGGGCCGCTGGCCATGGGTCAGGTTGGGCACGACCACCACCACGCAGGAGGAGACGATCTCCCCCGCCGCTTCCGCCACCACGATGTGATGCCGGGGATCGGCGAGAATCTCTTCCCATATGGCGGAAGGCGCGCTTTCCGGCATGGGGTTGCCATGCAGGTGCGTATACAGGCGCAGCAGACCTTCCAGGTCCCCGCGCTCCGCTTCTCGGATCACGCCTATCCCCTCCTACATGCCGAAGTTGGCATAGAGCTTGGTCTTTTCCTCGATGAGCGTCCGGTCAAAGGCGCCCGTTTCCATGAAATCCTGCACCATTTGAAGGTTGGGGGTGCCTGCCCTGCCGCCAATGCCGGTGCACTTGATGGCGGATACGGCGTTGGCGAACTGCGCGCACTCGTCCGGGCGCTTGCCCTGCATCATGGCGAAGATATAGCCGCCATGGTAAACGTCGCCCGCGCCCAGCGTGTCGATGACGGGCACCTTGTAGCCCTTGGCGAAATAGGTTCCCTCCGCCCAGCTGACCACAGAGCCCTTGTCCCCCAGGGTGAAGACCACAACGCCCGGCCCCTTCTTACGCACGGCGCGAAGATTCGCCTCATAGTCCGTGCTGTCGCCAAAGAGCTTGGTATAGTAGAATTCCGAGCCGATGAACACGTCGATCTCCGGCAGCATCTGCTGCGTCTCCTCCGAATAGCCGTCGCCGTCAAAGCATACGGTGCCGCCGCGCTCGTGTATGATGGCCGCCAGGCGATGGGAGACGGGATCGGCGTTTTCCAAATGCAGCACGCTGTGCTGGCGCACAAAATCCTCGTCAATGTCCTCCAGCGTGTACCGGCGCGTGGTGCCCGGCCGGCCGATGATGTTGCGGCCATGCGTCACCTCGTCGGAGAGCACCAGCGAGAAGGCGTTGACGCCGTCCCGCACCATGTGGCTGGTATCCACGCCATAGCGGGCGTAGTCACGAACGAGGAAATCGCCGTAGCTGTCCGCGCCCACCACGCCCAGCATGGCGGAGGCGCCGCCCAACTGGCCAAAGGCGGTCAGCGCCGAGGACACCTTGCCCCCGCCCTGCCAGCTGGTTTGCAGGATGCGCGCGCCCTCGTCCTTCTGCGTGGGCAAGTGGTCGATGTGCACCAGGTTATCCATAAACGGTGTGCCGTAAGCGATCAAATCTCTCTTCATGGGTGTTACCCCTCCTGCGAGAATTGCGGATATTTGGCCTCAAATTCCTGCCGGGTCATGCCGAATTCGACATCGTCCCAGTATTTGCCCTTGGTATAGTACACCTCGCGCCGCATGCCTTCGCGCACAAAGCCCAGATGGTCGTGCAGTCCGAGCGACGCCTCGTTAAACGCATAGACCGCCGTGTTGCACTTATGCATCCTCAGCTCCATGAAGTAGAAGCGCAGCAGCAGCAAAACGGCCTCGGAGGCATAGCCCTTGCGGCGATACTTGTCGTAGATGCCCAGGCCATAGCTAAAGGTCCCCATGCGGTTGTCCACACTGTGGGCGTTGATGGAACCCACGACCTCGCCTTCCATGTTTTCGATGATGAAGCGGAAGCTCTCCATCTCGCCCTCGCGCCGCAGGCGCGCGGGAAAATCCTCCTGGAGCTTCCAAACGGCGCGGGGAAGCTGGATCATGTTGTCGCATCGATCCTTTTCCGTATCGCGGTTCTTGTCATCCGCCTCCCAGATCGCCACATCCTCCGGCTCCACCGCGCGCAGACGCACGCGCTTGCCGGTAAAACAGTTGCCCATGTTTTAGATCACCCTCAGTCCTTTGGGATTGACAATGCTGATCTTGTGGCGCACCAGTGCCTTCAGCGCGTCCTTGCAGTCGCACAGCACCTTGAGTCCGCCCTTGTTTTCCTGATCCAGTGACGCCTTCATCGCGTTGGAAAGCGCCATGTTGTATTCGGTAAAGATGTTGAACTTGCTCATGCCCTCCGCGGCGCAGCGGCCGAACTGGTCGTCGGGAATGCCGCTGCCGCCATGCAGCACCAGGGGCAGGTCAAGCGCCGCGCGAAGCTCCTTGAGGCGGTCAAACGCCAGATCGGGCTTGGCCACGTAGTTGCCGTGCGCGTTGCCAATGGCGATGGCGAGCGAATCGCAGCCCGTGCGCTGGACGAACTCCACCGCCTGTTCAACGCTGGTGAAGTTATCGGGATTGTTGACATCGTTGATGTCGCCCGCGTTGCCCACCTTGCCCAGCTCCGCTTCCACCACAATGCCCATGGCGTGGGCCACGTCCACCACCTCTTTGGTCAGGCGCACGTTTTCCTCAAAATCATAGTGGGAGCCGTCGATCATCACGGAATCAAAGTGCTTCATGCGGCTGATGCAGATCTCCGCCGTGGGGCAGTGATCCAGGTGGAAGGCCACCGGCACCTTGGCTTTGGCGGCATAGTGCTTGGTCACCATCTCAGCCACGGCGGGGTCCATGTTGGATTCAAAGCCGAAGTAATGGCCGATGAGCACCGGCATGCCCTCTTCCTCCGCCGCCTCGATCGCCCAGCGGATCATCTCGTAGTTGATGCAGTTGAACATGGGCGTGCCATAGCCCTTTTCCAATCCATCCTTGTAGATTTCCATCGTCGATACGTAAGGCATAATCTTACCTCCCCTAATTGTCTATATTTGTTTTTTATGTTAACACAAATTGACAGAATGCTCAATCGCCGTGTTAAATTCCCGCGCCTCCGTTCCATATATCGAAACAGCGAGGGCTGAATCCCTGTTCACGCCGCAAATCAGATCTTGTACCGCAGGACGTTCCAGGAAAGTCGGGGCAGCGTCACGCACCCCACGCCCTTTTCCAGGGGGGCAACAGGCGCGCGGCGCGGGAGCACGTTTTCCGGTTGGTCAAAAGTGTTCTCCGCGAACAGGTCGCCGTCCAGCACGATGTGCTCGATGGGCGAAAGCGCCGCAAAGGAGCGGGCGCTCAATTGGAGCACAGTGTCCTCCTGCGCGAGGTTGAGCGCAAAGACCGTCAGCTCGCCCTGCTCCTCGTTGAAGGTCACGGCCGCCGTCACCGCGTCCGCCTCGCCGCGCGCGGTCTCCACCTTGGGCGCCTTGAGGATCGGCCGCAGGGCCTCGCCCCGGCCAAAGAGAGAGGCGTGCAGGAAGGGATAATACGTGGTTTGGGCGTAGGCGCTCTTGCCGGGCTGGGTCATCAGGATTGCCAGGCAATTGACCAATTGCGCCAGGCAGGCCATGCGCACGCGGTCGGAGCGGTTGATCATGGTGCAGAGCAGGCCGCCCACGCACAGCGCGTCCATGAGGTTGTAGGTTTGCTCGTGGATGGGCGGCGCGACGGTCCACGTCTCCTCCTTTTTGGGTCCGCTGGTGCCATACCAGGCATTCCACTCGTCCAAGGAGATCTTCATGGTCTTCTTCGACCGCTTGACCGCCTTGACGTAATCCGCCGCGGCGATGCCCGCGCTGAGGAAGGCGTCCAAGTCCGCATAGGAGGCCAGGTAATCGGTGACGTCGCCTTTGAAGCCGTAGTAGCGGTGCATGGAGAGGAAATCCACCTGATCGTAGGTGTGTTCCAGCACCTTGCGGTCCCACGCGGGATAGGTGGGCATCTCCGCCGAGGAGGAGCCGCAGGCCACAAGTTCAATGGTGGGGTCCACCCATTTCATCATCTTTGCGGCCTCGCAGGCGATTCGGCCGTACTCGTCCGCCGTCTTGGCGCCCGTCTGCCAGGGACCGTCCATCTCGTTGCCCAGGCACCAGACGCGGAAGGAATGCGGGTCCTTGTGCCCGTTTTTAATGCGCAGGTCGCTCAAGTACGTGCCGCCAGGGAAGTTGCAGTATTCCACCAGGTCCGCCGCCTGCTGCGGGGTTCCGGTGCCCAGGTTGACGGCGACCATGGCCGAGGTACCCGCCTTCTTGCACCAATCCGCAAACTCGTCGATGCCAAAGAGGTTGGGTTCAACGCTCGCCCAGGCGTAGTCCAGCCGGCGGGGGCGCGCTTCCTTGGGGCCGATGCCGTCCATCCAGCGGTAGCCCGAGACGAAGTTGCCGCCGGGGTATCGAATGATGGGAATGTTCAGCCGGCGGATCAGCGCCATGATGTCGCGCCGGAAGCCCTGTTCGTCGGCCGTATCGTGCCCCGGCTCAAAAATGCCGGTGTAAACCGCGCGGCCCAGGTGCTCGATGAAGGAGCCGTAGAGCCGCTCGTCGATCCCGCCCAGGGTGTAGTCCTTGTCGATGGTGAGTTTGACTTGCATTTAACCGTCCCTCCTAATCCTGGTATCCTATGTATTGATAGTCGCTTGTCTTGCCTTCCTCGTCCCTTTGGGGCTCGACCAGGTGGACGCCCTCCTCGGTGATGAGGCGGTCGGCATACAGCTCATAGAGCAGGTTGCCCGCGCGCAGCCGCGCCTCCTGCTCCTCAAAGCGCACCATGTCCACCAAGCGCTTGACCAGCACCGGCCGGGTATTGCCGTGGCGGGCCAGGACGTAAGCAGTGTCCTTGCTGGCGGCCTTGCTCTGCACAAACCAGAGCAGCAGGGCGCTTCGGGCGTTATCGCGGTCCAATCGCTCGATGAGCGCCACGATGTACTTCCACATGCCGGGGTCCATGCGGTTGAGGCATACCATCAGCGCCTGTCCGAACTCGTCCGCGGACCTGGGCGGCATGACCTCAAAGAGGATGTTGATCAGTTCCTCATTGGGCATGCACTCCACCAGCAGCATGACGCGGGGCACGTCGTTGAAATCCTCTCCCACGTAACCGGCCAGCGCCTGCTCGCCCTCCAGGCCCTTAGCGGCCAGCGTGTGCGCCGCCTGCACGCGCAGGCGTACGGGGGCGTTTTGACGGTTGCGCAGGAAATGGTGCAGCGCTTTGACCGTGCCCACGTCCTCCACCTCCGCCAGCAGGGCGATGATGTCGCGGCCCATGCTCTGCTGCCACAGGCGGGTTTTGGGCACGGCGGCTTCCACAGATGTGACCTCATCCAGCAGCGCTTCCAGGGGCTGAACCATTTCGGCGCGGTTCTTGCCGCGCAGCGCCACCAGCACGTCCGGGGCGAGGCGCTCGTCCTCCAACGCCTTGAGCAGGCCGCCCAGGGCGAGGTCGGATTCCATGTTCGTCAGCGCGGCGAGCACAGGCTTTGCAATGCTGTAGTTGCCCGACATCAGCGCGTCGCACAGGGCGGGCACGGCGGCCTCGTTGTCAATCTCCATCAGCGCGCGCTGTGCCGGCTCCCATACGGCAATATCGTCGTTTAACGAAAGCGCCAGCAGCGCGCGCGCGGCCTCTCCGTCCCCAATATCGGACAGCGCCTGCGCGGCCTGCGCTTGCTTGTCCCCCCGGCGGTTGCGCACCACCTTTGCAAGAGAAGCGATCTTGCGGTTCTTTTTCATATAGTCAACACCGAACCAGGTCATGTGCTTCACTCCATTTCTCTTGGGCTCATTCCTCCCCTTGATTATACCAAGCGGCGCGCGCAATGACAACAGCGGCATCCCCTTCGCGCCTGGGAAATCCGCCTATGGCTCCAGATTCTCCTCCTTAAACAGCGGTGAAGCAAAGAATTCGGCCAATTCAATGGAAAGCCCCTGGCACATTTCGTGCAGCACCCGCAGTTTCACGGAGCTATAGGAACAGCCCAGCACATTGCAGATGGTGGACTTGGGCACTCCGCTTTGCAAAAACAGTTGATTGAGCGTCATGTTCTTCTCCTGCAAAAGCTGCGTCAGGCGCGCGCTCACCGCTTGCATCAGCGTCATAGATATCCTCCCTTCGTTCTGGACCCTGTGAGGGATTGTGGATCCATGAGATTTAAAAAGGACACCTTTTCAGGTGTCCTTTTTTTGACAATGCTCTTAGATCAACTCGAGCACGACCATCTCGGCCGCGTCGCCCTTGCGGGGACCCATCTTCAGGATGCGGGTGTAGCCGCCGCCCTGACCGAGCTCTTCCTTGCGCTTGTTGTACTTGGGCGCATACTCGCGGAACATCTTCTCAATGATGGGATGCTTGATGTCCTTGGTGCGCTCCTTGTACTCCGCCTTGCTCTCGTCGCTCTTCTTCTGCTCCTGAATGTCGTACAGGTAGGACATCAGGATGCGGCGCGCGTGCAGCTTGGAAGGCGCGTCGTTGACAAAGGTTTCGGTGACCTCCTGGCCCTTGTCATTCTTAAAGGTCTTGGTGACTTCAACGGTATTGTCACACTCGCGCATGGCAAGAGTAATGAGCTTTTCCGCGATGGAGCGCACCTCTTTGGCGCGGTCCAGCGTGGTGACAATCTTGCCATTCCAGATCAGCTGAGAGACCTGGTTGCGCAGGAGCGCCTTACGCTGGTCAGCCGGGCGGCCGAGTTTGCGTTCAGTGGCCATGGTTGTTTCCCTCCTTGCAAATCACCCCGCGGCGCGCCTTGCGCCCGCCGCATGGGCCTCGGGTGCGGGCTTCTGCCACCGCACCTGCAATATCAGCATCATTTTTGCGCTTGGAGACTACTCCTCGCTGCGGCGCAGGCCCAGGCCCAGCGCAGCGAGTTTCTGCTCCACTTCCTCGAGCGATTTCTTGCCCAAGTTGCGCACTTTCATCATGTCTTCCTCATTGCGCTGAATCAGCTCGGCAACCGTGTTGATGTTGGCGCGCTTGAGGCAATTGTAGGCGCGGACGGAAAGATCCAACTCTTCGATGGTCATCTCCTGCACCTTTTCCATCTTGTTGTCTTCCGGCTCGTTGAAGTCAACCGGCACAACGTTCTCGGTAAGATTGATAAACAGCATTAGATGCTCGGATAAAATCTTTGCCGCCATAGAAGTGGCTTCATCCGGCTTGATGCTTCCGTCTGTCCACACTTCGAGGGTGAGCTTGTCGTAGTCCGTCATCTGGCCTACGCGCGTATTCTCGATGGTGTAGTTCACCTTGCGGATGGGCGTGAAGATGGAATCGACCGGCAGCACGCCGATGGGCATGTTGGGGGTCTTGTTGCGGTCGCTGGAAACGTAGCCGCGTCCCTTGCAAAGGGTGATTTCCATATTCAGGTGCGCATCCTCATTGAGGGTGGCGATTAGCAGATCGGGATTGATGATCTCCACCTGCTCGTCACAAACGATGTCCCCCGCAGTCACCACGCCCTCGCCCGAGGCGGAGATCGTGACGACCTTGGGGCCATCGCAGTACAATTTTGCGGACAGTGCCTTGAGGTTGAGGATGATCTCGGTGACATCCTCTTTTACCCCAGGGATCGTGGAAAACTCATGCAAGACGCCATCGATGCGGACAGATGAGACCGCCACGCCGGGCAACGAGGAAAGCAAAATCCTGCGCAGTGAATTGCCCAAGGTCGTGCCAAAACCGCGCTCCAGCGGCTCGATGACGAACTTGCCGTATAGGTTGCCTTCGCTAATCTCGACACATTCGATTCTGGGCTTTTCCATTTCTATCATCGACTCTATCCCTCCTCATCAAGCACAAACCGCCTTGCGATAGGCATCGAACGCCTCCAGGGGTGCATCCATCATATCAGGCAGCACTCTTACTTGGAGTACAGCTCGACGATGAGGTGCTCCTCGAACGCCATATCGATATCCTCACGCTGCGGCAGCGCGTTGACGGTGCCCTGCAGCTGCTCCGCCTCGAAGGTGAGCCACTTGGGAGAAACGTGGGTCGTGCCCTCGCGCAGCGCCTTGAAGTGCTCCATGTCGCGGCTCTTCTCGCGCACGCCGATGACCTGACCTGCCTCCACCACAAAGGAGGGGATGTTGACCTTCTTGCCGTTTACGGTGATGTGACCGTGACGGACAAACTGGCGGGCCTGCGCTCTGGAAGAGGCCAGACCCATACGATAGACAACGTTGTCCAGACGGCGCTCCAGCAACACCAGCAGGTTTTCACCCGTGATGCCCTTCATGCGGTCCGCGTTGTCAAAGGTGCGGCGGAACTGCGTCTCCAGCACGCCGTAGGTACGGCGGACCTTCTGCTTCTCACGAAGCTGCATTCCGTATTCACTCATCTTTCTCGCTCTTGCCTGCCCATGCATGCCGGGAGGCGTGGGGCGCTTGCTGATTGCGCACTTGGCGGAATAGCAGCGATCTCCCTTCAAAAACAACTTCGTGCCTTCGCGCCTGCACAGGCGGCAAACGGAACCAGTATAACGTGCCATGGTGTACCTTTACCTCCTGTCTTAAACTCTTCTGCGCTTGGGCGGACGGCAGCCATTGTGGGGGATGGGGGTCACGTCCTTGATCATGGAAACCTCAAGTCCCGCCGCCTGCAGCGAGCGAATCGCCGCCTCGCGTCCGGAACCCGGGCCCTTGACAAACACTTCGACGGTCTTCAAGCCGTGCTCCATTGCCGCCTTGGCCGCGGTCTCGGCCGCCATCTGCGCCGCAAAGGGCGTAGACTTCTTGCTGCCGCGGAATCCCAGCCCGCCCGCGGACGCCCAGGAAAGCGCGTTTCCAGCGGTATCGGTGATGGTGACGATGGTATTGTTAAAAGACGAAGCGATATGCGCCGCGCCGCGCTCGACGTTCTTGCGCTCCTTGCGCCTGCGCACCACACGCTTGGTCACTTTTGTGGTCTTGGCCATGTTTTTCCCTCCTTATCCTAGGCTTACTTGGCCTTCTTCTTGCCGGCGACCTGCTTCTTGGGGCCCTTGCGGGTTCTGGCGTTCTGCTTGGTGGACTGTCCTCTTACGGGCAGGCCGCGGCGGTGACGCACACCCCTGTAGCAGCCGATTTCAACAAGACGCTTAATATTGAGAGAAACCTCACGGCGGAGATCACCTTCCACCTTCAGGTTGTGTTCGATATAATCCCTAAGCTGCGCCACTTCGGTCTCCGTCAGATCCTTGACGCGGGTATCCGGGCTGATGCCGGTCTCGTTCAGGATCTTGTCGGCAGTGGTCCTGCCGATGCCAAAGATGTAGGTCAGTCCGATTTCGACGCGCTTTTCTCTGGGCAGGTCAACACCCGCTATACGTGCCATTGTGCCTCAACACCTCCGTAAATCGTAGGGGTACTTCCTTGTGTGATTTATAATATCTTATCAAAATCACGCAGATCACGGGGGCGAACCCCCGTGCAGCCGCACTACGCAATCAGATAAAGCGGTTCTTTAGCCTTGACGCTGCTTGTGCTTGGGGTTCTCGCAGATGACCATGACGCGGCCCTTGCGCTTGATGATCTTGCACTTTTCGCAGATCGGCTTCACCGACGGTCTAACTTTCATGTTTGCTTCCTCCTCTGCTTTGATTGACTACGCCTTGCCGCGCCAGGTGATTCTCCCCCTGGTCAGGTCATAGGGCGAAAGCTCTATGGTCACTTTGTCACCCGGTAGGATTCGGATGAAGTTCATTCGAAGCTTGCCGGAAATGTGAGCGAGGATCTTGTGGCCATTGGGCAGCTCTACCTGGAACATCGCGTTCGGGTAAGCGTCCGTGACCGTGCCTTCCACTTCGATGACATCCTGCTTAGACACCTATTCAACCTCCTTGCAAGGCGCATCCAACCCTTGATCCCTCAGGGGCGAGAGGGCTTTGCGAATCTCCGAATCGAAGACCTTTTGTCCACCCTCTAGCTTCTCCCCAAGACTGGAAATACATTCCTGCTTTGGAATTAAATGCTTGACTTTCTTCTTCTTAGGTCTGTCTATCCGCCGCAGCGCTCCGTCGGCGATGAGCACATAGCTCTCGTCGATGACGCCCACCACGACAAACAGCCGTCCCGCGTCCCGGCCCTGGGTCGAGCGCACGACTCTTCCGATTTTGAATGCGTCCAGCGTCATACGTCCTCCCCTGCAAAGCCGTTTGGCATAGTCAGGATCATCGGATCACCGTTGGCCGTGATGGCCAGGGTGTTTTCGTAGTGCGCGCTCAAGGAATGGTCGCGAGTGAGGAACGCCCAATCGTCCTCGGCGATGTAGACCCGATAGTCCCCCGCCGTGATCATGGGCTCCACCGCGATGCACAGTCCCTCCCGCATTCTAAGGCCGTGGCCCGCCATGCCGAAGTTTGGCACCTCGGGGTCCTCGTGCATTTCCTTGCCGATGCCGTGCCCGCAAAGGCTTCTGACCACCCCGAACCCGTGCCCTTCGACGCAGGTTTGGATTGCGTGGGAAATGTCGCCGATGCGCTTTCCGGCCCTGGCAAACTCCAGCCCCTTGCCAAAGCTCTCTTTGGCCGCGCTGATGAGCGCCTGCGCCTCCTTGGAAATCTCCCCCACCGGGAAGGTGCGCGCCGCGTCGACTTGATAGCCGTCCAGCAGCACCGTGCAATCGATGGAGACGATCTGACCTTCCCTGAGGACGACCCGATCGGACGGGATTCCGTGCACCACCACATCGTCTACCGACGCGCAAATGGAGCCGGGGAACCCTTCGTACCCCTTTTCCGAGGGAATCGCACCATAGGACCGGATGACGCTTTCCGCAACCCGGTCCAATTCCAGCGTGGTCACGCCCGGGCGGACGGCCGCTTTGACGGCCTTAAGGGCCTCAAAGAGCACCACACCCGCCTTGCGCATCTTTTCAATTTCGGCTGGCGTTTTGTATGTGATCATCTAGTTGCACCCAAGCGCGGCCAGGATGGCCTTTGTCACGTCCTCAAGTTCGCCGGCGCCGTCCACGTTCTTGAGCAGGCCCTGTCCGGCGTAGTAGTCGACCAGGGGCTTGGTCTGCTCTTCGTAGACAACCAGGCGGTTCTTCACCGATTCCGGCGCATCGTCCTTCCTCTGCGTCAGATTCTGCGCGCACTTGGGGCACTTTTCCTCCCCGCGGTCCACATGCGTGGTGTATCCGCAGGCAGCGCAAACCCTGCGCCCGCTCAGACGGTGAATGAGAAGTTCCTGGGGAACCATGAGGTTAACCACCGCATCGATCTTTTCAAAGGTGGCCAGCGCCTCGGCCTGAGGCAGCGTGCGGGGAAAGCCGTCCAGCAGGTATCCGCCGCGGCAATCCTCTTCCGCCAACCGCTCGCGCACAATGCGCACCACCACATCGTCGGGCACCAGCGCGCCCTTTTCAATGTAGCTCTGCGCCTCAAGACCCGTCTGGGTCTTCTCGCGGATCGCACGGCGGAGGATCTCCCCCGTGCTGATCTGCGGAATGCCCAGGCGCGCTACAATCTTCTCAGCCTGCGTGCCCTTACCCGCACCGGGAGGGCCCAAGAATACGATCTTCATGTTTCAGCATCCTCCGACTTTTTCATGGCAGGGACTTACTTCATGAAGCCCTTATAGTGACGCATCATCATCTGCGCCTCAAGCTGCTGCGTGGTCTCGATGGCAACGGATACGACAATCAGGATTCCCGTCGCGGTAAAGGGCGCGTGGTTGCCCGTAAGCGCCAGAATCGCGGAGGGGATGACGGCGATCAGTGCCAGGAAGAGCGCACCAAAGAGCGTGATGCGGTTGGAGATGCGCTTTAGATAATCGCTGGTCGGCTTGCCCGGGCGGATGCCGGGGATAAAGCCGCCGTTCTGCTGAAGGTTCTTGCTCATTTCCACGGGGTTGAACGAGATGCTGGTGTAGAAATAAGTAAAGAAGAGGATCAGCAGCGCATAGACGACCATATAGAGCCAACTAGAGGAGGAAAACCACTTGCCATACCACATTGCAAAGCCGCTCGTGGGCCAGAACTGAGCGATCAGCCCAGGGAACTGGATGATGGAGACGGCAAAAATCAGCGGCATGACGCCGGTGGAATTGACCTTCATGGGGATATGGGTGGACTGTCCGCCGTACATCTTACGCCCCACCATGCGCTTGGCGTACTGCACGGGGATGCGGCGCTGGCCAGCGTCGACAAAGACAATGCCCACCACCAGCAGGATCACGCCCACAATGACCAGCGGGATGGACCACGCGGTCATGGGGTTGGCAATCACCGACTGGATACCAGTATAAACCTGTCCGGGGAAACTCGCAATAATACCCACAAAGATTAACAAAGAAATACCGTTGCCAACGCCGTTTTCGGTGATGCGCTCACCGATCCACATGGTCAGCGCCGTACCGGCGGCAAGCGCCAGGAACACAAGCGCGTAGTCCAGGAAGTTGGCATTGGCGCCCCTGGCCATGGCTCCGGAGCCGAAACCCAGGATGATACCCACGGCCATGATGCAACCCAGCGCGATGGTGACCACGCGGGTGATCTGGGCGATCTTCTTGCGGCCCTCCTCGCCTTCCTTCTGCATTCTCTCAAGCGCAGGGATGGCGATGGTGAGCAGCTGCATGATAATCGAAGAGGTGATGTAGGGCGAGATACCCATGGCGAAGATGGTGAAGTTGGAGAAGTTCTGGCCGTTGATGAAGTCGAGCATGCCGAGCATGGAAACCTTGGAAACCTGCTGGGCAATGTATTCGACATTCACGCCAGGGGTCGGAATGACAGAGCCGATGCGGTAGATCAGGAGCATGATCAACGTGTAGATGATTTTCTTTCGAAGATCTTCCACCTTCCAAGCATTGCGGAAAGTTTCAAGCACGTCAGATCACCTCTGCTTTCCCACCATTTGCCTCTATCTTTTCTTGGGCGGTTTTAGAGAACTTGACGGCCTTGACCGTCAGCTTCTTGGTCAAATCGCCATTTCCCAGGACCTTGATCCCATCCTTGGGGTTCTTGACGATGCCGGCGTTGCGAAGGGCCAGCGCGTCCACAACGGCGCCGTCCTCAAACGCTTCCAGCGCGGACAGGTTGATCGTGGCGTATTCCTTGGCAAACTTATTGGTAAAGCCGCGCTTGGGGATACGCATGATCAGCTTCATCTGACCGCCCTCAAAGCCAGGGCCCTTGCCGCCGCCGGAGCGCGCTTTGCCGCCCTTGTGACCTTTACCGGAAGTTTTACCCAAACCGGATCCCACGCCGCGGCCCAATCTCTTGGGGGCGGTGGTGGAACCGGCTGCGGGAGAAATCTCATGGAGCTTCATGGCGCACCTCCTGATTAGTCAGCGATTTCTTCAACAGAAACCAGATGTTTTACCGTGAAAATCATGCCGCGGATCGCGGGATTGTCAGGCTGCACCACACAGGAACGAATCTTCTTAAGCCCAAGAGCCTTCACCGTGCGGATCTGGTTCTCGTGGCGGCCGATGGTGCTCTTCATGAGCGTAATCTTCAGCTTCATTTCAAACACCCTCCTTAGCCCAACAGTTCTTCAACGGACTTGCCGCGCAGGCGCGCGACTTCTTCAATGGTCTTAAGACGGCTCAGTCCCTCAATGGTCGCCTTGACGACGTTGATGGGGTTGTTGGTGCCGTAAGACTTGGTGACGATATCCTTAATGCCGGCCGTCTCAATGACCGCACGGGCGGGGCCGCCGGCGATAACGCCGGAGCCTTCGGGCGCGGGCATGAGCACAACCTTGCCGGTGCCGAACTTGCCGATCACCTCGTGGGGGATGGTGGTTCCAACGATCGGAACGGTGATGAGATTCTTTTTCGCATCTTCAACACCCTTGCGGATGGCTTCCGGAATCTCCGCCGCCTTGCCCATGCCGCAGCCGACGCGGCCCTTTTCGTCGCCGATGACGATCAGGGCGCTGAAGCGGAAGTTGCGTCCGCCCTTGACGACCTTGGTCACGCGGTTGACGGCTACGAGTTTTTCTTTGAATTCGCTCTCTTCGCGATTGTAGCGCTGCATCCTTTTCCCTCCTTACGTTTAGAAATCCAACCCAGCTTCACGAGCGGCTGCGGCGACCTCCGCCACGCGACCGGTGTAGACATAGCCACCGCGGTCGAAAACCACTTCCTTGATGCCAGCGGCCAGGGCGCGCTCGGCGGCGAGCTTGCCAACGAGCTTTGCGGCGCCCTTCTTGTCCACGGACTCAAGCTGAGGCTTTAAGTCCTTGTCCAAGGTGGAGGCCTGACAAAGGGTTACGCCCTTTGTGTCGTCGATTACCTGAACGTAAATATTCTTCAGACTCCTGTACACGCAAAAACGCGGACGCTCCGTCGTGCCGGAGATCTTCGTGCGGACGCGCTCGTGACGAATCCTGCGAATTTCGTTTTTGTCCCTTTTCTGGATCACTTGCGCTCACCCCTTTACTTCTTACCGGTCTTGCCTTCCTTGCGGCGAATGACTTCGGTTTCATACTTGATGCCCTTGCCGTGATAGGGTTCGGGCTCACGAACGGAACGGACGTTGGCGGCAATCTCGCCCACCAGCTGCTTGTCGATCCCCTTGACGATGATCTTGTTGGGGGTCGGGCACTCAAAGGCGATGCCATTTACGGGAACCATTTCAACCGGATGCGAGTAACCGATGGTGAGAACCAGGTTTTTGCCCTGCATCTGCGCGCGGTAGCCAACGCCCACCACGTCCAGCGCCTTCTGGTAGCCAGCCGTCACGCCGATGACCATGTTGTTGATCAGCGTGCGGGACAGGCCGTGCAGGGATCTGTGCATCTTGTCGTCAGAGGGACGGTTGACGCTGAGCGTCGCGCCCTCGATTTCAATCTTCATATCGGGATGAATCTGCTGGGAAAGCTCACCCTTGGGGCCCTTGACGGTGACGAGGTTGTTCTCGTCTACCTTGACCGTCACGCCCGCGGGGATGGCAACCGGAAGTCTGCCGATTCTCGACATAATTCAATTACCTCCATTTGTTTTCGGCGTTTACCAAACGTAGCAGAGGACCTCGCCGCCGACTGCGTTTTTGCGGGCTTCTTTATCGGTCATGACACCCTTGGAAGTGGAGATGATGGCAACCCCCAGGCCGCCTAGCACCTTGGGCAGCTCCTCGGTCTTCGCGTAAACGCGCAGGCCGGGCTTGGAAATTCTCTTAAGACCCGTGATGACGCTCTTGCGGTTTCCGTCGTACTTCAGGCCGATCTTGATCGCGCCCTGCACACCGTCCTCCACAAGGTCCACGGACTTGATATAACCCTCGTCCAGCAGGATCTTGGCCAGCGCCTTCTTCTCATTGGAAGCGGGGACGATGATCGAATCGTGCTTTGCAACCAGAGCGTTGCGGATGCGGGTCAACATATCTGCGATGGGATCATTTACGAGCATTGTGTTACCTCCTTCCGTCTACTCCGGCTTACCAACTCGCCTTGCGCACGCCGGGAATCTCGCCCTTGTACGCAAGCTCACGGAAGCAAATGCGGCAAACGCCATACTTCCTCAAAACAGAGTGGGGACGGCCACAGATGCGGCAGCGCGTGTAAGCGCGCGTGGAGAACTTCGGCTCCCTCTTCTGGCGGATGACAATAGATTTCTTAGCCATATCTCAGGTTCTCCTCCTCATCAGGCCTGCGCAAAGGGCATACCCATCAATCTAAGCAGCTCCTTGGCTTCCTCGTCGGTCTTTGCGGTGGTGACGAAGATCATCTCCATGCCGCGAATCTTATCCACCTTGTCGTACTCGATTTCCGGGAACAGCAGCTGCTCACGGATGCCCAGGGCGTAGTTGCCGCGGCCGTCGAACGCCTTGGCGGACACGCCGCGGAAGTCCCTAACGCGGGGCAGCGCGATGTTCATCAGCTTGTCGGCAAACTCGTACATCCGCTCGCCGCGAAGCGTCACCTTGGCGCCGATCTTCATGCCCTCGCGGACCTTGAAGTTTGCCACGGACTTTTTCGCGGTGGTGGCCAGCGGCTTCTGGCCGGCAATGGCCGTCAGGTCCGCAAGCGCCGCGTCGAACGACTTGGGATTGTCCTTGGTATCGCCAAGGCCCATGTTGATTACGATCTTGTCAAGATGCGGAATCTGCATCACGTTCTTGTACCCGAACTTCGCCATCATAGCAGGGGCGACTTCGGCTTTGTACTTGTCCTTTAATCTAGACACTTGTTTTGTCCCTCCCTTGCTTGATTTAGAAGGTTTCGCCGCACTTTTTGCAAAGACGAACCTTGGCGCCGTCATCAAGCAGCTTGTGCGCGAGTCTGGTGGGCTTGCCGCAGCTGGGGCAAACCAGCATCACCTTGGAGGCAAAGATGGGCGCCTCCTGATGGATGATGCCGCCCTGCTGGCCCATGCCGCGGGGCTTCTTATGCTTGGTCGCCATCGCGACCCCTTCAACGATGATCTTCCCCTCCGAAGGCATGGCAACGAGCACCTTGCCCTTCTTGCCGGCGTCCTTGCCGGAGATGACCACCACGTTATCGTTTTTCTTTACGTGAATTTTCTTAGGCGTAGCCATGTCGTCTACCTCCAATTAAAGCACTTCGGGCGCGAGCGAGACGATCTTCATGAAATCCTTCTCGCGCAGCTCGCGTGCCACCGGCCCAAAGATGCGGGTTCCGCGGGGCTGCTTGGCGTCGTTGATGACGACGGCGGCGTTATCATCAAAGCGGATATAGCTTCCATCCGGACGGCGCTTGGACTTGACGGTGCGCACGATGACGGCTTTGACCACATCGCCCTTTTTCACCGTTCCGCCGGGCGTCGCGCTCTTGACAGAGGCAACGATGACGTCGCCGATGCTGCCGGAGCCACGGAAGGAACCGCCGAGAACTCGGATGCACATGATTTCCTTGGCGCCGGAATTATCGGCGACCTTCAATCTTGTCTGCGGTTGTACCATTTTACGTTTACCCTCCCTATCTCGGCCTACTTCGCCTTCTCGACGATCTCGACCAGCCTCCAGCGCTTCTCACGGCTGAGGGGACGGGTCTCCATCACCTTGACCACGTCGCCCACGCTGCAGACGTTGTTTTCATCGTGCGCCTTGAGCTTGGTGGTACGGTTCATGATCTTGCCGTACAGGCCGTGCTTGACACGGGTCTTGATCGCAACGACGATGGTCTTATCCATTTTATCGCTGACCACGATTCCTTGGCGGGTCTTACGGTTTCCTCTGACTTCAGACATTGAGGTTTCTCCTTTCCGTACGTGATCAGGCCTGCGCCTTGATCTGACGATCACGCAGAATTGTCTTGACCCTGGCGATGTTGCGCTTCGTCTCTTTAATCATCATCGGATTTTGAAGCTGGCCGGTGGCCAATTGAAAGCGAAGGTTGAACAGCTCAGACTTCAAGTCCAACAGCTGCTGATCCAGCTCCGTATCCGTCATATCAAAATACTTGTTCGCTTTCATTCTTCTTCACCACCCTGCACTTTGTCTGCCTTGACAAGGATCTTGGTCTTAAGAGGCAGCTTGTGCGCGGCCAGGCGGAGTGCCTCACGCGCAGCTTCTTCGGGAACGCCGGCGATTTCAAACAGCACGCGGCCGGGCTTGACAACCGCCACCCAGTACTCAGGAGAACCTTTGCCCGAACCCATTCGGGTTTCAGCGGGCTTTTGGGTTACGGGCTTATCCGGGAAAATCTTGATCCAGACCTGACCGCCTCTGCGGATGAAACGAGTCATCGCGATACGGGCAGCCTCAATCTGTCTGGACGTAACCCAGCAAGGCTCCGTGGCCTGCAGGCCATATTCGCCGTAGGCAATGAAGTTGCCGCGGCTCGCCTTGCCCTTCATGCGTCCGCGCATGACGCGGCGGCGCTTGACTCTCTTAGGCATCAACATGACTTATTTTCCTCCCTCCGCGGACTTAGGCTGGGTCTTCTTGGCGCGGGGAAGCACCTGCCCCTTGTAAATCCACACCTTAACGCCGATGCGTCCGTAGGTGGTCTTCGCTTCCGCAAAGCCGTAATCGATGTTCGCGCGCAGCGTCTGCAGGGGAATGGAACCCTCGTGGTATCCTTCGCTCCTTGCGATTTCCGCGCCGCCCAGGCGGCCGGAGACCTGCATCTTGATTCCCTTGGCGCCCGAGCGCATCGCAAAGCCCAAGCTCTGCTTCATCGCGCGGCGGAAGGAAACGCGCTTCTCCAGCGACTGTGCAACCTTTTCGGCAACCAGCTGGGCGTCCGCCTCAGGCTGCTTAATCTCCAGGATGTTGAGGGAAACCGTCTTGCCGGTGAAGGCTTCGATTTCCTTTTTCAGCGCCTCAGCGCCGGCGCCGCCGCGGCCGATGACAATGCCGGGCTTGGCGGTAAAGATGTTGACGGTGACCTTGTTGGAAGCGCGCTCAATGTCGATGCGGGAGATCCCGGCCGCAAAGAGCTTTTCCTTGAGCATCGTGCGCAGGG
Organism: uncultured Christensenella sp.; assembly: GCA_948468595.1. Lineage (GTDB taxonomy): Bacteria > Bacillota > Clostridia > Christensenellales > UBA1750 > Spyradocola. The sequence continues at coordinate 120,473 of CAOKIU010000001.1, forward strand.
CGTGATCCTCAACAAGGTTGTTGGAAAAATCCTTCTTGTTGGCGTACCAACGTGCGGACCAATCCTTGATGACGCCGACTCTGGCGCCATGGGGATTAACTTTCTGTCCCATGAATCTTCCTCCTTGTTACTTCTTGTCCAGGATCACGGTGATGTGGCTGGACCGCTTCAGAATCGAGAACGCCTGGCCTCTGGACCGGGGATGGAATCTCTTCAGGGTCGGGCCCTGATTGGCGTAGCACTCGGCGACATACAGCGTGCTGCGGTCCATCTCCAAGTTGTTCTCGGCGTTGGCAATCGCGCTCTTTAAGCACTTTTCAACAACGGGGGACGCCGCCTTGGGCGTGTTCATGAGAATGGCAAGAGCCTGATCGGCACTCTTTCCGCGGATCAAATCCAGTACGATGTGAACCTTGCGGGAAGGAATGCGAATGTATTTGGCGGTGCATCTGGCGCGCTTATCGGCGTTCGCCTTGCGCGCAGCGCTCTTCTCGCGGGATCTTGTGGCCATCTATATTCCTCCTTCCGCCTTAGCGGCCGCCGGACGATTTTTCGCCGGCATGACCACGGAAAGTGCGCGTGGGCGCAAACTCTCCAAACTTGTGGCCGACCATTTCCTCGGTCACGTAAACGGGCACGTGCTTGCGGCCGTCATGGACGGCGATGGTGTGGCCCACGAAATCCGGGAAGATCGTGGATGCACGCGACCACGTCTTCAACACCTTCTTCTCGCCCTTGTTATTCATTTCTTCAACCCTTTTGAGAAGCTGCGCTTGCACGTAAGGGCCCTTCTTGACAGATCTGGACATGAAGTGTGCCTCCTTCTGGCTTACTTGCCGTTACGGCGCTTGACGATGAACTTGTCGCTGGGATTGCGATGCTTGCGGGTCTTGCGGCCCTGCGTCGGCTTACCCCAGGGGGTTACAGGTCCGGGCATACCAACAGGAGACTTACCTTCACCACCGCCGTGCGGGTGGTCGTTGGGGTTCATCACGACGCCGCGGTTGTGGGGGCGGAAGCCCATGTGACGCACGCGGCCGGCCTTGCCCAGGTTGACATTTTCATGGTCGATGTTGCCGACCTGGCCGATGGTGGCCTTGCAGCCCATCGGGATCATGCGCACCTCGCCGGAGGGCAGGCGAACCTGGGACCAGGCGCCTTCCTTGGCCATGAGCTGCGCGGCGTTGCCGGCGGAGCGCACCAACTGCGCGCCCTTGCCGGGCAGCATCTCTACGCAGTGGATCAGGGTTCCCAGCGGGATGTTGGCGATGGGCAGCGCGTTGCCGGGCTTGATGTCCGCGTTCTCGCCGCTCATGATGGTGTCGCCCACCTTCAGGCCGTAGGGCGCGATGATGTATCTCTTCTCGCCGTCGGCGTAGTGGAGCAGGGCGATGTTGGCGCTGCGGTTGGGATCGTATTCAATGGTTGCGACCTTGGCCGGCACGCCGTCCTTGTTGCGCTTAAAATCGATGATGCGGTACTTTCTGCGCGCCGCGCCGCCGCGGAACCTGACGGTGATCTTGCCGTGGACGTTGCGTCCGCCGGTGGAGCGCTTATCTTCAAGCAAAGACTTCTCGGGCGTGCGGCAGGTGATCTCCTCAAACGTGGAGACCGACATGAAGCGGCGGCCCGGAGAGGTCGGCTTATAGAACTTGATAGCCATCCTAAATTCCCTCCTAAGAAAAGCTTAACTTACTCGGCCATGCCCTCGAAGAACTCGATGGGCTTAGAGGACTCCGTGAGCTTGACGTAAGCCTTCTTGACTTCCGCGCGGCGGCCGGAGTGCAGGCCCATGCGCTTGACCTTGCCGATCTGACGGGCAGTGTTGACGCGCTCGACCTTGACGCCGAAGATGCTTTCCACCGCCTGCTTGATCTCGGTCTTGTTGGCCTTTACGGCAACTTCAAAGGTGTAGTCCTTGTTTGCGATTCCGTCATAGCTTGCCTCGGTGAGAACCGGACGCAGAATGATATCATGGGGGTTCTTCATTATGCGTACACCTCCTCAATTTGGGCGACGGCGTCCTTGACGACGATGAACTTATCGCAGCCCAGGATGTCCAGGACGTTGATGGTGTTGACATAGGCCAGCTTCAGGCCCTGAATGTTGGCCGAAACGCGGGAGATGGTCTCATCCTTGCCGGCAAGAACCATAAGGGTCTTGTTTTCGGCGCCCACGGCGCTGAGGATCTTGGCCATTTCGCGGGTCTTGGGGGTCGCGACGGAGAGCTGGTCCAGCACGATCATGGAGCCGTCCGTCACCTTCTGGGAGAGGGCGCACTTCATGGCCAGGCGCTTGACCTTGCGCGGAACGGACTTGGAGTAGTCGCGGGGCTTGGGCGCGAAGACGACGCCGCCGTGCGTCCACTGGGGCGCGCGGGTGGAACCCTGGCGGGCGCGGCCGGTGCCCTTCTGCCTCCAGGGCTTCTTGCCGCCGCCGGATACCTCGGTGCGGCCCAGGGCGCTCTGGGTTCCCTGGCGCTTGTTGGCAAGCTGTGCAACGATCACCTGGTGCACGACAGGCTCATTCATGGGAACTGCGAAGATGCCGTCGGAAAGCTCGATCTCCCCGACATTGGCGCCCTGCATGTTCGTCAATGCAATCTTAGGCATAATTTTGCGTATCCTCCTTTTGCTTGCTCTTACGCCTTGACCGAGTCACGGATCATAAGCAAGCCGCCGTTCGGGCCGGGAAGAGCGCCCTTGACAAAGAGCAGATTGCGCTCGCCGTCGACTCTGACCACTTCGAGGTTCTGCACGGTGACGCGCTCGTGACCCCACTGGCCGGCCATGTGCTTGTTCTTGAAAACGCGCGACGGATCGGAGTTGGCGGACAGGGAACCAACGCCTCTGTGGTACTTGGAGCCGTGCGCCATGGGGCCGGTGTGCTGGTTCCAGCGCAGGATGGCTCCGGTGTAGCCCTTACCCTTGCTGGTGCCCATCACGTCAACGCTGTCGCCGGCGGCGAAGGTATCCACCGCGATGGACTGTCCCACTTCATAGCTTTGCGCATCGTCCAAACGGAACTCGCGCAGGTAGCGGGTGGCTGCGACGCCAGCCTTCTTGAAGTGGCCTTGCTCGGGCTTGTTCTTAAGCTTCTTTGCGCGGCTCTCCGTGAGAGTCTTGAAGCCTACCTGGATGGCGGAATAACCATCACGCTCCACGGTCTTCTTCTGCACAACGGTGCAGGGACCCGCTTCGACGACGGTAACGGGAACAACGCGGCCGTCCTGAAGGAAAAGCTGCGTCATGCCGACCTTCGTGCCGAGAATCGCCTTTTTCATGTTACTTGGCACCTCCAACATTAGAGCTTGATCTCGATATCAACACCGGCGGGCAAATCCAGTCGCATCAGGGCATCCACCGTCTTGGGGGTGGGCGAGAGGATGTCGATCAGGCGCTTGTGAGTGCGCATCTCGAACTGCTCGCGGGAGTCCTTATACTTGTGGGTTGCGCGCAGAACGGTGACGACTTCCTTTTCGGTGGGAAGCGGAATGGGGCCGGAAACCCGGGCGCCCGTGCGCTTTGCCGTCTCCACAATGCGCTCTGCCGACTGATCGATGAGGGTGTGCTCATACGCCTTGAGCTTGATACGGATCTTCTGATTGGCCATGTTTTTACCTCCTTAACAGGTGCGAACTCATATACACCGCGCCGTGTGTGCCGCTGAAGAATTCTTAACGGCGCAAGTTCCCCCACGCCTTATGGAAGAAGATGAGTCCTTTCGTCCGTCTTGCGGACCGGTCCACGAGAATTACCTGGCGACCAAACCAGCAACTTCCCGCTTCATCCCAATGCGGCAACTTCTAAAGTATACACCCGCCTTGTCCATATTGCAAGGTTTTTTTCGCCCTTTACACAACTTTCACAAACAAATTTTCGGCTGGTTTTTCGCATTATTTCCCTTCGCTACTTCACACGCAGCCGTGTGTGTCTTTTGCTAGCCGCCAAAGCTCTCGCAAAAAAACCAGGAGTCTTTTGAAATTCAAGATCCCCGGTTTGTGAGAAAACTCTATGGCGCTTTGGGCCGCAGCAACGCCTTGACGCCGCCAAAGACGCAGAATGAGTAGGCGGAAAGGCATTCAACCGCATAGAAACCGTTTACGATCCGCGCCGAAAGAAAGCTCGCGCCCTCCCACGGCCCGTTTGGCAGGAAACGTCTGATCAGCGCGTACAGGACGATGCCTACAGCAGCAGCGCGCCCGCGCCCCGCCTCCCCCTGCGCACGACCCACAGTCCCGTCGCGCCGCTGAGCGCGTAGATGGGCATCAGCACAAACCCGGACGCGATGTCCAGCGTCCGCCTCGCCCATGAGAACACCGCTCCGGCCAGCGCGGGAATCATGCACAGCGCGAGGATTCCCATCCATTTCAGCGCCTGTTTTCCATCCCAGCGCATCGCCCGCGCTTCCCCGCTGCGCAGCAGCCGGACGAACCAAACCAGCATCAGCGCCAGCACGAACAGCGCCGCATAGGGAATCTGCCAGTATGAGGGCTTGTACCGAACCCACAAAATGGGCGTATCCGTCGCCCCGCACAGGATCATGCCCAAGACCAGCGCCGGCAGCAGGTTCAGCGGGTTTTCGCGCCGCAGCTCCCGCGCCGCGCCCATCAGGCACAGGCACCCCACCGCGCCCAGGGAGAAGGGCAGCAGGGGAATCCAGGTCTCATGCACAATCATAGGCGCAAGCGCCGCTTGATCCACACGCGCAAGATACGTGAACCCCAGCCCAACAGTCAGCAGGGCGGCCAGGAGCACGGCGCCCAGGATCAACTTGAAACGCGATTCGCGCATCGTCTACTCCTTTCCGAAACAACGAGCTACAGGTTGTGGCAATACACCGCGCACCGCACATGCGCTTGCGCGCCGCCCGCCAAATACGCGGTTGTAAAGGCGTAGAGGTTGGCCGAGGCCTGCGCATACAGCCTTGATGTAGGCGCGTCAAGCGTGTACCATGTTCCCATCGTCACCGTGCCGATGGTTCTGGAATTGGTTGCTTCCGTTGTGTACGAATTGTCGATCTCATTTTTCAAGTACATGCTCGCCACGCTGACGGACGATGGATAGACCGCCCGGTGGGACGTGTTGGAAATGCCAAAGGAGAGATTTAGGTTGTCCGCAATTTCACATTTGTAGTTCACTGTGGCATACACCGTGACCGAATTTTCCGTGTTTTGATCCGAAACCGATCCCGTCGTGGGAGTTCTTGCAATGGCGACGGTGGAATACTCTTCCACAATTATCCCGTCGGACAGCTTTTCCCGGCTGACCAGCTGCGTCGTCACATAGACCTCAGCCTCACGAATTCCTCTGACTTCCGCCATCCGCAGAAGATCACACCGGGCGTTCGCCTCCACGGTGGTTGCCCGCTTGACTTCTTCACTTCGTTCGTCTATCCCCATGGCCGCTCTGATCATCAGAACAAGGGGGCCTCAATCCGCTTGACCTCAAATGTCGCTTCCGTTCCTATAACTCCGCGCCGAATGCCAGTTTAGACATGAGCGCCATAGCCACGATCGCCAGCGTCAGAAAAATAAGTCTTTTGATAATACTGACCTTCTCAATCTATCGATGCGTACATCATTCATCTTTATTTATTCATTTGCGATACGCTATCCTCACGCTGTTAATTATACTATATCAGTGATGCTCAACATACACAACATAAAATTTATTCATTTTTAACGTTTTTTCAACACTAAACCGCTCCATTCATTCAAAGCGTAAGGCCGTTCGCATTCGCGCAAAAAAGCGCGGTCCATGCGTTTTTCGTCATGGACCGCGCTTTTGCTCGACCTGAATAAACCGTTCTTCGCGCTCCGTTTACGAAACGCTGAAACCGTGGTCACCCTTTGCTGGCACCAATTACAGTTTATGAGGGTAATATAACACCTTTGGGAATATTTGTCAATAGAAATTTAACATTCTTCCCTAATTTTCGCATTTTGTCACGAAACAAACTCGTAGGTGACAAAGGCGAAGCGCTTGCTGTCGGGCGCCCAGGAGTTGACGTTCATGGTGCCCTGGCCGCCCACCTCGCCGCGCGCAGGGTCGGTGGCCAGCAGCGTTTCGACGGCGCCGCCCTTGGCGTCCATCATGCGGATGCAGATGTTTTTGTTGGCGGGGTGGTCGCCGGGAGCGACCTCGTCCTTAAAGTAGGAGACAAAGACCACCTTTTTCCCGTCGGGGGAGACGTGCGGGAACCAGTTGTTCATCGCATCGTCCGTCATCTGCGTCTGATTTTTCCCGTCCGCATCCATGCGCCAGACCTGCATCAGCCCGCTGCGCACGGAATTGAACCAAATGCTCTTTCCGCAGGGAGAGTACTCCGGCCCGTCGTCCAGGCCCTCGGCCGTGGTCAAGCGCGTCTCCTCGCCTTGGCCGTCCGCGGGGATGGTGTAGACGTCGAAGTTGCCGTTACGCTCGGCGCAATAGGCCAGGGTGGCGCCGTCCGGGGAGATGCCGTGCAGGTAGGAGGGCTTGTTGACCGTAATCAGCTTCGGCTCGCCGCCGCCGATGGGCAGGGTCCACACCCGGGAAGCGCGCTCCTGCTCCGTGCCCGCGGAGATGGCGATCCACTTGCCGTCGCGGGAGAGCATGTGGTCGTTGTTGCAGCGCGTGCAGCAGCCGGTGTCGATCAAACGGCTCTCCCCGCTGGCAAGGTCGTATCGATAGAGGTGGCCGCCCCCGTTGTAGACCAGGTACGCGCCGTCCGCAGACCAGTTGGGCGCCTCGATGTGCTCGTCGAACCTGTTGAGCGTCGTGCGCTCCCCGGTTTCCACGTCTAGGGTCTGCAAAACGGAAATCATCCTCTTTTCACTCATGGCTTCCATCCTTTCTGTGCGTTGCGCGCCGTCTTAAGCCTTGGGCTTGATGTTGAGGTTCACGCCCAGGTCCTCCTCCGTGTCCACGATGGTCCAGCTGCTGCCGGGATAAATGCCCACGGTGCGCAGGTCGTAGCCCATCTCCGCCAGCTCGCCCACGATGGCGTCCCGGCGGGGTCCCACCTCAAAGCCGATGTGGTGAACGCCGTTGCCGTGTTTATCCAAGAATTCACGGAAGGTGGAGGGGTTGTCGTCCGGCTCGTGCAGCTCGATGACGAATCCCCGCTCGCGGCAGTCAATGACCGCGAACTTCAGCCCATAATAGGCCTCTTTGCCGCGATAGGTCAGGTTTTTGTTATGCGTGGGCTCGTCCACTCGTATCGGCGGCACGGGCACGCCAAAGAGCTCCGCCCATTTTTTCGCGGCCTTCTCAATGTCGTGGACGACCAGGGCAATCTGGATGAATCCGCCCATATCGATCTGGTTGTTCATGTCTCCTCCTTGTATATCTGTTGTCGTTTTTTCACGCTTATAGTGTACGGCGATCCCGCGCGCTTGTCAATCGCTATGAATAGAATGTGAATATTGTGAGCAAGTCGTCTTCAGGCACTTGATTTTTGTTGGGACACGCGATAAACTTATATATGTAACCTTTTAGGGTGCGAGAATGTCTTCCTGCGGGAAGATGAGCTGCACGCCTTCCATGAGGAATCCGCGCCGCAATCCCAGCCCTTGGGCCAGGCGCAGGGAGGGAAGGTTGTTGTGCTGAGCGCGGTAGAGCGCGACGCATCCCGCTCCCTGAATTTTGCGGATGAGCGCCGCCGTCACGCGCGCGCTCAATCCCTGACCGCGGCATTCGGGGTGGACGGCGACGGAAATGTCCGCGATTTTGCCCATGCGGACCGCTCCTGCGGCGGCCAGCATGCGCCCGTTTTCCAGGATGCAGCAGGTGAAGTCGTCCGCGGCGGTCACCTCGCCCAGAATGGAGTCCGTCTCGTCCATGGCTTGGAATAGGTCCGCCAGCGCGCCTTCGTCCGCAATCGCGGGCAGCCGCTCTCCAATCTGCGGCCGCGGCGCGTAAAAGCCGGTGACGCTCTCTTTGACCGCGCGCACCTGATCCAGGTCAAACAGGCATTGCAGAACCTGGTCAAGCTCCGCTTGAGGGTCCACAAGCTCCATGCCCTCCTCGATCTCGGGGGCGAGGGCAAACACCCTGCGGTCCTCAAAAGTATACAGGCAAATGGGATACTCGATCATCAGTTCCTCATCCAGGACCACGGGCTTATCCCAGCCCCTGGACGCAAGGTAGGCGCCGGTAAATTCTCTTGCCGTCATTTCGATCTCTCCTATGTGTTGTTCCGACGTGGTTTTTCGGTTTATGGCGCGCATGGGTTGTTTTCGTTGATTAGACAGCTTATCATAGCTGGTATATCATACTTCATCATCTATTTTCAAGGGGGTTATCATCCATGAGAACCAAGATCTATTACGCGGGCGACAAGCCCAGCATCCAGGAAATCGCAACCGTCATCGCGCAGGAGTTTAAGCTCCCCTCCGAGCAGCTGCAGCCCGCCTACATGCCCGAGGGCCTGGCCATCGCCTTCATCGGCACCGAGGACCGCGGCGGAAAGCCGCACAAGGTCGCCCTGGAGTTTGCCAACACCCTGGACACCAAGCGCATGGAAGCGGCGGCGATTTACTGCACCAGCCCCAAGAAGAGCGGCGAGTGCCTCAAGGAGCTGCGCAAGGTTCTGGAGAGCCGCGGCATCAAGGTCCTGCCCGAGGAGCTGGTCTGCAACGGCAAGGGCGGCCTGTTCGCCGGCGGAAAGAACCCCACCCAGGAGGACGTCGAGGCGGCCAAGAAGTTCGCGCAGTCCTGCATGAACAAGGCGCTGAATCACGAGATCTAATTTCGGAAACAATCGGGCGGTAAGCTCAAGGGGACGATGCGTCATCGTCCCCTTTCTTTGACCTTAGGAAGGGTGAATCCTCTTGGACATCAAGAACGTCGCCGCGCTGCACGACCTGGCCGCCTACGGCCGCTGCTCGCTGACCTGCGTCATTCCCGTGCTCTCGCTGATGGGCGTGAAGGTCTGTCCCATCCCCACCGCCGTCTATTCCAGCGATACCGGCGGCTTTGGCCCGGTCTACGCGCGGGAGCTAACCCAGGAAATGTCGCGCGTCATGGACAAGCTGCGCGCCCTGCCCGCCCGGCTTGACGGCGCCTACAGCGGATACCTGGGCACGCCGGACCAGGCGGACCTGGTCGGGCGCTTCATGCGCCAGGTGGGCGGCCTGCGCGTGGTAGACCCGGTCATGGGCGACGAGGGCAAGCTCTACGCCGCCTTTGACGGGTCAATGGTGGAAAAGATGCGCGCGCTGTGCCAAGGCGCCTCGGTCATCACCCCGAACCTGACCGAGGCCGCTCTGCTGCTGGACTGGCCCTATCCTGAGCGCCTATCGCGGGCGGAGGCCCTCTCCATGCTGGAGGCGCTTGGCGCGCTGAGCGGCGGCTCGGTGGTGATCACCTCCGCCGAGCTTGCGGATTTTCCGCATCACAAATGCACCGTGGCCCGGGACGCGGCAGGGGCCTTTGCGGTCGTCGCGCCGCGCGTGCCCGAGCATTATCCCGGCACAGGCGATATCTTCACCTCCGTGCTCACCGGCGCTCTGCTCTCGGGGCAGAGCCTGATGGCGGCGGTCAGCCGGGCCGCCGCGTTCGTCTACGACTGCATGGCCATCACCCATGCCGCTGGCACGCCCGCGCGGGAGGGCGTGCTGCTCGAGCGCGCCCTCCCCAAGCTCCTGGACCCGCCCTCTCCGGTCGCGGTAGAGGCGCTTTAATTCATCTTGGTCTTGTGGCTGGGCTTGCCCACATAGGTTCGATCCAACGTAATGACGGCAAAATACGTTGGGTCGATTTTTTTTATCCGGCGGATCATCTCGCCGGTGATCTCCTTATCCGTCAGGGGACAGCCGTGCGGCACCACCACGTCAAAGATGAGGTTGGAGTGCGTCTGTCCCCGCACCACGCGGAAATCGTGCATGGTCAGGCCGGGATAAACCTCCCGCGCCAGGCCGCTCACCTTTATCCTGAGGTCGTTTACCATCTCGTCGTCCGTAACGACAGGGTCCAAGTGGATGACCAGATGCACGCCGTGATCCAGCAGCACCTCGCGCTCGATGTTGTCAATGCGGTCATGCGAGGCGAGAATATCCTCTTTTGCGTCCACCTCCACGTGCACGGTGGCAAAGGTCCGCCCCGGACCGTAGGAATGCACCACCATATCGTGCAGGGAGAGCACGCCCTCGTGCCGCAGTATGTGGCGCGCGAGCATCAGCTCCATCTCCTGGGTGGGCCCCTCGCCCAGGAGCTTGTTCATCGTCTCGCGCAAAATGCCCACCGCGGACCACATGATGAAGCCCGCCACCGCCACGCCCATGTAGCCATCGAGCGAAAAATGAATCAGCGGGCTGAGGATCGAGGAGACGAGCACCGCGCTGGTGGCCAGCACGTCCGAGAGGCTGTCCGCCGCGGCGGCCTGCATCACCATGGAATCGATGCGGCGGCCGATGGAGCGGTTGAACCGATACATCCAGAACTTAACCGCCATGCTGCCCGCCAGCACCAACACCGAGACCCAGGAGAACGCCGCAAGCTCAGGATGCAGGATCTTGCCAATGCTGTCGCGGACCAGCTCCACGCCCAGCAGCAGGATGATGAAGGCCACCGCAAGGGAGGCGATGTACTCAATCCTGGCGTGGCCAAAGGGATGCTCCTCGTCCGCGGGCTTTCCCGCCAGCTTAAAGCTGATCAGCGAAATCACCGAGGAGCCCGCGTCGGAGAGGTTGTTGACCGCATCCGCGGTGATGGCCACCGAGCCCGTCAGCGCGCCGACTGCAAACTTACCCGCAAAGAGCAGCGCGTTGAGCACGATGCCCGTCGCCCCCGCCAGCTGCCCATAGCGCTTACGCACCTTGGGATTCTCCACATCGCCGGCATCCTTGACAAAAAGCCTTACCAAAAGATTCATGCGCTCATCCCTCCTCCCCGCATTCCGGCGGGATCTCCACAATTCCCCCAGTATAGAACAGATAGACCACGCTGCGGCGCACCGAAAGGCCCGCGCGGCGCGCCGCCTCGGCGTAGAGGCGCACCTGCGCGCCGTGCCGCGCCCGGACGCTTTCCGGGTCCAAGCCCTCGTGGTCGGTCTTGTAGTCCACCAAAATCGCGCCGTCCTCTTTGCACACGACGAGGTCGATCACGCCCTGCACCAGGCGCATCTGGCCGCCCTGGTCCAGCCGCAGCTCAAAGGGCTTTTCGCGCAGCACCGGCGCGCCCTCCAAAATCGCGCTGCCGATGGGCGAGCGCAAAAACCCCATCAGCTCCTCCAGGCTGGAGAGGACGGCCTCCCCCTGTTCGGGCGTGATGCGGGCGCTCGCCACGGCCTGTTCGGCCTGGCGCTTGAGCTCCCCCCGCGCATCCTCGCCCTTTAGGCGCGTAAAATCCACAATCTCCATGAACCGGTGCAGCGCCGAGCCGCGCGCAGCGCCGGTCAGCTTCCTTTCCCGGTTGAGGAAGGCGGGCTTTTCGCGCACAAAGAAGGTTTCCTCCGGGCCGTGGGCCAGCTCCGTGACCGACTGCTTTTGCAGGACGTTTCCCTCCCCATGCGGGTAGACAAAGCGCATCTGCCCCAGCAGCTCCTCGTCCGGCTGGTCCTCTTCCCGCTTAAGGCCGGTTAGGTCCGGCTCCTGTGCGGCATCCTGCTGCGCCGCCTCCGCAACGGATTGAACGGTGACTTCCCAAAGGGAGTCGTCCGGTTCCTGCGCAACGGCGATGCCGTAGGCCGCGCGCAGCGGCGCGGCGTCCGGGTGGGTCAGGACGGCGGGCATGATCCAGTCCAGCATGCAGCCCGCCTCCTCGCCGCCGCTTTCCCAGGCGCGCATCCGCCCTTCCAGGTCCGCGACCTCGCCCACCAGCGCCAGGCGCTCCCTGGCGCGCGTCATGAGCACGTAAAGGATGCGCATCTCCTCGGCCACGCTCTCCTTTTTCCGGCGCGCGGCAATGGCGCGCGTCATCAGGGTTTGATCCCCCGCCGCGCTCTCCGGATCGTAGTATTCCAGGGCCAGACCGCACTCCCTGTCGCACCAGACGCGGCTGGTCAGGTATCCGTCCGCGTCCCGGTCGTTGGTGAAGCGGAACTTGGCGCCCAGACCCGCGCCGATGACGATGGGGAACTCCAAACCCTTGGACTGGTGCACCGTCATGATGCGCACCACATCGTCCTCCTGGGAAAAGGCGGGCACATCCTCCTCGCGGTTGCGGCTGCCGGTGGCGGCGATGCGCCGCAGGAAATCGCCCAGGCGCAGCCCTGCCTGGTCGTATTCCGCCGCGCGCACGGGCAGGGAGCGCAGATTGCCCACGCGAATCTGCCCGCGCGGCATCAGGGCAAAGCGGCTGAGGATGCCCGTCTCCTCCAGCACCACGGCGCACAGGGCGGCGACGCTCTCCTCCCTGGCGATGCGCCGCATCCTTTTCAGCTGGTCGATGAACGCCCCCGCCTTGCGGCCCAAGGGCTCCTGACCGAACTCTGTCTTGGCGCGGATCAAGTCGTTCCACACGCGCCCGCCCTCTTTTCTGCCGTTTAGGCGGATGCGGGCCAGTTCCTGCGCGGTGAATCCGCCCACGCCGCGCAGCGCGCCCAGCAGGTGCACGTCCTCCAGCGGATTGTGCACCGCCCAGAGGTAATCCATCACCTGGGAGATCTCCAGCGTCTCATAAAAGCTGCCGCCCTTGCTGGAATAGACGGGAATGCCCTGCTTGGCAAAGCATTCCAGGTACGTGGCCAGGGCGGAGGATACCTGGCGCCGCAGCACCACGATGTCGCCATACCTGGCCGGCCGCGTGCCCGAGGGGCTGGCGGGGTCGGCAATGGGCGTGCCCACCAGGCGGCGCACCAGGCCCGCCACGGCCTCAGCCTCGCGGCGCACGGGCGTCTGTCCGGCCGAGTCCTCCTCCGCCGCCTCCGCCTTTTTGTCTAAAAGCGCCACCAGCGTGGGCGCGCCGGGCCATCCGCCCTCCCGCCCGGGATACAGCCGCGCCGCGGCATCGTAATCCATGCCCGCGCTTTCCCGCGTCATGCATCGTTCAAAGACGCGGTTGATGCAGCGCAGCACGTTGGGCAGGGACCGGTAATTGCGATTGAGCGCGATGAGCTCCCCGCCCTCTCCCCTTAAATAGCGCGATTGCTCGGCGAGGAACAGGCCGGGCTCCGACTGCCGGAACCCATAGATCGACTGCTTGACATCGCCCACGTGAAAGGTGTTATCCCCCCTGGCCACGCGGGAAAGGATTTCCTCCTGCACTGCGCTGGAGTCCTGATACTCGTCCACAAAGACGTATCGGTACTGAAGGCGCAGGTCCTCGCACACGCCGGCGTCCTGCGTCAGGCGCAGCGCCATCTGCTCCAGGTCGTTGTAGTCCACTACGCCCATCTCCGCCTTGAGGCGGGAAAACTCCTCCATGAAGCGGCGCGTGACCTGGGCAAGGGCGTCAAGGGGATCGGCCATCTCCTCATACTGCCTCCGCGTCCAGTCGTTGACGGGAAGCGCCTCTTTTTCCGCCTGGGAAAGCGCTTCCTTATAGGCGTCGCGCGCTTGACGCAGGCGGCCAAGGTCCGCGCTACTCCCCGCCTTGCGCCCGCCCGGCGAGCGCCAAACGGCAAACTCCGGCCTTTCGCCCTCCCCCGCAAGGTAGGCCCGAACGCGCGCAAGGTCGTCCTCAATCAGGGCCGCCATCTTCCGGCAGTCCTCCTGCGCGCTCTCCCGCGCAAAGCGGAGCGCCGCCGCCACCCTCTCCTCCACGCGCGCAAGGGCGCGGCGCGCCTGCCCGTCGGCCCAGCGGAGCCAGGCCGTCTCGCCCAGGCGGGGCGCGTTCTTGGCATAGTCTTGAACGGAGCGCTCCAAAAAGCCCAGCGGGTCTGGCTGGCAGAGCAGGAATTTGTGCAGGCTCTCGACGTTGAGCCGCACCTGCCGCACGCCCCCCATGCGCTCGAGGCGGCGGAGCATGTCCTCGCTTTGGTACATTTCGTCCAACGTCGCGTCCAGCGCGCGCATGTGCAAAATGACGCGCTCCGCCTCCGAGCAGATGCGCAGGCTGGGCTCCACGCCCGCCTTTTCAAAGTAGCGCGTCAGCAGTTGATAGCAGAAGGCGTGGATGGTGGAGATGGCGGCCAGCGGCACGCGCTCCATCTGCGCCCGCATCGCCTCGCTCTCCTCCGCCTCCGCTTCCAGCCTGAGCAGCAGCCGCTCGCGCAGCTCGTCCGCCGCCGCGCGGGTAAAGGTCACCACCAGGAAGGAGGCGATGTCCGCGCCGCCGCGCACCAGGCGCAGGATGCGCTCCACCAGCACCGTGGTCTTTCCCGACCCGGCCGCCGCGCTGACGAGCAGATTCCCCTCCCCATGCTCGATGACGCGCCGCTGGTCGGGGGTAAACTCAGCCATGCTCCTCCTCCTTTCTCATCGTCTCCATGGCCTGCTCCGCAGGCATCCCCAGCTTGCGCCGCTCGCAGCCCTGCATCCCTTCCTCAAATCCGCAGACGCTTGCAAACCCGCAGTACTTGCAGGCGTCAATCTCCGCCGTCTGCGCGGGGGAGATCTCGGCCCGGCCGTCCAGCACGCCCTGGGCCAATTCCCCCAGCTTGCGCCGCGTGTGCCGGCGAAGCAAGGTGAACTCCTCCTCGCTGAGCATCCGCTCGCGGCTGCGGGCGGTGAACTCCCCGGGCAGGGCGCGCCCCTTGCTGGTCTTGGGCGTGACGGGCAGCACCTGATCCATCCAGTCCGGATCGGTGCACATCTCCTGGATCACGTCCTGATCCTCCAGGATGAACCCCGTCAGCTTGAGCTTTTTGTTCTGCTTTTCCGTTACCTTCCCATCGATGGGCGCGCCGTCCAGCCGCACCTGCGCCTCCCCCATCTTCTGGTAAAACACGCCCGCCGGGCGCGCATGGCGCATGTCCAGCACCGCGTCCAGGTACAAAAACAGCTGTAGGCGCAGGCCGTAATACACGTCGTCCAGCCCCAAGGAGGTGTTTCCCGACTTGTAATCGACGATGCGCGCATACTCCTGGTCCCTGAGGCTGAGCACGTCCACGCGGTCGATCTTGCCCTCCAAATAGACCTTTTCCCCGCCCTCCAGCACGAGGGGCGGCGTGTCGCCCGGCGCAAAGGCAATCTCCTGGGCGCTGAGGCGGAAGCGGCTCAGGCGCTTTTGCATCGCCATGACGCGGCTCAGGCGCCGCATCGCGCGGCGGATCTCGGCGTGCCCAGCCTGGACCAGGCCGCCGTCCCGCCGCTGGCTCCGGTCCTCTTCCAGGAGCGGCGTGAGCACTTCCTCCATCATGCGCTCCGCGGCCTCGCCGTCCACCTCCTCCTGCGCGCCGTGGAGCCGGCCCGCGAACGCCTCCATGGCGCGGTGCTCCAAGGTGCCCCGGTCGCGCGCGTCCATCTGCGCTTCCTTTAATTCCCTGGGCCGTATGCCGTAGGTGAGGAAGTGCCTAAACGGGCACAGCGCAAAGGCCTCCAGCTGCGAGATGCTGGCGACCATGCCCTCCACCGCGTATTTGCGCTGCTTTTCCTCATTTCGGTACAGCGCGCGGGCGGTCTCCTCGTCAAGCGGCGCGACCTGCGCGCCCTGTTCAAGCGCCTCCAGCATCTGCCTGCATTCCTGTGGGCAGGCCATGCGAAAGGCGCGGTAGAGGCGCCAAAACTCCTCGCTCAGCGGCGCGCCGCCCAGGTACAGGCGCAGCCCGGCGCTGACGCTCTCGCGCATGGAGGCGCGCGAGCCCGCCCAAACGTAGCGGTCGCCCATCACGCCGCACTCCTCCCGCAGGTCCGGAAAGATGCGCTCCTGTATGCGCAGCAACAGCGGGCTTTTGCGCAGGGCGGCCCCGCGCGGGTCCACCGACGCATAGGAGAGCACCAGCTCCTCCCGCGGCGAAGTCAGCGCGCCGTAGAGGGCGAAGCGCTCAATCGCGGCGCGCGCGCTGAGCAGGCGCAGGTGCATCTCCACGTCCGCCTCCTTGGCGGCGATGAGCAGCGCGGCCTTTTCGCTTTCCGCCAGCAATCCGCCGTCCTGCTTGAGGGCGGGGATGCGGTCGGCGTTGACGCCCACCGCGTAGAGCAGCTTGACCCCCCGGCCCTTGAAGCGCTCGATCTCCCCCACATATACCGCGTCCGGCTCCATGGGAATGGAGGCAATGGCAATGGAGGATAACCCCGCGCGGAAGAGCCGGAGAAACTCCTCCATCCGCATCTCTTCCCCGCCCATCAGTTCCACCGCCTGGTCCAACACGCGGTTGATCGCCGATTGCACCTGGCGGACGACCTGCATGCGGGTCAAGTCCTTTTCTTCGGCGCTGCGCTTGTGCTCTTGGGCGAGCATGCCGGGGATGCCGGCGTCCTCAACCAAGACCGCCACCGCCTCGCAAAACGCGCGCACGGTGCGCGCCGGGCCGCCCTTGCGCAGGCGCGCCAGCGGCCGCACGAACTTTGCGCGCACCTCTTCCAGCGAGCGAGGCGCGCCGGTCGTGGGCGCGTCCTCCTTTAAAATGGGCAGCTCCCACAGCTTTCCTTCCAGGCCCTTTTCCATCGCGTAGAGCTCCAGCCGGTCGGCCTCCACGCTGGTCACGCCCGCGTAGCCCGTCTTTAAGCACCTGAGCATGTCGTCCATCCGGTAGTACCGCGCCGCGCACGCCAGGGCGGCGATCAGGTATTGCGCGGCGGGATGGCTCAGGGCCGATGGCTGCCGGTCGATGTAGGCGCGCATCCCCCGGCGGGCGAACGCCTGCTCAAGGCGCTGGCCGTAGGTCTCCATATCCGCGCAAACCACGGCCATATCCCGGTAGCGCCAACCGTTGAGACGGCACTTTTCAAACAAATAGCCCGCCGCGCGCTCCGCCTCCATGTAGGGATCGCGGGCCTTGACCACGCGCACGCGCTCCGGCGCGCCCGTCCACCGCTCCGGCCGTGCGGAATACAGGTTGCGCGCCAAGTGATCGATCTGGGCGCAGGGGAGCGGCCGGTCGGGCAGGGCGGTCTCCGTCACGGGAACGGCGGACTGCGCGCACATCTCCTTTAGCGCGCGATGCGCCGCGCGCACCGGCTCGTACAGCGCCGCGTCCGGCGCGTCGGGCGCGCACAGGTCAAAGGCGACATAGACCTGGCGGCACTGCGCGCCCAGCGCGGCCAGGAGGCGCAGCGACGTGCGCGGCAGCACGTCAAAGCCGTCGGCAAAGACCGTCTGCTCCGCAAGGGACGGGCAGTGCCCCGCCAGCTCCGCGCCCCGGCGCAGGGCGTCCTCGCCATCCATGTACCGGCCTTGGATGCGGGTTTCGTATTGTTCGTAAATCTCCGCCAGGTCGTACAGCTTTGAGGCGAGCTGCCCCTGCGCGGGCAGGCGGTCGGCCGCCAGGCGCAGGGCGATTGGGTCCACCTCGGCGCGCTTGAGTTCGATCATCAGATCGCCCATCAGGCCGGACGCGCCCTGCCCGCCCTGCCGGAAGTAGCGCAGCGCGCCGCGCAGGCCCATCACCGCGCCCCACAGGGCCATGGCCCGCCCCGCCTCTTGCAGCGCCGGGTATGCGGACCCGCCCGCCTCATCGTGGATGCGCTGGTTCAAGCGCGGCAGGGAGAGCACCTCCACGTTCCACAGCACCTGCAACTGCAATCGGCGCGTAAGGAAGAGCTCGGCCTCCACGGTGTCCTGCTCGGGAACCAGGTAGATCACCTTTTCCCCCGCGCGGAGAAGTTCGCGCATCCTGTCCACCATGCGCTCTGTCTTGCCCGATCCGGCGTGCCCCGCCAGCAAGTGCATGCCCATCTTTTCCTCCCGCCCTACGCCTTGCTGCCGCGGCAGCCCGTAAAGACCGCGCGCACGATGGATTCGTCCGTAGCCTCCATCTCAATGTGCGCGACGCCGTAATCCAAGTATTCCTCGCCAAAGGGCTCAAAGCCGTAGATGCGGTAGAAGCCCTCGGCGCTGCGCTGCGCGGACAGGCGGAAACGCTTGGCTCCCGCTTGGAGCGCCTTGTCCAGCAGCATGCGCATCACCAAATCGCCCAGCTGCTTGCCGCGCATCTCCTTGACCACGGCGATGCGCCCCAAGCGCCAGTACCCGTCGTCATCGATGAAGAGCCGCCCCGTCGCCGCGGGGTTGTGGTCATCGTCATATAGCAGGCAGTGAATCGCCCGCTCGTCGTATTCATCCATCTCGGTATCGGCAGGGAAGCCCTGCTCCTGTGCAAACACGCGCATGCGAATTTCACGCGCCTGCGAAAGATCTCCGTTGCCTGCAATCAGCTTTCCCGTAATCATTGCTCTCGTCTCCTCGCGCCAGGTTAGTTCGCTCCATTATACAGCAATTCTGCCGAAAAGAAAAGACGGCTCAAGACCGTCCGCCGCTGCCTTCAGCCGTTGCGCGTCGAAACCTTCCCGCCCCGTTCGCCTCGCCCCCTGATGCGGGCGGGAACATCCTTTGCAAGGCATCCCCCGCAAGCCGGATTCGCGCTCAAGCAGCGAGGCGCCGTCGGCGCGAAAAGTAAAATTGTTCAAAAACGCGCCCGAAAGCCGAAAAAATTTGCATTGTGCTTGCACCTTTTTCGCATTTGGGGTACAATAAGGGTGGAAATATTTTTGTGAGGTGCAAACCAATGCAGGATGAGCGCGATATCGTCGTCTTTACCGATGACGAGGGCAATGATTTTGAACTGGAAGTCATGGATTACTTCTTCTACAACGGTCAGGAATACGCCGTGCTGGGCGACGTGGACGACGAAGACGAGGACGGAGACGAGGATTCCTGCCAGGAGTGCGCGCACGGGGAAGAGTCCTGCACGTGCGGGGACGAGGAGTGCGACTGCTGCCAGGATCAGGAAGTCTATATCATGAAAATCGTGCAGATGGACGACGACATGGAGGAGTTTGTCCCCGTTGAGGACGACA
>CAOKIU010000002.1 GCA_948468595.1 uncultured Christensenella sp.
CAAATAGGAGGAATCCAAATGAAAAAGTTCTTGGCTTTGACCCTTGTGGCGATGACCGCTTGCGCGTTGTTGGCGGGCTGCAACAGCGGCAAGGTGGACCCCATTTTGGAAAACACCGCCACGCCCGCGCCCTCTTTGACGGACGCTCCCACCGCCACCGCAGCCGCAACGCCCGACGTGACGCCCACGGTGACGCCCGCCCCCACGGTGACGCCGATTGTGACCTCCGCAAACGAGGAGATGGTGGAGATCATCGACGCCGGCTTTGACGAACTGTACAAAAAGTCGGATTACGTGATCATCGGCACGTTGACCAAGTCCCTTGGCGAGTGGAACCAGGCGCGCAAAAAGGATGGTTCGCTGTTTAAGGATATCTTTATGATGGAAAAGCAGTACACCATTGAAGTGACCGAGGTGCTCAAGGGCAAGGACGTCAAGGTCAAGGACAACATCACCCTCTCCCTCCCCTACCGCGATAAGTTCCAGGGCGATGCGGATTACACCATGCGCACCTTCCAGGAGCCCCCGCTGAACCAGTCCATGCTCTTCTTCCTCAACAAGGACGACTCGGTAACGGGCACCATCGTCTATTACCCCGAAAACGAGCCCCACTCCTTCCTCATCAAGGACAACAAGCTGTTCACCTTCGGCAACAGCGCGGACCTTGCCAAGTCCTTTGCCAAGGGCGACGGCGCTTCGGACAAGGGCATCTCCCTTCCCGCCGCCAAGAAGGAAATGGGCGTCAAATAATCCGTTTACTGTAAAAAAGAAGCTGCCGGTTCTCCGGCAGCTTCTTTTCTCATCTTCTGCTTTTCGCCATCACATCAGCGCTCTTAGGTTGCTCAGGGAGAGGCGCACGGCTTCCTGACAGGGCTCCATGCCCTCAAACTCAATGGCCACCGCGCCGTCGTAGCCCGCGCGGCGCAGGATGCGCAGCGCCGCCTCCACCGGCACCACGCCGTGCCCGATGATTGTGCCGCGCAGATATGCGCCCGCGCGCGTCTCAAACCAACCCTGGCCCGGATTGCGGGCGGTGCAGGGCTTATAGAAGAAGTCCTTGGCGTGAACGTGGAAGGCGTGGGGCGCCATGATGCCCACAGCCTTGGCGGGGTCCTCGTCCGCGCAGAGGAAGTTTCCCATGTCCACCAGCGCGCCGAAGTTCTCATGGTCCACGCGCCCGATGAGCGCCTCCACCCGCGCGCTATCCTGCACAAAGGTGCCATGGTTTTCCACCATTGTGGGAATGCCCAGGGTCTGGGCGTACTCCGTCACCGCGCGGCAGCCCTCGGCAATGCGGGGCAGCGCCTGCTCAAAGGTGCGCGCGGGGCCCTTCTTATCAAGGCCCCAAGCCGCGTCGTGGCGGAAGGTCTTGGCCCCCAGGCGAACGGCGTTTTGCAGCTCGTCCTTGACGCGCTCGATCTCCGCCTTGAGGTCGTTGTTCAGAAAGTCCGCCGCGACGGCGTAATTGCTCACGGTCAGTCCCGCGTCCTTGGCCTGTGCGCCCAGCTTATCGCACATCTGGGGCAGGGGATCGTCTCCCAGCAGCACCGCAAAGTCGATGGCCTCAAATCCCCTGCGCGCCGCCGCGTCCACAATGTCGTAGGTGCTCATGCGCCCCGCGCTGACTGCCTGATGGAAACTGTAACTGCTCACGCCGATCTTCATGTCCGTTTCCTCCTATCCTATTTCACTCTGCCCGCCTCACGGCGCGCCGCCCTCCGCCATGCGCTGGGCGAGCTGCTCGGCCAGGATGCGGATGTGCTCGCGCGCCTCCTGCTGCAAGAGCAGCGCTTCATCCCTTGCGGGCACGGCATCCCCCATCAGCTGAACAAATTGACTGACCTTCAGTCCCAGCGCCTCCTGCATCTGCGCGTCGCTGCCGCGCGGGCTCACCAAATAGTAGCAAAGCACGCTGTCCTTCTGGCCCATGCGATGGGCGCGATCCTCGGCCTGGGTGTGAACGGCGGGCGACCAGTCCAATTCGCCGAAAACCACGCAGGTAGCGCGCTGCAAGTTGAGGCCCGCGGCCGCGCGCATGGAGATGCAGCACAGGTCGGTCTTGCCGCTCATAAAGGCGTTCACGGCGCGGTCCTTCTGCGCGGTGTTTTCCCGCCCGGTGATAAAGACGGGCCGCGCGGCGGAGAGCGCCTCCCGATAGGCATCCATCACCTGGTGATGATGGGCAAAGAGCAGCACCTTCTCCCCGCCCTCCAAGAGCGCGCGCACAAAGGCCGCCACATACGGCGCCTTGGCCACGCCCGTGGCCTGGCGCATGTGTTGGCAGATCTCGTCCTCAATTCGCGTGCGGTCAAAGTTGGTGCGCGCGTCATACAGGCGGCGGAGCGCCTCCATGGCGGGCTGCATCAGCTGCCGGTATACGTCGTCGTCCGCATCGATTTCCTGTACCAGTCGGCGCTTGGGCGGCAATTGGTCGAGCACCGCGTCCTTGGTGCGGCGCAGCATGTACCCCTCCTCCCGAAGCATCTCGCCCAGCACGTCGGGCTTGGCCACGATGTTGTTGCCGTAGCCGTAGCACCACTCGCGCGTAAAGCTCTCCCAGTCGCCCAGCGCATGGAAATCCAGGATGTTGATCACGTTCCAAATCTCCCCGCCGCGGTTGTAGATGGGCGTGCCCGAAAGGCCAAAGACGCGCGGCGCACGCTCGGCAAGCAGGGAGGCGGCGCTGTACTTTTCCGTGCCGCTGTGGCGCAGTTCCTGAATCTCGTCGTAGATCACCGCGGCAAAGTCCGCTTTGGCCAGCGTTTCCTTCCAGCCGCGCAGCAACAAATAGTGCACAATGTAGATCTGCGCCGGCGGCAGGGCGTAGGGCTTGAGTCCCTTGAGCACGTGCACCGTGGGCGCGCTGCCATCCGCGTTCTTGAGGAAGTGTGCAATTTCGCGCTGCCAGTTGGTCATCAGGTGCGATGGCACCACCAGCATCAACGGATAGGCCTGCAGCTCCGCCACCGCCGCCAGCGCCTGCACGGTCTTGCCCAGGCCCATCTCGTCGGCCAGCAGGGCGCGGGGCGTGTTGACCAGATAGGCCGCGCCCTCGCGCTGAAAGGGCATCAGCTTCCCCGAAAAATAGGCCGGAGAGGGGTCCAGCGCCTGCGGCGCGCTGCGCGCCCGCTCCCGGGAAAGCGCGAAATCCCGCGCGCCGCGCAGGGCTTGTTCCCACCGCACGGCATCGCTGGGCCGCACGCGGAGCGGGTAGCGCAGCATCAGCCAATTCAGGTCCCCCGCGTTGCGGCGGTTGGCGGTGAAGCGCGCCACGCCGCGGCCCTTGCCATCGCAGCCGGGGAACAGGCGCTTGGCCATCTGGCATACGATGGGCTCGCCCTTGATCACCCAGGAGCGGGTGCGCTTGTTGTAGCTCAGTTCGCCGTAAACGCGGCGGCCGCCCTCGCCGTCCCTTTGCAGGTAAGGCGGCAGCAGAAGCTCCTCGGGCAGGTCGGGCAGCTCGTCATACGGATCGTATTCCGTCATCAGACCGCCACCCCCCACAGCCGGTTGAGCGCCACCACCGCGCAGGGCTTGCCCATGACGGTGCGGGGCAGGTCGGCCGTGCGCTCCACCACCAGAATCACCGCGCGCACCCCTTCCTGCGCGGCATAGCGGCGCAATTGCTCCAGCAGGCGTCCGCGCGGGGGCTTGCCGCGCTTGACCTCCACGGCTATGCCGCCCGCGCACAGGAAGTCCACCCGGCACCGCGGCGCCAGGCGCGCCTCCTTTTCAAAGGCGATTCCCTCCCTGCCCAGCGCCTCGCCCACCAGGGCCTGCAATTGGTATTCGTCCGTCACCAACGGGATGCGCAGCGCCCCAAGAGCGGATATGATTTCCTCCATGCCTTTTTCATCGCTCCTCTTTTCTTAGGCTCATTTTATCATAAAGCAGGCGCTTAGAACAGCCCAATTTCCCAAGCGACGCACGTTTTTCGGAACGCACTCATAAGATGGTACAGAAAAACGCAGAGAGGAGCTGTTTCCCTTTGAAGAGAATCAAACCTACATATGGCGCCTACACAAAAGAGGATATGGACGCGCTCTACGGCACGCGGCCCGCGACCAGCACCCTGCAAACGGTGGAGTGCCCCGATGGCTACGAAGCCTATACCATCATGGCGGGCGATACCCTGCGCTCCATCGCCACGTCCCGCGGCATCACCGTGACCGAACTGCTCTTCTACAATCCCTCGCTCAACCCTTATGGCTATAAGAGAGGGGATGTCATCTGCGTGCCGGCCAACTCCACCGCGGCGCCCCGCAACGCCGCCAGGACCGCCCCCGCCGAAGATGACGCCGCGCCCGCTGAGACGGAGGATGGCGCCGAATCCAACGGCGAAGGGACCATGCCCCTGCCCACGCCCTCCTTGCCTGGCGGCGACGACTCCACCACCCCGCCGACCGCCGAGCCCGACGAGGACATGCAGCCCACGCCCTCTCTGCCCGACAACACCCAAAACAACGACATCGACCAGCAGCCTGCCTCGCCCGACGAAGGTCCGCTGCCGCTGCCCACGCCCGCCTTGCCCTCCCCCTCTCAGCCCGCGGAGCCTGGCGAGGGGCCGGTGCCGCTGCCCACGCCTTCTGTGCCCTCCACGCCCGCCCTGCCGCCCACGCCGCGCTGCCCGAATGGAACACTGTATACCGTCCGTTCCGGCGACACGCTGCGCCTCATCGCCCAGCGGTTTGACGTCACGCTGGACGCCCTGATGGCCGCCAATCCCGGTCAGACCAACAGCCGCCTCATCATCGGGCAAAAGCTGTGCATCCCCCAGCCCATTTGCGAGGCTTGCTGCCCGGCGGGCACGTCCTCCGTGCGCATTCAGTCCACCAACTTTGTGGACTATCTTGTGAACTATAACATCTCCTACGCGGCCCTTGCCGCCGCCAACCCCAACCTGGATCTCGATCGCCTGATCACGGGCCGGCAGATCTGCATTCCGCCCATCGGCTCCCGCGGCAACTGCTCGCAGGGCGTCGGCACCCAGGAGCTGGCCATCGATCTGACCGCGGCGGAGCTCGCCCAGCAGCTGCGCGTGACCATTGCGCAGCTGATGAAGTACAACCCCAATTACACGCCCACGGACTTCCGCAGGGGCCGCATCATCTGCGTACCCCCGGCGCTGCGCTGAGCCGCGCTCCCCGCGACCTAGGCATGTAGGCTAAACTGTGCTATAATCAAGTCACCTCACAATCACGAGAGGGGGCTTGATTTTTTATGGGAACGCGCGCAACAAGGGAGACGCTCCCCCTGCCGCCGCAGGTAAAGGAGGGGGCGCTAACGAGCGGAGACCTGCTCGCCCTCATGGGGGAAGAGGACTTCGCGGAAGCGGAGGCGGAGGGCCTGTCATTCACCGGGCAAGACGCCTCCTATGTCTCAGGCCGAGGGGTGGAGATGCGCGGCTGCGCGTTTAGCGGCTGTTCGCTGCGCGGCGCGCGCCTCAAGGGCGTCAGCTTTACCGACGTGGTCTTTCAAAACTGCGACTTTTCCAACGCAAAGCTGCAAGAGCTCTACATGCAGCGCGTGCGCTTTATCGGCTGCAAGCTGGTGGGTACGGACATGGTGGAGGCGCGCCTGCGCAACGTCGTGATGGAGGACTGCGTGCTGCGCATGGTCAACCTCACGGGCAGCAAGTTGGACACCGTGCGCCTTCTCTCCTGCGACGCGGCGGAGGCGGCGCTGCAAATGATCTCCGAGCTCAAGCGCGTGACGCTGACGGACTGCGACCTAACCCGCGCGGAGCTGATGAACACCCGCCTTTCCGGACTGGATCTGACCACCTGCCGCATCGACGGGCTGATGGTCACCGGCGCATTGGAGCTGCGCGGGGCGATCGTCACGCCCATGCAGGCCCTGTCGCTGTCCACCCTGCTGGGCATCCGCATCAAGGAATAGTGCCGATTGGCTTTTTCAGAAAGGAGCTTCTTCATGCAGGGCTTGTTTCATCCTTTTCGCACCGACCCGGCGTTCCGCGCCCAGGTCAGGCGCTATAACCGCCGGGACGGCTGGTGCGCCGTCCTGCTCTTTTTGTTGGTAATGGCGCTCTATTACGCCGCGGGGCTGCTGATGCGCTGGCGCAATCTGTATGTCGGCGTGCCCATGAATCTTCTGCTGACGGCCGCCTGCGTGGCTTTGGCGCTGGGGCGCGGCGGCACGCTCGCCTCTTTGGGCATCACCGTGCGCAACGCGGGAAAATCAGCCCTGCTCGGCCTTCTGGCCGGTTTGCTCTTCCTCTTGCTGAGCAGCGTGCTCCCCGGCCTGCGGGCCGGAAGGGCGCTGGCTCCGCTCGGCGCCTTAATCGGCAAGCTGCTCTACTATTTCTTTGTCATTGCCCTGATGGAGGAGGTGGTCTTCCGCGGCTACATCCTCACGCGCATCCAGGGCCTGGTGGGCAGCGGATGGGCGGCCACTGTGCTTTCCGGCGCGATGTTCGTGCTGATGCACATTCCCTTCCAGATGGGGCAAGCCGGTATGGGGCTGATCGAATTTTGCAAGGGCAATCTCTTTTGGTTTCTCCTGCTCTTCCTGTGGCATTTGGTCTTCACCCTCCTCTACCGGCGGTACGCGAACCTGCTCGCCCCCACGATCTTTCATGCGCTGATGGACTTTGGCAACGCGCTATTCATGGCCTGAGTGGCAGCGCCTCACCGGCTGTCTTAGCAAGGGATCAAACCATCGCTCACCATCCCCCTTATGCAAAAAGCCGGAGCCAACCGCTCCGGCCCAGCCGCCCCTCCCGCGTCCCAGCCGGCGCCGGAGGGGCGGCTCCTTTATGCGTCCGCATACTCCACGCGCACGGCGATGTTCTCCCCATAGTTGCCAAATCCCTTGCCAAAGAGCGTCAGCCCCCCGCCCTGCTGCGCGCTCTCCACGCTCAGGCGATAGGTCAGCGGCTCGCCCGGGCGCAGCGGGAGCTGCGCGGCCGTCACGCCGCCGATGCGCTCGCCGTCCATGTAAGCGCCGCGCGCGTCCACCCGCAGCGTTTTGCGCAAGCCGTATTGATTGAGCCCGTCGCTCCACCAGGGTGGGTTGTGCAGCCCGCGCCGGTCGCCGTAGTCGCCGGGACTGACCCAGCTGCCAACCCCGGCGCCGCAGAGCGAAAAGTCGATGCGGCTGGGCCAATCCCCGCACACGCCCGGGGCCTCGGAGGAGATCTCCTGGGTGATCAAGACCGCCTTGAGCCGCTTCCCCTTGGGGATATAGTTGGGGATGCGATACGTCACTTGCCCCGCCATCAGCCAGAGCACGCCCGCGGAAAAATGCGCCGGATCGTCAAAATAGCGCGGATCGTCTATCTGCCCCAGAAATCCCTCCGCCGTGGCCAGCCCGCACGTGGGCCGCACCTCGTGCTCGACATAGCTGCCCACCGGGATCTCCACTTCGTACCCTTCCTGGGCCCTTCTCTCCGGCGCGAAGCACAGCAACAGCCGCTCCTCCCCCAGGGAGACCATGCGCCGCACCCCATGCACGCCGTTTACATTGTCCACGCGCACCAATCCCGCCTCCCGCAGCGCGCGCACATGGCCCGTCACCGCCCCGCCGGAAAGGCCCAGCCGCTGCTTGAGTTCTCCCGCCGAAAGCGCCCCCTCCTCCGCCAGCATGCGCATCAGCCTTATCCTCGCCTCATGCGCCAGCGCCCGGCCCAATTGCTCCATCCCCTCATACCCGATTTCTCGCGTAAAAACCCCTCCTGTCCCTTGACATCGCTCTGCCCGCATGATATCATGCCCGTATAGTTTAAGTCAACCTAAATCTTTTTAAGAAAACATAAAACAAAGGAGCGAGTGCAATGGCACAGCAGGTCATCTTTCCCGCCGAGCGCGGCGCGGTCATCCGGCCGGAAGTGTACGGCAACTTTTCTGAGCACCTGGGGCGCTGCATCTATGAGGGGCTTTACGTGGGCGAGGACAGCCCCATTCCCAACGTAAACGGCCTGCGCACCGACGTTGTGGAGGCGCTGCGCAACCTCAGCCTGCCGGTTCTGCGCTGGCCGGGCGGATGCTTTGCCGATGAATACCATTGGAAGGAGGGCATCGGCCCCAAGAAAGGGCGCAAGCGCATCGTCAACACCAACTGGGGCGGCGTTGTGGAAGACAACAGCTTCGGCACGCACGAGTTCATGGAGCTGTGCCGCCAGGTGGGCTGCAAGCCCTACATCAACGGCAACGTGGGCTCCGGCACCGTGCAGGAAATGGCGGAATGGATCGAGTACATGACCGCCGGTGGGGATTCCACCATGGCGCAGATGCGCGCGGCCAACGGACATGCCGAGCCCTGGCAGGTGGATTACTTCGGCGTGGGCAACGAAAACTGGGGCTGCGGGGGCAACATGCGGCCGGAGTACTACGCGGACCTGTTCCGCCGCTACCAGTCCTATGTCAAGCGCTACGGCGAAAAGCCCGTCTACAAGATCGCCTGCGGCGCGGGCACGAGCTTGGAAAACCCCAATTACGAGTGGACAGAGGTGCTGATGAAGAACGCCGCACCCTATATGGACGGCCTCTCCCTGCACTACTACACCGTGCCCGGACCGGATTGGCAGCACAAGGGCAGCGCCACGGACTTCGACCGCCAGGAATACTATGTAACGCTGCAAAAGGCGCTCTTCATCCAAACGCTGGTGGAGGGCCACGGCGCGGTGATGGACAAGTACGACCCCGAAAAGCGCATCGGCCTTATTGTGGACGAATGGGGCACCTGGTACGACGTGGAGCCCGGCACCAACCCCGGCTTCCTCTACCAGCAGAACACCATGCGCGATGCGCTGGTTGCGGGCCTGAGCCTCAACGTCTTCAATAAGCACTGCGACCGCGTGCACATGGCCAACATCGCCCAGACGGTCAACGTGCTGCAAGCGGTTGTGCTCACCGATGGCGCCAAGATGGCGCTCACCCCCACCTACCACGTCTTTGACCTATACAAGGTTCACCAGGGCGCGCGCCTGCTCGCTTCGTCGCTGACCTGCGACCGCGTCGAGGGCCTGCCCGCGGTGCAGGAATCCGCCTCCATTTCCGCGCAGGGCGCCATCTCCACCACCGTGTGCAACCTCTCCCTGGATTCCGCCGCACCCATGCGCACGGTGCTCACCGGCGTCAACGTCCGGCCCACGCAGGCGCTGGTGCTCACCGGCGATATGCGCGCGTACAACGACTTTGAGGCGGGCAGCTCAGTTGCCCCGCAGCCCCTTGCCGGGGTGGAAGCGGTCTATGATGGGCGCGATACGGTGCTCACCTATACCCTTCCCCCCTGCTCGGTGGCGCGCATCACGGTCCAGTGAGCGCGTCCGCAAGGCCGCCCTGCCGCAAGTGCCTGCTCTCGGACGAGGAGGACCGCAGGGCCTACGCCACGATACGCGACTACATCGACTCGCTCGATCCCGCATCCAAGGTGGACGACGCCCTCTATCAGGCGCGGCTGATGCAGTGCCGCGCCTGCGAGCACCTGCGCAACGCGCTGTGCCTCAAGTGCGGCTGCTATGTGGAGGTGCGCTGCGTGAAAAAACGCCTTTCCTGCCCCGACGTGCCCGCCAGATGGTAAAAAAATGCGGCCATCCCTCCCAAGCGCAAGCGCGCTTATGAGGGATGGCCGTTCGGATTAAACCTGGATCTTTGTCCACTTGCCGGAGCTAAAGCGCGGCAAGGTGGCCAGCAGGCGGCTGTACTGGTCCAGGATCAGTCCAACCCACGCGCCGATTAAGCCGAAGTTGAGCGGGTAACACAGCACGTAGGAGAGCACTGGCCTTAAGAACAGGATGCTGACAAAGGAGACCATGGCAACATACTTGGTGTCGCCCGCGCCGCGCAGGCAGCCGGAGAACACCACCTGCGAGGTCTGGGCAAAGGTGATAATCGCGGTGAAATAGAGCAGGGGGATGCCCGCCCGAATGATCGCGGGGTCGTCGGTGAACAGGCGCATAATGGGCTCGGCACAGGTAAAGAACGCCACGCACAGCCCCGAGGAGATGCACATGGCCAGCCGGTTGCCCACCTTGCCATAGATGATGGATAGATCCGGCCGGCGCGCGCCCAGGTTCTGCCCCACCAGGGAGGCGCAGGCCACCGACAGCCCATCGCCAAAGGTGAAGGACATGCTCATGGCGTTCATGACGATTTGGTGCGTGGCAAAGGCGTCGGTGCCCAGGCCCGCGATGATCTTGGCATAGGTAAAAAAGCCCACGCGCATGAATACCTGCTCCACAAAGGCGCTGGAGGAGATGGACCACATGCTCTTTAGGGAGAACTTGTCCATCATCCAACTGCACCGAATGCGCATCGAGAGGAACCCATCGTGATACAGCAGGGAGGCGATCGCAATCACCAGCGACACGGCCGAGCCGATGACCGTGGCGATGGCCGCGCCCGCGATGCCCAGGCGCGGGAAGCCGAAATTGCCGCCGATGAGCAGGTAGTTGAAGACCATGTTGATGCCGTTGGCGGCAAGGTTGGTCACCATGGAGATCTTGGTGTTGCCCGCGCCGCGCTGGGCGGCGTTGATGGTCATGGACAGGCCGTTGAAGATGGTGCCCAGCATGATGATCTGAAAATAGATCACCGCCATGTCGATGATGTCCTCGCCTGCGCCCGCAAAGCGCATCATCGGCCGCGCAAAGGCAAAGCCCAAGCCCCCGAAGATCAGCGAAATCACCGCGCCCAGGAGAATGGAAAAGCGCAGGCATTGGTTGGCGCCCTTTCGGTCCATACCGCCCTTGCGCCGCGCCACAATCGCCGTGACCGAGACGTTGAGGGACATAATGATGGCCAGCACGATCATCTTGGGCTGATTGGTCAATCCCACGGCGGCAATCGCGCCGGCGCCCAGCGTGCTGACCATGATGGTATCAATGACGCCCACCAGCCCCACCAGCACCGCTTCCAGCGTCGAAGGCCAGGCGATGCGGAAGGCCGTGGCGTAGATCTCTTTGGTCGGCGGAATCACTCCGCACACCTGATCCGGTCGAATCATGTGCGCGGGAATGAAGAAGTTGCGTATTCGATCCAGCAATCCCATAGTCGACGGTTCCCCCCTGATTTGTGTTTTTCTCTTTTATTATATCGCATACGGGGGGGAAATGCAAATTAGCGGAGGAAGCCATCGTTTGCTGAGAAAAGAAAAATGGTTATAAAGGCCCAAATAGAAAACTTGCACATTGTGGCGGGCTTGGCGGCACTTTTGTGGAATCATCATTCCGCTGATGGACGCAATCAAGAGTTTACCGTGCTCGCTTTATCGGGCAGCGCCCAGTTTTTCCTAAAATATGAGGGCGGCGTTCCCGTCGGCTTCGCACAATGCCAGCTGCGGCACGATTATGTGGAAGGAACCGCTACAACGCCCGTGGGTTACTTGGAAGGGATCTTTGTTCAGCAGGCGCATCGCCGCAAGGGTTACGCACGGGAGCTGCTTTCCGCCTGCGAGGCCTGGACAAGGGACAAGGCTCGCTGGAGCGTCCCCCTCGGAGAGCGCACGGCTGCCGCCAGGCAGTACCATCGCCGATCCTGCCGGTGGTGAGTAAGTGCGCACTTAGAAAAAGGTCGGCATCTTGTAACCGTTTCCTTGATGCGCTATAATTCCAACACGGCTCAACGGAGCGACAAATCTATGTTTTGATGAGAGAAAAAATATGAAAAAGCATCTATTTTTAATTGGCGGTGCAAGTGGATCTGGTAAAACCGCAATCTGCCAAATGTTAGCGGGAACAATTGACAAGGTTATTTGCTTGGATGGCGATTCTTTGTGGCATCCTCAAATATTCAATTTGGAAAATACGATGCAATTCTATGACCTGTGGTTTAAACTGGCAAATGACATTACAGACAATGGTGTGTCTGTGGCCATCTTCCATGCAGGCCTCGGCCTACCAGAAAATTTGACTTCGTTTGCAAGAGATACCTTTGATGTTCATTTCTTAACTCTATATTGTTCAAATGAAGAACTGGAGTTCAGATTGCTTTCA
Organism: uncultured Christensenella sp.; assembly: GCA_948468595.1. Lineage (GTDB taxonomy): Bacteria > Bacillota > Clostridia > Christensenellales > UBA1750 > Spyradocola. Next base: position 11,954 of record CAOKIU010000002.1, read on the forward strand.
AGACCCGAATGGAAGAACTCAGGCGAAAGTGCAATAGGTTTTATAAATGCGATGAAAGGGATGAATATGAAGTACCAACATTTGCCAGTTAAGACTAAAATTGACACGTCCGATGTATCGCTTTCTGAAAGTTCTTCAAAAGTTAAAGAGTGGATTTTGTCGTGTATGTAAGCTCCTGTTTGTAGGGCTGTAAAAGGGGACATGACCGCCCATCGGCGTGTCATGTCCCCATCTGTTTTGCGTCCGCCCTCCTTTCAGCCTGGCGCTTCACTTTGCCACAAATGAGCCGCCAGCCATGTGTATTAGGTAGGTGAAACTACCCTTTATACAATAACTCTCACCAGGCGATGCATTTCACCCAGGTAAATCGCATTGTCTGTTTTGCATTGTCTGTTTTGCCAAGAAGCTGCCTGGCCGGGTAGGCTAGCGCGCAAAACGCCCCGCACCGGTGGTTTCGCCGGTACGGGGCGTTTGCGCGCTTAAAAGCATGCGTCACTCCAAGGAGATGACGTTCTCCTCCTGCTCCGGGCTGTCCTGACGAATGTAGCGCAATTCACCCGCCACGCGCCGCATCGCAAACAGCGGCACGCCCTCCAGCACCTGGCGCACGTCGCCATCGCTGGTGCGGTAGCGGTAGAGCTGGCTGTCCTGCTCCTCCAAGTAGTAGACGTTATCCCCCAGCACGGCCAGCGCCGTGGGCTGCGCCTGCGCCACCTCGATGACGTCCCCGCTGCTCAGGTCGAACCGGAACACGCCGTCCAGGCCCTCCATGCGCGTAAAGTAAAGGGCGTTGCCCGCAGTTTCCACGTCGGCATAGGGCGCTTCTTTGACCCCGGTTAAGATCTCCGCGTCGCAGTCGAGCAGCGCGCGGTTTTCGCTCGTATAGGTATTCCACCCGTTTTTCTCCGATAGCTCCCGATCGCTCAGGCCAAAGAGGGTCAGCGCCTGGCCGCCGTTTAGGCCAGACTCCACCTGCGGATCGCAGTGGAAGGACATGCCCTCCATCGTCAGCACGTTCCAGGCGTGCGTCCCGTCCTCGGAGAAGACGACGGTGTTTTGCACGCCGATCTGGTCCAGCAAAAAGCTGTAGGCATAGGCGTATGCGCTCTCCACGCCCTTGCCCAGCACCAGCGCGCCGTACAGGCCGCCATCCGCCGCCTCATAGTCCTCTTCAATGGTCTGTGCCACGTATTTATACAGCGCCACCGCCGCGGAAAGCTGCGTGCACCCCTCCGGGATCGTCGTCTCCAGGATGAGGCTTACCGCCTCGTCGAACTTCTGCGCGTTCAAGGCGCGCTCCTCCACGTCCTCCGTCGCGTAGGTCAGCTTGATCGCGCCCTCCTGGTCGCGGGTGATGTCGGTCAGCGTCCCCCACGGGTTCCGGCTGAGCAGGAACGCGCGCACGCCCTCAAACTGTTCGTCCGTAAAGGCAAGGCCCTGGGGGTCCGCCTCGTCGCTGCCCGCGCGGATGCTGCTGGTAAGCAGCGCGTAGAGCTCGCTGGAAAAGGTCTCGCTCTGGGCGAAGGCGCTGGGCACGGTCTCCGGGCGGTAGACCGCCTTGCCGGCAATCGCGCTTCCCGGCAGGGGCGTGGCCGTGCTCTGCGCCGGGCTGGGCTCGGGCGTGCTCTCGGGCAGGGACACCACGTCTTGGCTGGGCGCCGCGGTCCCGTCCACATGCGGCGCAGCGCAGCCCGTCATCAGAAGCAGAAGCGCCACCGCGCCCGCGATCCATCTTTTTTTCATATTTTGTTCACCTCTCTAAAACGAAAAGCGACTGACAAAATTGCGCTTTCGTCGGTCGCTTTTCGCGTGATCATGCTTATTTCTCCACAATTAGAGCTTGTTGCTCTTGATCTCTACGTTGGCCTCGCTGATCCAGGCATCCACCTGCTCATCGTATTTCTGGCTCTTCTTGTCGTTGAGCATCGCTTCCATCAGCGCATCCTTGACGTCCTCAAACTTGGCTTCGCCCGCGGGCAGCGTGTCAACCCTACGGATGATGTGGTAGCCAAAGTCCGTGCCCACCAGGCCCGTGGTCATGCCGTCGGCCGTCAGGCCCTCGCACGCCTTGGCAAACTCCGCCACAAATCCGGTGTCGCCGGCATAGGTCAGGTAGCCGTCCTTGTAGTTTTCGTTCTTCATGCCCGGGTCCTCGCCGTATTCCTCCATCAGCGCGTCAAAATCGCCGCCATCGTTGACAAGGCCCAGCACGGTATCCGCCTTTTCCTTGATGGTCAAAAGGTACTCCTCCCGCTTGGCGTCGGCGGTCGCCGCAACGGCTTCGTCATCGTCGGCGCGCAGATCGGTGATCTCCTTCTTCTGCTCATCGGTAAGGCCAATGAGAATGTGCTTGACAAAGAAAGCTCCCTCGGGCGTGTAATAGAGGGTCCGGCCGCTTTCATAGGCGCTGATGAAGCTGGCAAGGTCCTTTTCATAGGTCTCCTTGTCCGCCTTGGCCTTCTGCGCGAACTCCAGCTTGGCCTCCTCCTCGGTCACGGTGACTTCGCCCGTCACATGATCGTAGAGCTTCTGGGTGGAAACCGCGGCGATCTCCTCTTCCTTCATGTCCTCCAAGGTGATGCCGTACTGATCCAGATAGTCCTCAATGGTAGAAGCCGCCTTCTCCTCGGGATTTTCGACGCTCTCATCCGCCTTGAACTGCTCCAGGAGCATCGCGTACTGCTCGTCGTACCAGTCCTGTACCCGCTGCTCGGCCTCGGCCTTTTCCGCATCGGTCACGGTGTCAAAGCCCAGCTCCTTGATCTTGTTTTCCAGCACGAGGTTTTCCACCATGGAGTCAATGTAATTCTGCTTAAGATCCTTCAGCTGTTCGGCGATCTCCTCGCTCTCCTGCGTGTAACCAAACTGCGAAAGGAACGAATTGAACTGCTGATCGAACTCCGCCTTGGTGATCTGCTGATCCCCCACGGTCGCCACCACGATTTTTTCGGTGTTGACCGTCACCAGCGAGCAGCCTGCAAGCGCCGTGACCGCAAGCGCGGCGGCCAGCAGCTTGATAAACTTCTTCATTGTAACGTATCTCCCTTTCTTTACAAGACAGTCGTATCCTCGGGCACTGGTCCATTATACATGATAATGGGTTGGGATGCAAACACAATTCTGTGTCCAATTTTTGAACAATGCTTAAACTCAATTGGTTTGCGCATCGAGAACCTGCTTTAGCTCCTCCTGCCCGCATTGGTACATTTCACTGACCTCCTTGAGCAGGTCTTCATAAAACCTTACGGCTGTATTCCTTCTCTTGCCCGCGAGCTCTTTCCCGCTGCGGGTATAGAACGTTGAATAAATTTTTTCCAATTTATATCTGTATTCCTGGAAGAAGGAGGGCTGTGCATCCCCCGCGCCGTCCGACACCGTCCCATCCGGCAGCACCCTATAAATGGGTTCGGAAACAAACCCCTTGTATATCAGCGTTCTTGCCAAGCCAATCGCGCCGGCCGCATCCAGTTTATCCGCGTCAAACAGGATCTTGGCTTCCAGGCTTTCCGGCTCGCAGTTCTTTCTATACCGGTGCGTCTGAATGCAGTGCTTTACTTTTTCCGCAAAATCCACCGCAAATCCATGCTCCACCAAGAAATCAAACGCCTTTTCTCCGCCCAGGGTCGCATGGCAGATCTCGGGATTGGAGAACTGATCGACGCGGGCAATGTCGTGCAGCAGGCAGGAGGCAACCAAAACATCATAATCGACATGGCGCTCCGATTTGGCAATCATCAGCGCGTTGTACAGCACCCGATAAATGTGCTCGCGGTCATGCGCGCTGTCGCGCATGCAAGAGAGCATGTATTCTTCCATCGTCCTATATTGTACTTGATCCATTCCTCTTCCCTCGCCTTCATCTTTGTTTCGCGGCCTGCGCTTCGGCGCTTTTACAGCCTCTCCATCTCCCGCAGCAGCTGCTCCACCGCGTCCACGGCCTTCTCCATCAACACCTCGGTCTCGCCCTTTTCATCGAGCACCAGCGCCGTGCTGGTTCCCACCCGTTGCAGCGCCAGGCGCTGCTTTTTCATCCGCCCCAGCGCGGTGACGAGCTTCCCCGCGTCCACCTTAGCATAGGGGGAAAAGCGCATTAGGATTCTCCCGCCGCGCATGAAGACCATCTCCACGCCCAGGCGCGCGCATAGCGACTTGAGCAGCGCGATCCAAAGCAAGTGCTCCGCCTCCACGGGCACGTCGCCAAAGCGGTCAATGAGCTCATCCATGGCATCGCGCCAATCCTCGCGGTTCTCAATGGCCGCAATGCGCTTGTAGACCTCCATGCGCACCTGGTCGCCCTGCACAAACTCGATGGGCAAGTAGGCGTCCACGCGCAGCTCCACCTTGGTTTCGATTTCGGTATCCAAGCCCGCCTGGCCGCGCAGCTCCGCCACCGTCTCCTCCATCAATTTGCAGTAAAGGTCGTATCCCACGTCCGCAAGCTGGCCGTGTTGCTGGCTGCCCAGCAGATTGCCCGCCCCGCGGATCTCCAAGTCGCGCATGGCGATTTTAAATCCCGAGCCGAACTGCGTGAACTCGCGTATGGCCGAGAGGCGCTTTTCCGCGACCTCGGTGAGCACCTTGTTGGGCGGCACCGTGAGGTAGCAGTACGCCAGGCGGTTGGAGCGCCCCACGCGCCCCCGCAACTGGTAGAGCTGCGACAGGCCGAAGCGGTCCGCGTCGCAAACGATCATGGTGTTGGCCGCGGGCACGTCCAGGCCGGACTCGATGATGGTGGAGCAGACCAGCACGTCAAACTTGCCCTCGTAGAAGTCGAGCATGACGTCCTCCAGGCTGTTCTCCCGCATCTGCCCATGGCCCACGGCCACGCGCGCCTCGGGCACCAGGCGGCAGATGTGCTCGTAAAACCGCTCGATGCTGCGCACGCGGTTGTAGAGGATGTAGACCTGCCCCTGGCGGGAAAGCTCGCGCAGGATGGCGTCCCTGAGCAGCGCGTCGGAGAGCTCCAGCACATAGGTCTGCACGGGGTACCTTTCCTCGGGCGGCGTCTCCAACAGGGACATGTCGCGGATGCCCACCATTGACATGTGCAGCGTGCGCGGAATGGGCGTGGCCGAAAGGGTGAGCACGTCCACGGTGTTCTTGAGCTGCTTGAGCTTTTCCTTATGCGCCACGCCAAAGCGCTGCTCCTCATCGACAATGACCAGCCCCAGGTCCTTAAACCGCACGTCCTTGCCCAGCAGGCGGTGCGTGCCGATGAGAATATCCACCTTCCCCTCCTTTAGCTGCTCCAACACCTGCTTTTGCTCCTGCGGCGTGCGGAACCGGGAGAGCATCTCAATGCGCACGGGGAAGTGCTTGAACCGCTTTTTCACCGATTGAAAGTGCTGTTGGGCGAGCACCGTGGTGGGCACCAGGAAGGCCACCTGCTTGGAGTCCATCACGGCCTTGAACGCCGCGCGCACCGCCACCTCGGTCTTTCCGTACCCCACGTCGCCGCAGAGCAGGCGGTCCATGGGGTAGGGTTTTTGCATGTCCTCCTTGATCTCTTGAATGCATTGGAGCTGGTCTGGCGTCTCCTCATAGGGGAAGTCGTCCTCAAAGTCCCGCTGCCAGGGCGTATCCTGGGAAAAAGCAAATCCGGGCGTCATCTGCCGGGCCGCATAGAGCTTGATCAGCTCGTCGGCCATTTCGCGGATCTCGCTTTTGACGCGCGCCTTGCTGCGGCTCCACTCCGCGCCCCCCAGCTTGTTGAGCTTGGGGGTCTTGTTCTCCATGCCGATGTACTTTTGCACGCGGTCCAGTTGATCGGTGGGAACGTAGAGCGCGTCGCTGCCCTGGTATTGAATGTGCAGGTAGTCGCGCGTCTTGCCCTCCATGGTCATGCGCACCGTTCCCGTATATACGCCCACGCCGTGACTCTCATGTACGACATAATCCCCAATTTTCAGGTCGGTAAAGGCCTGTATCTTCTGCCCCGCCTTGTGCCTGCGGCGCGCCGCGCGCTGCCGGGTGGTGCCAAACAAATCTGCGTCGCCCAAAAACACCGCCCCGGCCTGAGGCAGCTCGAATCCCCGCGTAAGGCCAATGGGCAGCACCGCCATGCGCCCCGGGGAGAGCGCGCGCGGCTCCTCCTCAAACTGGACGGGCAGCCCCTTATCCCTCAGCGTCTCGGCCAGCCGCTCGCCGCGCGCCCGGCCGCCCGAGAGCAGCGCGACCGCCATTCCCTTATTGCGGTAGTCCTCCATCTGCTCCGCCAACAGCGCGTTCTGCCCCTGAAAATCCGGCGCCTGGCGCGTCTCCAAGTTGCACACGGCGGAGAGTTTCATCTCCCCAAGACCCACGGAGAGCAGGCCCAGAATCACGCTCTTGCGCTTGTGCAGGATGCGGGAGAAGTTGTCCCAGGTATCCATCAGCGCCTGTTGGCCGGGGAAGCCCTCCCCGCGCTCCAGCGCGCTCTCCAACTGCGCGGCAAACTCCAGCCCCATGTTGATCGCGCGCTCGCGCAGGCGCCCAATTTCGTCCAGGATCACAAGCTGCGGGTCGAAATAATCGCTAAAGTAGGTGGTTTTTTCATATAAATAGGGAATGAAATTCTCCAGCGCCTCGGTGCGCCGGCCCTCCCTTAGGCTCTCTACGGTCTCGCGCCGCTTGGAGCCCGCCGCGCCCGTCACGGCAATCTCGCCGCCCTCCTCCTGGCTCAGCCAGGGGGCTTCCTTGTATTGCGCGCCGCCCTTGGGCGCGCCCCTTAGGCTCTCTAACTCCTTTTCCAGCAGCGCCGCCGCGCGCCGCATTTCCTGCCCGCCGGCCACGGCCTCGGTGGCGGGGTAGATTTCGCAGGGCCCGTCCACAGGGTTGGATCGCTGCGTCATCACGTCCAGCTCGCGCACCGAGTCCACCTCGTCGTCAAAGAGCTCCACGCGGTAGGCCGAAAGCGCCTGCACGGGATAGACGTCCAGGATGCCGCCGCGCACCGCGAACTGTCCCCGTCCTTCCACCACGTCCTCGCGCGCATAGCCCGCGCGCGTCAGGCGCGCCGCGATATCGTCCAGATCCACCTGGTCCCCCGGCTCCAACCGGATGAGGGAGGCGCGAAAACCCTCCAACGGCATCAGCGGGGTGAGCAGCGCCTCCACCGGCGCGACGACCACTTGCGTTTCGCCGCCCAGCAGCTTGCCCAGAACGGAAATGCGCTTGTGGATCAGCTCGCGGCTCTCGGCCGCCATGTGGTAGAGCGTCATTTCCCGGGCCGGGAAGTGCAGCGCCGTTACGCCCAGGCGCGTCAAGTCCTCCGCCATGCGCATGGCGGCCTGGTCGCCGGTGGTGACTACCAACGTGGTGTTGCCCTGGGAAAGCGCGCCGGCCACCACCGTCTTGGCCCCTTCCGCCAGCCCAAAGACCGCCACCGGTTTGCCCGCGGACTTGCCCAGGGCGCGCACCGCCTCCTGGTAGCCCTGTGTGCGAAGCAGCGGCTGCAAAAAAAGGTCAGAAATCATATTGCCCTCCCAAGCGCCTTGGGGAGCGCCCGCCCGGCGTCTCCAAAGGCCGCGTCCCTACAATTCGTATTCCTCCAGGCAGCAATTCTGCGCGGAGTAACGCACGAACTGCTCGTTGGTCATGTCCTCAAAATACGTGCGGACAAGGCGCATCACGCCGCCGTGGCAGAGCAGCAGCACGCCGCGCTCCGCTCCCCGCGCCTTGATTTCGTCCAGGAGCGCGTAGACGCGGTGCGCTACCTGCATCATGGACTCCCCGCCCGGATAGCGGTAGGCAAACTGCCCTTTGGCGCGCAAAAAGCCCTCGTCCAGCCGGCTCAAGCCCTCAAACGCGCCGTAGTCCTGCTCGATGAGCCTCTCCTCCACCCAGAGCGGCGCGCCCGCCGCCTCCGCCACGATGGCCGCCGTGCGCCGCGCCCGCATCAGCGGGGAGGTTAGGACCGCCCCAATCCCCTTAGGCGCGACAAGGCGCGCGAGTTCGCGCGCCTGCCTTTCTCCCTCCGGCGTCAGGTCCAGATCCGTCCGGCCTAAGATTTTGCCCTGTGCGTTCCAGGCGGTCTGCCCATGCCTGGCCACGTATAGCTTCACCCGTTCATCCCTCCGGTCCGCTTAACCATTGTGCTTTGCCATGGCCCGATCCACGCCGTTGCGCACGATCTCCTCCACCGCGTCCGCCGCGCGCAGAAATGCCTGGAACATCGTCTCACGGTCGCCGGCGGGGTATCTCCCCAGCACGTAGTCCGCCAGCTCGTACCCCGGATGCTCCGGCCGGCCGATGCCCACGCGCACGCGGGGAAAGTCCATCGTACCGGTGAGCGAGACGATGGAGCGCATGCCGTTGTGCGTGCCCGCGCTGCCGGAGGCCCGCACCCGCAGCCGCCCCTTGTCAAGGTCTATGTCGTCATAGACCACAATCAGGCGCTTGGAATCGATCTTGTACCAGTTCATCAGCTGCACAACCGCCTCGCCCGATAGGTTCATATAGGTCTGCGGCGCGGCCAGAACCACCTTTTCGCCCCCCACGGCGCCTTCGCCCACCAGGGACTTGCAGCGCGCCTTGTTAATGGGGATGCGCAGCTTTTCCGAAAGCACGCTCAGCACGTCAAAGCCGACGTTGTGCCGCGTGTGCTCGTATTTTTTATCTGGATTGCCCAGGCCCACGATGACAAACATAGTTCCTCCCCGCCGCGATTCGTCAGTGCGGCTTCCCTTCGTCATGCGCTCCGGCCGGCGTGCGCGCGCCGGATCAGAGCTTGCCCTCCGCCTTACGCGCGTCCACCCAGCCGTTTAGGTTGGCCTGACGGCTGCGCGCGATGGCCAGCGCACCGGCGGGCACGTCCTTGGTGATGGTGGAACCCGCGGCGATATACGCCCCCGCCTCCACGACAACGGGCGAGACAAGATTGACGTTGCAGCCGATGAAGGCGCCGTCGCCCACGCTGGAGCGGTACTTGCGCTTGCCGTCGTAGTTGGAGAACACCACGCCGCACCCCAGGTTGATGCCCTCGCCCAGGTCCGCATCGCCCACATATGTCAGGTGCGAAACCTTGGTGCCGTTGCCAATGACGCTGTTTTTAATCTCCACAAAGTCGCCGATGCGGCAATGGTCGCCCACCTCGGCCTTGGGCCGCAAATAGGCGTTGGGGCCGACGGTGGTGAAGCTGCCCACGCGGCAATCCAGCAGTACGGAGGATTCCACCGTGGTGCCATCGCCCACGCGCGCGTTGTTCATCCGGCAGCCCGGGTAGATGGTGCAGTCCTCCCCGATGACCGTTTCCCCCATCAGCGTGCAGCCGGGGTATACGGTGGTGTCCCGGCCGATGGTCACGGTGTCGTCAACGTAGGTCGCCTCCGGATCGATCATCGTCACGCCGGCGCGCATCAGGCGCTCGTTGATCCTACGGCGCATGACGCGCTGCGCCTTGGCCAGCTGCACCTTGTCGTTGACGCCCATGCAGCTCTCCATAGAGATCTCCACCGGCACGACGCGCTCCCCATCGCCGCGCAGAATGCTCACCGCGTCCGTCAAATAGTATTCCTTCTGGCTGTTGTCGTTTTTAAGCCGCGGCAAAGCCTCCAGCAGCTTTTCCACGCGGAAGCAGTAGATCGCGGCGTTGACCTCCTTTACGGCCCTCTGCGCCTGGTCGCAGTCCCGTTCCTCCACGATGGCCAGCACCGCGCCCGTCCCGTCGCGCAGCACGCGGCCGTAGCCGGTGGGGTCCTCAGCCCGCGCGGTGAGCATCGCGCAGGCCGCGCCTTCCTCCACCGCCGCGCCCAGCTTTAGCAGGTCCTTTCCTTCCAGCAGCGGCATGTCGCCGGCAAGGACGTATACCAAGCCCTTGCGGCCCGCCAGGTGCTCCCGCGCGCTCATCACCGCATGCCCCGTGCCCCAGCCGGTAGAGGGGTCCTGCACGGCAAAAACCGCCCGGCCGGCCAGGTGTTCCCGCACGCTGTCGGCCGCGTGGCCCACCACCACGACCGGCTTTTCCACGCCCACCTCGCTCACCGCGCGCAGAGGGTACTCCACCATCGCCCTGCCGCAGAGGGGGTGAAGCACCTTATGCAACTTTGACTTCATGCGCGTGCCCTCGCCCGCCGCGAGGATGATCGCCGTTTGCTCCATTTGCCGACGCCTCCTTACAAGTTCCAGAATTTGCTTCCTTATTTTATCAGCATTCTCCCGCGTTTGCAAGATCGGTTAAAAAACGCGCTCCAAGCGCAGCAATCCCCCGGCGGGCTGCGTTTTTCCGCCGGGGGATTGGGCCTTGGGGGCCGCTGTTTAGGTCTCCAGCAGCCAGGCGGCCGGGTGAACAATGGCGCCCTGGTGCGCGTCAATGGCGTCGGACACCACAAAGAGCGAGCGGATGTCCTCGTAGATGCGCGGCGCGCCCTCCTTGCGGCGCTCCACCATCACGCCCACACCCACGCACGTGACGTCGAACTCCTGCATCAGCTCCACCATGCCGCGCACGGTTCCTCCATCCTTGGTAAAATCGTCCACAATCAGCGCCTTCTGGCCGGATTTTACCGCGCGCTTGGCCAGGGACATGGTCTTCATCTCCCCGCCCGCGCCGGAGATGTAGTTAATCGTCACCACCGACCCTTCAAACGCCTTGTGATCGCGCCTTGCAATCACCAGCGGCACGCCCAGCGCCCGCGCCACCATCAGCGCAAAGGGGATGCCCTTGGTCTCCACCGTCAGCACAAAGTCCGGCGACGCGGCATAGTATGGCGTGGCCATGATGGCGCCCAGCACCTCCAGCGTATCGGGCTGGGAGAGGATGTCCTGGATGTAGAGAAAGTTGCCCGGCAGCACGCGGCCAGGGTCGGACAGCTGCCCGCACAGGCCGTATAAATAGTCCAGCGCGCCCTTGTGGGTCATCTTGGGCAGGAACTTCACCCCGCCGGCCGCGCCCGTCACGGTCTCAATTTCGCCCAAGCCAAATTGGCGATACACCTGGCGCAGCAGCTCAATATCCTCGCTGATGGTGGATTTGGCCGCGTCAAACATGCCGCAAAAATGGCTCAATGTAAAAATATGGTTGGGCGACGCGGTCAGTATCCGCGACATTGCGCCGATGCGTTCGTTTCTCTTGATCTTATCCATGGCTTCCTCCGCTATACCCGAATGTTCGGAACATTAGGTATTATTATATACGCCATTTCCCCCAAATTGCAAGGGTTTTACAGAATTTTCATTCAGATTTACAGAAAGATGCGCTCATTTGTATTTTGCCGGGCAATACGATATAATATATGGAAATGATTCTTGAGTAAGGATGGGTGTAGGGCGATGCAGAACGTGCGCTTGATCGACTATAAGGGCAAACAGATTCACTTCATCGGCATCGGCGGCAGCTCCATGTCCGGTCTGGCGGAGCTTTTGGCGGGCCGGGGCTATCGGGTGCGGGGCGACGACCGCGTCGCCAGCCATTCCACGGAAAAGCTCGTGCGCGAGGGGATTTCCGTTGTGATCGGCCACGACGCGCAAAACGTCCATGGGGCGGACCTTGTGGTCTATACCGCCGCCATTGCCGAGGACAACGTGGAGCGCCTGGAGTGCGTGCGCCTGGGCATCCCGCAGATGGAGCGCGCCGAGCTGCTGGGCCAGCTCGCGGATGAATACGCCCGTTCCATCGCCGTGTGCGGCACGCATGGCAAAACCACCACCACCGCCATGCTCTCCACCGTGCTGCTCCACGCGCGCCAGGACCCCACCATCCACATCGGCGGCGAAATGGACTTAATCGGCGGCAGCGTGCATTCCGGCGCGGGCGATACCTTCCTTACCGAGGCCTGCGAGTTTAAGGCCAGCTTTCTCACCCTGCATCCGACGCTGGCGCTGGTGCTCAACATCGATGCCGATCATCTGGACTTCTATCGTGATCTTGCGCACATTGAGGAGACCTTCCAAAAGTTCCTCTCGCAAATCACCCCGGGCGGCACAGCGGTGCTTTGCGGGGACAACGCGCGCGCCAAGGCGATGAAGGAGCGCATCGCGGCGCATTGCGTCACCTACGGCCTGGACGACGCCCAAAGCGATTACACGGCCGCGGACCTTTGCCATGACGACGCGCTGTGCTATTCCTTTACGCCCTTGGAGCATGGTCAGCCGCTTGCGCGCGTGACGCTGCGCGTGCCGGGGCGGCACAACGCGCTCAACGCCCTGGGCGTTGTGGCCACGGCGCGCCAGCTTGGTCTTGCCGGCGAGGAGATCTCCGCTGGTCTATCCGCCTTTGCCGGCGCGCACCGCCGCTTTGAGCTGACGGGGACGGTGTGCGGCGTGAAGCTCTACCACGACTACGGCCACAATCCCGCTGAGTTCCGCTCGGTCATCCCCTTGGCTGACGCCGTTGCCGGCGCGCACCATCTCTTTGTGGTGTGCCAGCCGCATACCTATTCGCGCACCAAGCTGCTCTTTGAGGAGTACATGACCTGTTTTTCGGGTGCGGATACCGTGCTCATCACCGATATTTACGCCGCGCGCGAAAAGGACCCGGGCGACATCCACGCGACCATGCTGGTGGATGCCCTCCGAGCGCGCGGAGTGCCGGTCGTCTATACCCCTGGCTTTGACGACTGCGAGACTTATTTGCGCGCGCATTGGCAGGCCGGGGACGTGGTCATCACCCTGGGCTGCGGCAACATCAACCTCTTAAACGAACAGATCAACCGATAAAACGCCTCGCGCTTCCCGCAAACAAACCGCGCACGCTTTGTCCGACAAAGCGTGCGCGGTTTGTTTGCCTTAGGGGTCCTCAGGCGTTGTAGCGGTATGCCTTGACCATGTCTCCCTTGAGGGGGAACCCAAGCCCTTCCAGCACCTGGGAGAGCGCCTTTAGCAGATCGAGCATGTCCTCGTCGTTGCAGCCCTCGCCCATGTGCCCGATGCGGAGGACCTTGTGCGCCAGGGCGCCAAAGCTGCCGGCAATCAGGATGTTGTGCTCCCGCATCAGCGCCTCGATTATGGCGGTATCGTCAAGGCCCTGCGGGACCTTAAACGCCGTCACCGTATTGGAAAATCCGTCCTTTAGATACAGCGATAGGCCGCCGGCCATCAGCGCGGCGCGCACGGCCTTGGCCACGCGGGCATGGCGGGCAAAGATCTCCTTGTCCTCCAGGACGTTGTCCAGCGCCTGGGCGAACCCGGCAATATCGCTGGCCGGCATGGTGTAGGGAAACCACTTGTCCTTGTAATAATCCCGGAAGGCCATAAGATTGCAATAATAGGAAGCGATGGGCGTGCGCCGCTGCTCCATGGCGCGCATCGCGTCGTGGGAGACGCTCACCATCGTCAGCCCCGGCGGGCAGGAGAGCGCCTTCTGCGAGCCGCCCAGCAGCACGTCCACGCGCGCCCGGCGCACGTCCACGGGATTGCCGAACATCCCGGAAACCGAGTCCACCACCGTCAAAATCCCCTGCTCTTTGAGCAGCGGGCACAGGGCGTGGATGTCGTTGAGCACGCCGGAGGGCGTGTCGCAGTGCACCAGCGTCGCGTACTTAAACGCGCTGTCTTTTTTGAGGAAGGCGCGCAGCGGCTCCGGCGCGATGGGGCGCAACCCGTCCACGGTGTAGAGCACCGGCTCCCCGCCGTAGAGGCGCACAAAGTCCGCAAATCCCTTGCCGTACTCCCCGTTATCCAGCACCAGCACGCGGTCCCCCGGTTCGGTCAACGAGGCGCAGGCCGCTTCCAACCCCAAGATCCCTTCTCCGCTGAGAATATAGGAGGGATTGGCGGTGTTTAAAAATTTGGAGTACCGCTGGCACACCGCGCGGTAAAAATCGAAGAACGCCGGGTCCAGGTCGGCGTTGGTCGCCTCCAGGGCGCGCGCGCCGCGCACGTTCGCGCGAACCTTGGTGGGCCCGGGGGTCAGGACATTGTACATGTTTTACGCCTCCTTTGTGTGAACGACGCGCCGCATCAGCTTTCGCATGGGCAGGGCCAGCGGCAAGGTGACGGCGATGGCCACGCCCATCTGCAAGAGATTTCCCGGCACCGAGTTCAGCGGCGCGATCCAGTTGGCGTATAGAATGCCCTCCGCCGCGTAATAGCCCGCAATCTTGATCAGGAGCGCCAACCCCGCGCCCAAGGCGAAGGACCAAAGCGTTGGAAACCTCTCCCCCAGCGCGCCCACCACATAGCCCATCAGCCCCACGATCACCAGCGTAAACGGCGCCCAGGGCGTCCAGCCCGAGATCAGGTCGAACATCGCCATGCCAAGGCCCCCGCACAGCGCGCCCGTGCGCCGCCCAAAGCAGAAGGCTGCCAGCAGCAACGGCACGTTCCCCAAGTGGATCAGCCCGCCGTTGGCCGCAATGGGCAGCCGAACATTGATAAACATCGTAAAGGCCAGTACCAACGTCACGCTCAGCGCGTCAACCGCAAGGTCCAGCGTCGCGTACTTCCTCTTTCCCACCGCCATGGAAGCACCCTCTTTCCGCTTAAGATGCCTCCATCATAGCGCAAATCTGACCGCTTGAAAACATCCAGTTTTAAAAAACTTTAAGGGGTCAGTTTGTCTCCACGCGAATGGCGGTCGATTGCGCCGTGCGGTGAAGGTGGCTGGTGAGCGCGATTCCGGCAAGGGAACTGATGAGCACCGCCACAAACACGGGCAGGAAGGAAAAGACCTCCGCCGCCAGGCCCGCAAAGTAGCTGCAAAAGGTAAAGGGGAACTGTATAATGGACTGCAACACCAGGTAGCCGGTGCGCTTTTTCGGGTCCACGGTATCGATGACGCGGTGGGCGTAACCCAGCCAAGCGGAAAGATTCATGCCCGCCATGAGCACCATAACCGCCACAAAGCCAAAGCAGGACCGACCCGTAGCCGGGCCGATGAAGTGAACGGCGATGCCCAATACGGCGATTAGGACGGGCAGAACGTGGGAGATGACCATCAGCGCGGTATTGCCCCACTTCTTGGTGACGCGGACCCAGGCAAAGCCGCCGATGATCTGGCCGATGACCTGGATGTAGAGCATGGAGCTGATCTGCGTGGGGGTGAGGTTTCCGCGCGAGGAGCCAAAGAGCACGATGAGCGAGGAAACCATGGAGGAGACGACGTAGAGGATGCGGCCGTACATGATGCGGCGGAAGTTTCCGTCCGCGCGCCACAGCTCCACGAAGGAGCGCAGATAGGGCACCAAACGCACGCGCTCCCAATGCTGAATCTTCTCCCGGGGGAAATCCCGAATGCCGTAGAGGAGGAACATGTTCAGGAAGTACACGCCCCCGCACATACCGAAAATCCAGGCGTAGCGCTGGGCAAAGGTGAGGGTGGGCGCATCCATCAGCGCCTTGACCACAAAGGCGGCGCCAAGGCCCGCGATGCCGCCAAACACCTGCTGATACCCCTGAATGGCCGCGCGCGGGCGGGGAGGCACGGTCCTTGCGCCGATCTCCGTCCAAAACAGACCCACCAGGCCATCGGAGAAGAAGAACAGACTCACTAGCACAATGACGCAGATCGCCGCCGGCGTCCCCGTCACGCCCATCAGCAGCAGAGGCGCCATCAGGGCAATGACCCATCTGGAGGAAAAGGCGATGGTGTGCATGGCGCGGCCAAAGTTGGATACGTTCATAATCACCATGCCGAGCAGAAATTGCGCCACAATCGTCATGGCCGAGCGCAGGGCCGCGGCCAACCCCGCCAGCTGCAAGGACCCCGTCGCCTCGCTGATAAAGACCGAGATGACGGCGTTGCCGTCGATAAAGGACGCGGCGATCCAGAACGAGGCCCCCTCGGCGATCATGAGATAGTAATTGCGCCTGGCGATGCGCTCGTTCTCCGTCAGTGTTTTTTTCATTCCGTCTCCCCCTCCACGCTGCTTTGTATATAGATTAAGAATAGTCCTTCCGATTTCGTTTGTAAACGGCGCGCGCAGGCTTTTGGCCGTTCCGTTTCAAAGCGTGAAATGGCGAACAATTTATGAACATTGGAGGAAGGGTTTGACCGACCGGCGATTTTGTGTTACCATATCAGCAGATTTTGATCTGTTCATCAAAGGGGTGTTTACCATGAAAACTGTCAAGGCGCTGCGCGCGGCGGTGGTGGCCGCGCTGTTGCTCGCGCTGCTCACGTCCTGCGGCGCGGGATCGCTGATTCGGGGCACCTGGGCGGAATCCACCGGCACGATGTCCTTGGAGCTGAAAAAGGATGGAAAGGCGGTCGTCACGGCCTACAACTTCCCGTTGGAGGTCTCCTATACCTATGAAAACGACGTGCTGACCATCATCTACTCCGAGGACCTGACCGAGTCCGGCGCCATCACCTTCTACGGCGATAACGAGTTCATTTGGGAGAAGACGGACAGCAACGGCGATCCCTATTGGGAGACCTACACGAGGCAATGAGCGCCGAACGGAGAGCGTGAACCGCTCTCCGTTTTCTTTTTGGGTCCGGTTCACTGCCGCTTCCTCGAGCGGTACACCCGGATGAGGATGAGCAGGACCACGACTCCTCCCTTTCGCCTGCATCAAAACCCAATGCGCCTCCGGCAAAGAAGCATAAAACACCTTGATGGATGAGGTTTACTACCTCCTTGCATTATGGGGATTATATCCTCTTAGCGAGAAGGACTATAACCCCCATAATGATCTCTGTCAAGAAGGAGGTTGCGATCGTGATTGTATTTGACGGGTTGTGGAGGGTTATGCAGGAACGGGGAATTTCAACCTATGTGCTCAGAGAAAAATGCGGAATCGATTCCAAGACGATTCGCCGGTTGCGGGCCAATGAGAACATGGAGACCAAAAACGCTTAACAAGCTCTGCGCCGCCCTGAGCTGCCGGTTGGATAAAATCGCGGCATACAGGCAAGACGATCCAACGGAGAAATAAAGGTTGACATTTTATGCGAGCTGTGCTATAAAGAGCTAAGGTCGGCTGTGATGAGAGTTTGAGTAAGCCGCTTTTGCAAAGTCCCCAAAGAGAGGTTCGCCACCGGCTGAAAGCGAATCGGGATGGAAGAGCGTGCCGAAGTTCGCCTCGGAGCCGCGCGGGCGCGCCCGTTACAGCGTACAAGAGGCCGCGCGTTGTTGGACGGCGGCGAACTTGGGTGGTACCACGAAGGGTCTAAGGCTCTGCGTCCCAATGCTTTGGGGGCGCGGGTCTTTTTTTCACCCGAAAAGTTTGAAAAGGGAGGATGCATTATGCAGGACAAGCTCAATGAAATCAGAGAATCCGTGCGGAGCACGCTGAATAAGGCCAAAGAATCCTCGCACATTGAGGATCTGCGCGTTCACGTGCTGGGCCGCAAGGGCGAACTGACCGCCCTGCTCAAGGGCATGGGCAAGCTCAGCCCCGAGGAGCGCCCCGTCGTAGGGCAGAAGGTCAACGCGCTGCGCCAGGAAATCGAGGGCTGGCTGGACGAAAAGAGCCGGGAGCTCGCCGCGAAGGAGCGTCAGGCGCGCCTGAATGCCGAGACGTTGGACATCTCCATCCCCGGCGATGAGGTAAAGGTGGGCAACCCCCATCCCCTCTCCACAACGCTGGAAAAGATCATCGATATTTTCGTGGGCATGGGCTTCTCGGTCGCCGAGGGTCCGGAGGTCGAGCTGGACCGCTATAACTTCGAACTGCTCAACCTGCCCAAGGATCATCCCGCCAGGGACGCGCAGGATACCTTCTATTTCAACGAAAACATCCTGCTGCGCACCCACACCTCCCCGGTGCAGGCGCGCACCATGCTCGCGCAAAAGCCGCCCATCCGCGTCATTTGCCCGGGGCGCGTCTACCGCGCGGACGAGGTGGACGCCACCCACAGCCCGGTCTTCTCCCAGTGCGAGGGCCTTGTCGTGGATGAGGGCGTCACCATGGGCGATCTCAAGGGCACGCTGGATACCTTTGCCCGGGAGCTGTACGGCGAGGGCATCCGCACCCGCTTCCGCCCCTCCTTCTTCCCCTTCACCGAGCCCTCTGCCGAGGTGGACGTCACCTGCGCCGCCTGCAAGGGTGAGGGCTGCCGCATCTGCAAGGGCACCGGCTGGATCGAGATTCTGGGCGCGGGCATGGTCAATCCCCACGTGCTGGAAATGTGCGGCATCGATCCCAAGCGCTACACGGGCTTTGCCTTCGGCATCGGCATTGAGCGCGTGACCAACCTAAAGTACAACGTGCCGGATATGCGTCTTTTGTTTGAGAACGACCTGCGGTTCCTTTCGCAGTTCGGAAAAGGGAGGGTGTAAACCATGCTTGTACCGCTTTCTTGGCTGAAGAGATATGTTAAGATCGATCTTTCCTTGGAGGAGTTCGTCCGCCGCATGATCATGAGCGGCACCGCGGTGGAAGGCTATGAGGACCTGGGCGCCCAGGTCACCAATGTCGTCGTGGGCAAGATCCTCTCCATCGTCCCGCATCCCAATTCCGACCATCTGAACATCTGCCAGGTGGATGTGGGCCAGGAGGCGCCCATCCAAATCGTCACCGGCGCGGACAACATGAGCGAGGGCGACTGCGTCCCCGTGGCCCTGCACGATTCCCACCTTCCCGGCGGCGTTCACATCAAAAAGGGCAAGCTGCGCGGCGAGGTCTCCAACGGCATGATGTGCTCCGGCGAGGAGCTGGGCGTGCCCGCGGACGTCTATCCCTCCAATACGGAGCATGGCCTGCTCATCCTCCAGGGCGAGCTCACGCCCGGCCAGGACATTCGTCCCGTGCTGGGGCTTGACGACGCCGTGATCGACTTTGAGATTCTGGCCAACCGGCCGGACTGCCTTTCGGTGCTGGGCCTTGCGCACGAGGCGGCGGTGGCGGCGGGCCATCCCGTTGAGGAGCCGGAAAAGAGCTATACCGCCGCGGGCGGCGACATAGGCGACCTGGTCTCCGTCCAGGTGGAGGACACCGCCCTCTGCCCCCGCTACTGCGCAGCCGCCGTCAAGAACATCAAGATCGAGCCCTCCCCGCTCTGGATGCGCCAGGCGCTTCACAAGGCGGGCGTGCGGCCCATCAACAACATCGTGGACATCACCAACTTCGTCATGCTGGAGATGGGCCAGCCCATGCACGCTTTTGACCTCAACTCCGTGCGCGGCCGGCGCATCATCGTGCGCCGCGCTCAGCCGGACGAGCAGATGATGACGCTGGACGGCAAGGACCGCAAGCTGACCGAAAGCATGCTCGTCATTGCGGATGCCGAGGGCGCCACCGGCCTTGCCGGCATCATGGGCGGCCAGGAGAGCGAGATCACGGACAACACCCAGCTCGTGCTCTTTGAATCCGCTTGCTTCGACCGCGCGAATATCCGCCAGTCCGGCCGCGCGCTGGGCATGCGCACCGAGGCGCAGGGCCGCTTTGAGCGCGGCGTGAACGTGCGCCTTTGCCGGGAAGCGCTGGAGCGCGCCCTGCACCTGGTTGAGGAGCTGGGCGCGGGCGAGATTGTGGAGGGGATCATCGACCTCTACCCCAATCAAGAGCCGCTGCCCACGGTGGAGGCAGAGATCCCCTACTTGCACACCCTCATGGGCATCCAGGTTCCCGCGCAAAAGATGGTGGAGATTCTGGACTCCCTGGGCATAAAGACCATTCAAAAGGGCGATTCCCTCCTCTGCCAGAGCCCGCTCTGGCGACAGGACATCGCCTGCGGCGCGGACATTGCCGAGGAAGTGCTGCGCATCTACGGCTATGATCACATCCCCTCCACCCTCATTCGCGGCGAGGCCATGGCCGGGCACAACAGCGCGCACCAGAAGCGAGACGCGGCGCTCAGGCGCCTTCTGTGCGGCATGGGCGCCTACGAGGCGCTGACCTATTCCTTCATCAGCCCCAAGTGGTACGACGCGCTCAACCTCTCCGCGGACGATCCGCTTCGGCTCTCCGCCCAGCTGCTCAATCCCTTGGGCGAGGATTATTCCGTGATGCGCACCACGCTCATCCCCTCCATGCTCGGCACCCTGGCCACCAACCTGAGCCGCGGCAACGCGAACGCGGCCTTCTTTGAGATTGGCAAGCGCTTCCTCCCCAAGTCCCTGCCCCTGACGGAGCTTCCCGAGGAGCGCCCGGTGCTCTGCCTCGGCCTGTATGGTGAAAACGCCACCTTCTACACGCTCAAGGGCATGGTGGAGGCGCTGTTTAAAGCCTTTGGCATCCAGGATGCTGCCTGGCAGCGCGCACAGGCCCCCTATCTGCACCCCGGCCGCGGCGCGGAGGCGCTCTTTGGCAAGCGCAGTTTGGGCGTCCTGGGTGAAGTGCATCCCGACGTTGCGGAGAACTTCAAAATCAAGTCCCGCGTCTACGTTGCGGAAATCGATTGGGACGTGCTGGACGCGGTCGCCACCGAGGTGGGCCAGGCCAAGGAGATGCCCAAGTTCCCCGCCGTGCAGCGCGACTTCGCCTTTGTGATGAAGGAAGAGGTTCCGGTGGGCGACGTGATGCGCACCATGCGCCGCGCCGCGGGCGCCCTGTGCGAAGAGGTCAAGCTCTTTGACGTCTATCGCGGCGTGCCCATCCTGCCGGGCGAGAAGTCCGTCGCCCTTTCCATCGCGCTCAGGGCCGCCGATCACACCCTCACCGAAGAGGAGATCGGCAAGGTCTCCGCAAAAATCGTGGACGCGGTTTCGACGAATTACGGCGCACAGTTGCGTTCTTAAGCAAAAGCGGGTATAATAGGGATGCGCGCGAACGCGATAAGGAGGGACGAAGATGGAGAAAAACAAAGCCGTGGTCACGGTACACGGCAGAGAATACACCCTCGTCGGCGCCGAGCCTCCGGAGTACATGCAGCGCGTGGCCGCGTATGTGGATCGCCGCATGTCGGAGATTTCGTACTCATCCTATCTATCGGACGAACGGCTGATGGCGCTTACCGCGCTCAACCTGGCGGACGAACTGCTCAAGAGCAAAGACGAGGTCAGCGCCATTCGCAAGGAACTGACGCTGATGCGTCAAGCGCTGCACAAGGCGGAGCTGGAAGCCAAAAAAAGTGAAAAAAAGTAACCCAAAGCATTAAAAAACGGGGCCGGATCGGCCCCGTTTTTTCTGTTTCGTGGAACGTCGGCGGTCAATCGCCGCACAAACGCCGCTCCACTCCGCCGCCCAATGCCGAAGCACATGGCGCGCCGCTTTAGCTCCACAGGCGGTCGTAGCTGTATTCCTTGTCCCACTCCTCGGTGGAGACCCAAATGTCGGGCGATCCCTTCCACTGGTGCTGGCGAAGCACCTCGTCGTTGAAGTCGTCCATGCCCAGGCCGGGCTTGTCGTTGGGCCGCATGGTGCCGTTCTGGATCAACGGCTCATCCAGGCCGGTCACAATGTCCTGCCAATAGTCGTCGTCCGGCGCGTTGAACTCCATGGCAAAGAAGTTCTCCGTCGCAACGCCGGCGTGCGTGGTGGCAAGGGCCGCCACCGGCGTCTCGCACATGTGCATGGCCATGGCCGTCTTGTACTTCTGGGCCATGTCGCCCATCTTCTTCGTCTCCAGGATGCCGCCGTTGGAGCAAATATCGGGGTGAATCACGGCAACGGCGCGCCGCTGGCAGAGGGGCTCGAAGCTCTCGGTGAGGTAGGCGTCCTCTCCGGTGGCCAGGGGCGTGGTGGTGTACTCGCGCAGCTGCGCGTACTCATCCACCATATACCAGGGCAAAACGTCCTCCGCCCACATCAGGTTGTATTTCTCCAACCGCTTGAGCAGGCGTTTGGCGTCGTCCAGGCCCAGGTGTCCCAGGTGGTCGATGGCCAGCGGCGTGCGCCAGCCCAGCACCTCGCGCATCTGCGCGATGTGCTCCTCGTAGCGGTCGAGGCCGCGGTCGGTCACGCGCAACATGGTGTAGGGATGCTCCGTGTAGAGGTAGTCGTTCATCTTGCGCTCGGCGGGCTTGTCCGCCACCAGCGCAAGGCCCGTCACGGGGTCGGTCGCCTGGGAATTCTCAGGCTTGTGCAGGATGCTCTCCATGAAGTCCGGCGGGGCGATGACGATATCCTCATCGGGGTGGCGCTTGGCCACGTCCTCAATGCCCAGCACGGTCTTGCACATCTTGAATCCAAAGCGATCCATGCGCTCCTTGATGGCCTTGGCCTGGGTGATGCCGTTTTCGCGCAGGTGGGGCGGAGTGCGGCCCTGATCGCAGTACATGCGCACGCAGTCGCGGAACTTGCCGCCCAGCATGCGGTAGACGGGAATGCCGTAGGCCTTGCCCGCCAGATCCCACAGGGCGATCTCCAAGCCGCTGACGCCGCCGCCCTGCCGGGACTGGCCGCCGAACTGCTTGATTTTGCGGAACAGGCGGTCCACGTCGCAGGGATTCTCGCCCAGAAGGCGGCTCTTGAGCATAGCGGCATAGGTGGCGGAGGCGCCGTCGCGCACCTCGCCCATGCCCACCAGGCCCTGGTTGGTATAGATTTTCACAAGAATGCAGTGCATCGAGGCGGCGGTGACGTGCGCAAAGCGAATATCGGTGATTTTGAGCTCGCTGGGCTTGGAATACGTGCGCACATGCGCCAGCGTCTCGTCATAAGGTCTATCCATGGATAAACGGCCTCCTTCTCTGTTTTTCTCCATTATAGCCCTTTTTGCCGCGCAGGGAAAGCCGTGCTGCGCAATATTGGGCGCGGCGTTCCGCATACCGCACCGAGCAGGCGGGCGGCGCGATATGCGGGTGTAATCGTTCTTCCATTGCGCCCTCGCGCTCCCACCGCCCTCTCCCCCGCCCTAATGCCGCGTGCGCTGGTCTGTCAGCCCAATGGGATAATCTACGCTCGTCTCAAAGAGCTCCGCCAGCGCCACCAACCTCCGAATTTTTGGCCTTCGCCGCCCCTGCTCCAACGCCCCATAGGTCCGCATGCTGACCTCCAGATACTCCGCCACCTGCTTTTGCGTCAGCCCCTTCTCCTGGCGAAGGGCGCGAATCCGATCATATACCAAGCATATTCCTCCTTTAAGCCCTTGTTAACTCTTTTGAGTCAATTTTATCTCTTCACTTCGCATAAGTCAACTCAATTGAGTTAACTTTTCTTTTGAAATTTTCTTACACTGTATTTAGCTCAATTGAGCAAAGCGGAGGTAAGAATATGAACGTTGGAAAGGCTGTTAAAGCGAGGATTTTAGACCTATGCTCACAACGCAATATTACGATCAACAAATTGGGGACGATAAGCGGTGTATCGCAATCAACCATCAACAACCTTTTAAGTGGGAGGAACTATAGCATGACGGTCGCAACCGTCAAAAAACTATGCGATGGCTTGAGCATCTCTCTTGCAGAGTTTTTTAGCAGTCCCATTTTCGATGATTTGCCACAAGAAATCAAATAAAAGGGAGTATGCCTATTCGGCACACTCCCTTCGGTTGCTTTACTTTAGTATCTGATTGATGAACTCCAATTCCGTCTGGAACAGCTTCTCCGCCGCCATGGGTTCGTTGTGCAGCTCGTGGAAAGCGTCGGGGAACTCCGCATACTCAACCCCCGGCGCGCTGCGGGCAAAGGCGCGGCTGCCCTCCACCGAGCAGATGGGGTCCTGCTCGCCATGGCAGAGCAGCAGCGGCACATTCAGCTCCTCGGGGTGCGCGAGCACCCAATCGGCAGCGCGATCCGCATCCCCGGCCAGCGCAAGGCCGATGCGGCCGTGGTTGTAGGGGTCCACGTCGTATTGCGCGCAAACCGCCGGATCATGGGAGAGCGCGGAGGAGGGAATGCCGTTGGCTATGGAAAAGGGCGCGAGCACGCCGCTCAGGCCGCGAACGGCGCCAAAGAGCGCCTTGGGCGGCGGGTTGACCAGCAGGAGCCAGGGGCTGGTGATGATGGCGCCCACAACGGGCGGCTTGGCGTGCAAGGTGGTGTACAGCCCCACCAGCCCGCCCAGCGAATGTCCGAATTGAATGATGGGCAATCCGGTCTCCCGCTTGGCGTAATCGATCATGGCGACCATGTCGCTCTCCAGGTCCGCCATGCGGGCAATGCCGCGCTGGCTCTTCTTTTCGACATTGCGGCCGTGGCCGCGATGGTCATGCACATAGACCGTCACGCCGTTCTGGTTCATAAACGCGGCAAACCTTTGGTACCGGTCGCCATGTTCGCCCAGGCCGTGCGCCACGCACAGCGCCGCGCGGGGTTCGACCGCGACAAACGCGCGCGCGAACAGGCGCGTCCCGTCCCGACAGGGGAGCATAAACTCTTTTCGCATACTTCCGCTCCTTTTCGATCGCGCCTGTTACCGCCGCTCCGCTCTCTTACCCGTTTCAGCAAAGCCGGTGCTCAGCAGCGCGGCAACAGCCTGCATGGCCTCTCTCTCGTCCGCGCCGTTGACGGTGAGCGTCACGCGGTCGTGAATGCCCACGCCCAAGGAAAGCACGCCCATCATGGATTTGGCGTTGATGATCTTGGTTCCCTGTTCAATGAGGATCTGCGCGCGGTAACGGCAGGCCACCTGGACCAACTGGGCCGCGGATTTGGCGTCCAGGCCGTCGCGGTTGGCGATGACGATGTCTTGCTCTAGCATTATCGAGTCATTCCCCTTTCTGCTTTTGCATCTCCTGGGCTATTTCGATCAGTTTCCGCAGCCGGTGATTGACCGCGCTCTTGCTGATGGGGGGAATAAAGCACTCCCCCAGTTCCTTCATGGGCGTCTCCGGGTATTCCATCCGCTTTTCAGCCATCTGACGCAGGTGGCGGGGCAGCTTGGCAAAGCCCATCTTCTCTTCAATGATGCGGATGGCGTCAATCTGCCGCTGCGAGGCGTTCATCGTCTTGTCGACGTTGGCGCTGTCGCAGTTGGTGGCGCGGTTGACGTTGTTGCGCATGTTTTTTTTGATGCGCACATCCTCAATGGCAAAGAGCGCCTTGTGCGCGCCCATGCGATTTAAACACTCTACGATGGATTCGCTCTCCTTCAAGTATATCACAAAGCTCTCCCGCCTGGGAATCATCTTGGCGGGGATTTCCAGCTTATTTATAAAATTAGACAGCGATTGCGCGTATTCCTCCGAGGCGGAGGTGATTTCCAGGTGATAGGCCTTGCCGGGGTCGGATAAGGTGCCGGTGGCCAGGAACGCGCCGCGCAGGTAGGCATGGCGGCAGCAGGTCTTGCGCAGGAGCGAGAGCGGCACCGCCCGGCTGATGCGCACACCCTCCTCCGTCTCCCGCATCAGCCCCGTCTCCATCAGGATCTCGGGCACGCGGCAGTCCTGACCCAGCACCACGTGGTATACGTTGCGCTTGCCCAGGCGCTTGCGCAGCTGCGTGCGCACCTCCGGGCTTACGGCAAAGCACTCCTTGCACAGGGAGAAAATGCGCCGCGCCACCGCGGGGGATTCGGTGGTCATCACCATGGACTGGCCGCCCCGCTGGATGCGCAGCGTGCCGATGCCATGGATGAAGGCGGCAAGCTCCGCCCGCTTGCAGCAGGGCTTATCGGCGATCTGGCACAGCTCCTGCTTGGTGTCCGACGAAAACGACATGGCACTTCTCTCATTTCCATTATTTTTCCAGTACGGTATCCCGGTGCGATACGGCGCAGTGGAAGCCCGCCTGGTTTAGCCCCTGATAAATCTCCTGGGCCAGGCAAACGCTGCGGTGCTGGCCGCCGGTACAGCCGATGCCGATCACCAGCCGGTCCTTTCCCTCGGAGACGTAGTGCGGGATGAGGAACTTGAGCATATCCAGCGTCTTTTCCACAAAAATGCGGCTCTCGATAAAGCTCATCACATAAGCGCGCACCGGCTCGTCCGTGCCGTTCATGGGCCGCATCTCGGGGATGTAGAAGGGATTGGGGATGAACCGCACGTCCAGGATCAGATCCGCATCCTGCGGCAGGCCATGCTTAAACCCAAAGGAGAGAACGTTGACCGACAGCGCCTTATCCACATCCCCGTCGCCGTAGAGGCGCAGCAGCGTCTCGCGCAGCTGCCGGGTGAGCATGGTGGTGGTATCGATGACGCGCGTGGCGCGCTGCTCCATGCCGCGCAGCATCTGCCGCTCTTTTTGAATGTTCTGGATCAGCATCGTGTCGCTGCCCATGGGATGGGCGCGGCGCGTCTCCTTGTAGCGGCGGATGAGCTCCTCGTCCGAGGCGTTGAGGTAGATGATGTCGTAATGGATGTCCATGCGCCGCAGCTCGTCCAGGGCGTCGTCCGTCTCCCCGAAAAACGCGCCGCTGCGCGTGTCAATGCCCAAGGCCACCTTATCGATCTCGCCGTCGTGATCCACGCACAGCTTCGCCATGTTGGGAATCAGCATCGGCGGCAGGTTGTCCACGCAGTAAAACCCCATGTCCTCCAGCGCGTGCAGCGCCTGGGACTTGCCCGCGCCGGAAAGGCCCGTGACCACGACCAACTTCATATCGCCCGCTCCTTCCACACTCTCTTCTTTCCCCGCTACCCTTGCAGCTTCCTTTTGAGGATCGCCGCAATGTCCCGTGCCTGCTCGGGGGTTGTCACGCGGTAGTGTATCCACCCGCCGTCGCCGCAGGGGTATCTGCGGTCGATGACCCCTTGGGCATAGGGGGAAAGCTGAGGGTAAACCTCGAAAAACTGCTCGTCCTTTAGGCGAACCATCACGGTAAAGGCCCCGTTTTCGGCAAATACATCGCAGACGTGCTTGTTCTTTTTGCGATGCTCCACGCCCCAGCCATAGTTCTTGCCGTAGGGAAAGCGGATGCTGGTCTGGGTGCTCCAATCCCTTTCCATCTTTTCGTTCAGCGCCGCAAACAGCGCGCCCGTCTCGCCGCAGACGGCCGCCATTTCCTCCCGCGTGGGCGGGGTCTGCTTGTCCAGCATTCTTTCGTACATGAAAAGAACCCCCTTTTTGGTCCTTCCCTCAGTCCTCGCCCAGAATGCGCACCTCCGGCTCCAGGCGCACGCCAAACTTTTCATACACCGTGCGCTGCACAAGCGCCATCAAGTCCAGCACGTCCTTGGCAGTGGCGTCGCCGAGGTTGACCAGGAAACCGGCGTGCATCTCGGAGATCTGCGCCCCGCCCACGCGCGCGCCCTTAAGGCCCGCGTCCTGGATGAGCTTGCCGGCAAAGTATCCCTCCGGCCGCTTGAAAAAACTGCCCGCGGAGGGGAGCTTGAGCGGCTGCTTCTCGCGCCGGCGCCGGTTGTAATCCGCCATGCGCGCGGCGATCTCCTCCCGGCTGCCGGGCTCAAGGGCAAAGGTCGCCTCAAGGGCCACGGCTCCCAGGTCCATCAGCTTGGTATGGCGGTAGGACATCTCCATCTCCTCCCGGGTGAGGGAGGCGATTTCGCCCGTGGGCAGCAGCGCCCGCACGCTTTCCAGCACCTGGGAAATCTCCCCGCCATAGGCGCCCGCGTTCATGTACACGCCGCCGCCCACGCTGCCGGGTATTCCCTCGGCAAACTCCAGGCCCGCAAGGCCCGCCTCCTGCGCCGCGCATGTTACGGCGCCCATGCTCGCGCCCGCCTGGGCAAAGACGCGCGTGCCCTCGGCGCGCACGCAGGCAAAGTCCTCCCCCAGCACCAGCACCACGCCGCGGATGCCGCCGTCGCGCACCACCAGATTGCTGCCCCGGCCGATCACCGTCAGCGGCAGCGCGCGGTCTGCGCAAAGCAGCGCGACCTGCTCCACGTCGCGTACGCTCGCGGCAAAGATCACGCAGTCCGCGCAGCCGCCCACGCGCATCGTGGTCAGCCTCTTCATGGGCACGTCCATCTCCACGCGGCCGTCAAGGTCCAGCGCCCGAAACAAATCCAAAACTTTCACGTTCACACCTCGGTTATAATTTAAGTACAGTTTACCCCAAACCGTCCAAATTTTCAAGAAGAACTCGCATGGCCGCGCGCCTGACCGGCTCTAGCGAAAGGCCTCGGCGCATTGAAGCTCCCCTTGCAGCGACCTTTCAATGACGCCCATTTGCGTATCCGCATCGTATACGCCCTCTACCTGTGTTGCGGGAAACAGCCCTGCCTGGGAAAGCCGCAGCTGCATCTCATCCGTCAGCAGAAAGGAAAACAGGCGGCCCGCCCACTCGGCGCGGTAGAGCGCGTCGTCTGACTTGAGGGAGTATTTGGGGTCCACCATGCCGCCCAACAGCACCTGATCGACGTATACGGGCTCCTCGGGCGTCAGGATCACGGTATCAAAGCCCTTGCCCGCGCTTTGCAGCGTCGCCATCCGCCGCACCTCGCGTTGGGTGGCCACGTAAAAGGCATACTTCTTCTCCAACGCGAAATCCGGCCAAATCTTCGTGTGCTCGCGCTCGCTGTCGACCTTGATCCCGCTCGTCTCCCCCATCTGCTCAAAGGCCGTCAGCGGCTGGGTGTAGGGCATGGCGGGACTGGCAACGGCCAGATCCTTCTCCTTGATCAGCTCAAGCGTCTGACCCATGGTCAGGTTGGGCGACCACCCCGCGCCGTCCAACAAAGAGCGGTTGCCCAACAGGCAGTATCCGCCCATGGCCAGGGGCACGGCGTACCGCTCGCCGCCCACGCTCCCCAGCTCCGACAGGCCGGGCTTGACCGCGGCCGCGCCGCGCATGCGCGTGAGCAAATCCTGCGGGCGGTTGAACACGCCCGCGCCAAAGAGCAAAATGTCGGGCAAATTGCCCGCGGCCGCGCCGGTGAGCACGCCCTCCTGCGTCATCTCCCGGAGGGAGACCAGCACGTTGCCCTCCTGCTTCTCAAAATCGCGGCTGCATGCGCCCAGCCAGCCGTTGAGGTTCAACGTGGGAAAGGACGGCACCACCGCCACCGACAGCACGCCCTCCCAGACGGGTTTGGGGGGCTTGAGCTTTTCCTTGACATCCACCACCGCCGTCTGCGCCGCCCAGGGCGCGGCAAGCATCACCGCCGCCAGCATCAACAGCGCAAAAAACCGGCCTGCCCGCTTCATGTACATCCCTCCCTCCACCAGTATAGGAGGGAGGCGGGCGGGATATGCCGCCTCGCCGCAAGATCGCGCGCAAAAACCTGGGCGGTATTCCCGCTGCGCATGCAAACAGCGCGGGCAGCGCACTTGGAGCGTTTGCTCCAAACGCGCTGCCCGCGCTGTTTCGTCCCATGTTCGTTTGCAGGCGAGTCCCAGGCAAGTTCACAGGCGCTTTTGCTACCTGTCCGCGCCCGTCACTCGTTGCGAATGGCGGCCAAGGCGCTCAAGCGCATGGCGCGCTGGGAGGGATACAGGCCCGCCATGACGCCCACCAGAATGGAGAAGAGCAGGGCGCCCAGGGCCAGGTAGGGCGGGATCACCGAGCGGAAGGATTCCTCCGCGCCGTTGGCGGTGATGAGGGTGTTGATCAGCGAGGAGAGCCCGTAGCTGATGCCCAGGCCCATGATGCCTCCGCCCAGGCCGATGATGCCGGCCTCGGTCAGGAACATGGCGCCGATCTTGCTCATCTTGCAGCCCAGCACCTTCATCACGCCGATCTCGCGCGTGCGCTCGTAGATGGACATGAGCATGGTGTTGCAGATGGAGATAGCCGCCACCAGCATGGCCACGCCGCCGATGCCGCCCAGCATCAATTGCAGGGACTTGGAGGATTCCTGCATCTGCTTAATCATGTCCGCCATGGACCAGCAGGAAAGGCCCATCTCCTCAATCTGCTTCTGCACGCCGGAGACGTTGTTGAAGTCGTCCACCTTGACCACGGCGCTGGGGTACTCGTCGGTCTTCATGCCGCTGTTGGTGAAGACCTTCTTGTACTTTTTCATGATGTTCTTCATGGTTTCCAGCGAGCAGTACATGTTGTAGCCGCCCTCACCGCCGTCGGCCGGGACGATGCCCACCACGCGGCCCTTAAACTCGTAAACCTTGGGGTTGCCGTCGTCGTCGACGTTGTTGTAGTCGTTGAGCTTTACGGTGTATTTGGCGTTGAGCCAGTCCAGGTCCGGCGCCTCGCCGTCCCATCGGTTGGACTTGGGGTTGCGGAAGCTTCTTTTTACGCTCTCGCCCATGAGGATTTCAATGGTATCCGGCGAGGCGTTCCTGGAAAAATAGCTGCCCTCCGAAAGCTTGATGCCCATGGCCTCCGCCGCCTCGGGGTTGATGGCCAAAAGCGAGTAGTAG
Organism: uncultured Christensenella sp.; assembly: GCA_948468595.1. Taxonomy (GTDB): domain Bacteria; phylum Bacillota; class Clostridia; order Christensenellales; family UBA1750; genus Spyradocola. Next base: position 41,860 of record CAOKIU010000002.1, read on the forward strand.
CTCACCAGCTTGCCGGTGCCCACCTGCATGTTCCAAATGTCCAATTTGGGCGATGCCACGGTGACATGCTCCAGCTGGCTGATCTTGCGCATGGCCGAATCGTCCAGCTTGATGGCCTTAACCTGTTTGCTGTCGGAGCTTGAAGCACTTCCATTTACAGAGACGATGACATAGCCCCCGCCTCCGCCGTAATAGGTGTTGGAATTGACGTTGATGGTGGTCAGCTCGCCGGTGGCGGCCAGGGAGTCTATATAGCCCTGGTTGATGCCGATGCCAAGGCTAACCATGACCACAATCGAGGCCGTGCCGATCATCACGCCCACCATCGTCAGGACCGAGCGCAGCTTGCGCCGCCAAAGGTTGGTGGCCGAGAGCTTGATCAGATCAATCCATTTCATCGTCTTCCACCTTCGCCTTCTTGCGCTTGCGCGCAATGACGAGGACGACGATCACAACCGCGGCCGCGACCCCGCCGCCGATGACGAACCACGCCCATGTCGGGAATCCGCCCGCGGGCTGGCCCATGCCGCCGACCTCCATCATGTTGCCGTCGTCCACGGGTTCCATGGGCATATCGTCATACCCCATGTCCATGGACGCGACGTTGACGGTGATGGGCGTGCGCTTTTCGGTGACGTTGCCCTCGGCGTCCTCATAGGTGACGACGATTTCGCCATCCACCTGTCCGCTGGCCTCCTCGGTGGGGGTGACCATGACGTCATAGCTCTTGCTGGAGCCGGAGTCCATGTTGCCGGCGTAATAGTTCTCGTCCGCCTTCAAGCCATCGCTCTCCAGGTGAACCGAGACGTTGTAAAGCGTGGATTTACCCTTGTTGTACAGGCTCATCATCAGGTTAAAGCTGTCGCCCTGATAGACCTCCACAGGGTAGTTGGGCGCGTCCAGGGAGAGGTTGGCCACCTGCTTTACCGGCATGGAGAAGGTATCGGCGGACTTCTTCGCCGTCTTATCCTGCACAAAGTCGTTGGAGAGGGTCAGCTCCACCGGCTGCACGCCCGCAGTCGCCGTGGCCTTTAGGCGCATGGTGTATTCCGCGGTCTCCCCCGCGGCGATCTTTTCGATAAAGAAGCTGGATGCGCCGTTTACAGGGTTGATGGTCTTGTTGGCCTCCGTCAGGGTGGACTTGACGTCCGTGACCGCCTTGGAGGAGGTGTTGCGGATTTTAAGCGTCAGATCGAACTCATCGCCCGCGGTGATCTCCTGGGGGTTTAAGGTGTAGCCTTCCAGCAGGAGGATCGCCGTGGAGGGATCGGTGGAGGGGTCCGAAGGCTGGGTCGTCTCGGTCGGCTTCTTGCCGTGGCGGATCTCAACGTATGTGGTGATGGTGGTTTCCGCGGGTTTGGTTTCCTGCAAATTGGTGTTGGCGTAGAGGTGGTAGACCTTAAACGTGATGGGGTAGTAGCCGTTCACGGCGTCGCTTTTGACGGTGAAAGGATACTTAAAATAGGTGGCTACGACTTCTCCGTCCGCATTTTTCTCTTCCATCAGGTCGCCCAGCTCCTGAACATAGGAAGAGTATTCCAGCTTAAAGGGGAAGCTCTTGGGGTCATCGGGAATCTGCGGCTCGATGCGCAGATACGAGATGGGCGCGTCCCTGAGGTTGCTGTTGCCCTGATAGGCAAGGTAGAGATCCAGCGTCACCTTGCCGTCAGAGGAGTCCTTTGCAATTTCCTTTTTGAGCAGGGTGATGTCGTAAATGGTTTGCAGCTGCGATTTGTCAATATCCTGCGTGACGTATCCCGTCCAAGGATCGCTGTTCGTCGGCGACGGCTTGGGCGACGTGGTGTCCCCGTCCCCTGTGGCCAGGGCGGTGTTTACGTTCAATGCAATGACCATCAGTAGGGTCAGCATGAGGGCGAGCGGTTTCATCAGGCGTTTCATGCGGGTTCCTCCTCCGTGTTTTCGGGTGCTTTATTTTTTTCGCGCTGGTCCACGATGTCCACGATCAGACCATCCAGAATGTTGACCACGCGATCCGCGTGCTCGGCAACGGAGGGATCGTGCGTGACCATGACCAGGGTGTGCCCGTCTCTGCGGGAAATCTGCTGGATCAAGCCCAGGATCTCCTCGCTGGTGCGGCTGTCCAGGTTGCCGGTGGGCTCGTCGGCGAAGATGACCTCCGGATTGGCCACCAACGCGCGCGCAATGCCCACGCGCTGCTGCTGGCCGCCGCTCATCTGCGACGGCCGGTGGTTGATGTGCGTCTTAAGTCCCAAGTCCCTGAGCATGCTGGCCGCCGCGGCCTTGCGCTTGCGCGTCCCCACGCCGCGATAGACCAGCGGCATGGTCACATTCTCCAGCGCCGTCATGGACGGGAACAGGTTAAACTGCTGAAAGATGAATCCCACATGCTTTAGCCGGAAGTTCACCAACTGCTTCTCGCTCATCTTTTCCAGATGCTCGCCCGCAATGACGATGCTGCCCTTGGAGGGCTTCTCCAATCCCGCCATCATGTTCAGAAGCGTGGATTTGCCGCTGCCCGAGCGGCCGATGATGCACACGAATTCCCCCGGGTAGATGTCCAGGTCTATCCCGTTGAGCGCGCGCACCCGCTCTTCCCCCACGTGATAGACCTTTTTCAGCCCCCGTATGCGGATGATCGGCTCCAATTTCCTACCTCCCTTGCCTCCCCAAGAGCCTCCCCTTGGACCTTCTTTGTCTATTCTTAGACGATACAGCCCCTAAAAAGTTTCTGCACAAGAAAATTTTACAAGCGGAAGAATTTCGGGAGGTGTACCATCCGTAATCATACACATAATCCTAGCACACTCCCTCGCAAAAAGGAAGGGGTTGGAACGCCTTTTCCATGTTTCATTTTGGTGAACGGACTATAGGCGCGCCTTTTGTTGAAATGCGCCCGCGCTGTGGTATAATGATATGGATAAGGAGGGCGGCGCATGAGCTTTGCACATCTGCACCTGCATACGGAATACTCCCTGCTGGACGGCGCCTGTCGGATCAAGCCATTGATCAAGCGCGCCAAGGAGCTGGGCATGGAATCGCTGGCCATCACGGATCACGGCGTGATGTACGGGGTGGTGGACTTTTACGAGGAGTGCCTGAAAGAGGGCATTCATCCGGTCATCGGGTGCGAGGTCTATGTGGCGCCCGGCAGCCGGCTGGACAAGACCTCCGCCGCGCGGGAGTACGCCCACCTTGTGCTGCTGTGCGAAAATCAAACGGGCTATCAAAACTTGATCAAGCTCTGCTCCAAGGGATTCATCCAGGGCTATTATTACCGCCCGCGCATCGACATGGAGCTTCTTGAGCAGATGCATGAGGGCATTATCGCGCTTTCCGCCTGCCTTTCGGGCGACGTGCCCCGCCTCATCCTGCAAGGGCGCATGGACGAGGCCAAAGCCCTTGCGCTCCGCTTTGAAGCGATCATGGGCAAGGGCAACTACTTCTTGGAGGTGCAGGACCACGGGATGCGCGAGCAAAAGGTCGTGGTGCAGGGCATCCTCCAGCTCTCCAGGGAGACGGGCATTCCCGTGGTCTGCACCAACGACGTGCACTACATCCGGCAGCAGGACGCCCGGGCCCAGGAAATCCTCATGTGCATTCAGACGGGCAAAAAGCTGATGGATCAGGACCGCATGCGCATGGAGACGGACCAGCTCTACCTCAAGTCCGAGCAGGAGATGCGCGCGGTGTTCCCGCAGCTGGAGGACGCCATCGAGCGCACCGGGGAAATTGCCAAGCGCTGCAACGTCGCCTTTGAATTCGGCCACTATCACCTGCCCGACTTCCCCGTCCCCAACGGCGAGCCGCATGAGGCGTATCTGCACAGGCTCTGCCTGGAGGGCGCGGCCAAGCGCTACGGCGCGGTGGAGGGCGAGGTCAAGGAGCGCCTGGAATACGAGTTCTCCATGATCTGCCGCATGGGCTATGTGGATTACTTTTTGATTGTTTGGGATTTCATCCATTACGCCCGGAGCCAGGGAATCCCCGTGGGGCCCGGAAGGGGCAGCGGCGCGGGCTCGCTGTGCGCCTATGCGCTGGGCATCACCGGCATCGACCCGCTCAAGTACAACCTCATCTTCGAGCGGTTCCTCAACCCCGAGCGCGTGTCCATGCCGGATTTTGACATCGACTTTTGCTACGAACGGCGGCAAGAGGTGATTGATTACGTCACCCGCAAGTACGGCGAGGATCGCGTCTCCCAGATCATCACCTTCGGCACCATGGCGGCGCGGGCGGTGGTGCGCGATGTCGGCCGCGTGCTGGGCATGCCCTATGCCGAGGTGGACCAGATCAGCAAAATGATTCCGAGCGACCTGAAGATGACGCTGACCAAGGCGCTGGAGATCTCCACCGAGCTTAAAAAGCTCTACGACACCAGCGACCAGGTCAAGGAATTGATCGATAACGCGCTCACCCTGGAAGGGATGCCCCGCCACGCCAGCACGCACGCGGCGGGCGTGGTCATCGGCGCGCGGCCGCTGGACGAATTCGTGCCGCTGCAAACCAACGACAACGTGATCACCACGCAGTTCAACATGACCACCGTGGAGCACCTGGGGCTGCTGAAGATGGACTTCCTGGGGCTTAGGACGCTTACGGTCATCAGCGACGCGCAGGAGATGGTGCGCGCCAGCGTGGACCCGGGCTTTGACGCCGACCGCGTGCCGGTGGATGATCCGGCCGTCTACAAGATGCTGGGCCAGGGCGATACCGACGGCGTGTTCCAGTTGGAATCGGCGGGCATGCGGCGGGTGCTGATCGATTTGCAGCCGGAGTCGCTGGAGGATATCATCGCCGTCATCTCCCTATACCGCCCCGGACCCATGCAGTCCATCCCGCGGTTTATTCAGGGCAAGAAGGACCCCGCCTCCGTCAAATACCTCTCCCCCATCCTGGAAAAATCGCTGGACGTGACCTACGGCTGCATGGTCTATCAGGAGCAGGTCATGCAGATCGTGCGGGATGTGGCGGGCTACACGCTGGGCCGCAGCGACATGGTGCGCCGCGCCATGTCCAAGAAAAAGCGCGAGGAGATGGAGAAGGAGCGCAAGGTCTTTGTCGAGGGCTTTGTGGATGAGAGCGGCAAGGTGGTGGTGCCCGGGGCCGTGCGCCTGGGGACCAGCGCGGAGGTTGCGCTGCAAATCTTTTCGGAGATGGACTCCTTCGCGCAATACGCCTTCAACAAGTCGCACGCGGCAGCCTACGCGGTGGTCGCCTGGCAGACGGCGTATTTAAAGTGCCACTATCCCGTGCAGTTCATGGCCGCGATCCTCAATTCCGTAAACGGAAACCCCGGCAAGATCTCCGGCTTCATTCAGTATTGCCGCAAGCACGGCATCGACGTGCTGCCCCCGGATGTCAACCGCTCGCAGGCCAAGTTTTCCGTGGAGGGCAACAGCATCCGCTACGGCCTGGGCGCGGTGCGCAACGTGGGCGGAAACGCGGTGCAGGCGATTCTCCACGGCCGCCAGGACAAGCCCTATCGTGATCTATATGATTTTGTGGAGCGCGTGGAGCTGGAGTCCATCAACAAGCGCGTGGTGGAATCCTTAATCAAGGCTGGGGCCATGGACGAGTTCGAGGGCTATCGCACGCAGAAGCTGGCGATCTACGAGTCGCTGATGGACGCGGAGCAGAACAAGCGCAAGAACATGATTGCCGGGCAGCTCTCCCTCTTTGGAGACGAGGGCATAGAGGCCCCGCGCGCGCCGCTTCCCAAGCTAGGGGAAATGACGCGCCGCTTGATGCTGCAATTTGAAAAGGAGATGACCGGCGTCTACATCACCGGCCATCCGCTGGACGAGTACCGCGACGCGCTGGAAAAGATGCCCTACAACCTGCAAATCGTGAACGAATACAGCGAAGAGGAGAACTGGGAACAGTACGACCGGATGCCCATGGCGCTCAGCGGCATGATCATCGAGACGCGCATGAACACCACCAAATCCAACAAGCTGATGTGCTTTGTGACGCTGGAAGACCTCTACGGAAGCATCGAGTGCCTGGTCTTTCCGCGGGTGTACGAGCGGGTTTCCCGGCTGGTCCAGGTGGATTCCACCGTCACGGTTCGGGGCGCGCTGTCGCTCCGGGAGGACGAGGCGCCCAAACTCATTGTGGACGACATTTATCCGCTCCAGTTGGATCAGCAAAAGGCCACGCCGCGCCCCCGCCGCTTCTACATCAAGGTGGAGGATCAAAAACTGATGCCGATGGTGCAGAACCTGCTCACCGCCCACGGCGGGGACACGCCCGTGCGCGCCGTAATCGAGGGCAAGGTCTACGAGCTCCCCGCGGCTTTTCACGTCACCTGCAACGACGTGCTCGTTAAGAGCCTGGAAAACCTGTTGGGGCCGGGCACGGCAAAACTCGCTTAACATGCGCGCCATGCCCAAGCCTTTCTGCGGCACGGCGCAAAAAAAGCCGGTGCGCATCCCGGTTTCCGCACGCCCGCGGCGCGCATGAAATCAGCGAGGAAATGGGAAAAAACGGCATTAGGATTGCTTTATCCAATTTACACCTGTTTTATAATGTGGTATAATCAGGCTGATCGGTTGGCTAAAAACGACCGAAGGGGGGAAAATGATGGGGACGTGGATCGTCATCCATATGGCGCACAGCCAGCAGGAAGCGGAGCGGCTAAAGCAAAAGCTCACCGAAGAGGGCATTCTTGTGCGGCTCAAACCGGTATACAAAAATAGGCCCGCCAAGGAGAATTGCTACGAGCTATTGGTCCTGCATTCCGAAATTGAGGCAGCGCGCGAGATTTTCCTCGAAAAGGGCTTTTGAGCGAGCCTTTATGGCATAGACACAACACAGGTAAGGAGAGAAATCGATATGGCGGAAAAGAAGAGAATCGCAATTTTGACCAGCGGTGGCGACGCGCCGGGCATGAACGCGGCCATTCGCGCGGTGGTGCGCGCCGCGCTGTATTTCGATATGGAGGTCTATGGCATTCGGGATGGGTATTATGGCCTGATGACGGACGATATGAGTTTGCTCAGCGCGGGCAGCGTGGGCGACATCATTCATCGCGGCGGAACGATGCTAGGCACCGCGCGCCTGCCTGAATTCGCCACCGATCCCGCGACCCGCCAGAAGTGCTACGACAACCTGCACGCGCATGGCATTGAGGGGCTGGTTGTCTGCGGCGGCGACGGCTCTTACCGCGGCGCGAGCCTTGTCCAGAAGGAGAGCGGCGGCATCAACGTCGTCGGTCTGCCCGGCACCATCGACAACGACTTGGCCTATACCGATTACACCATCGGGTTTGATACCGCGGTCAACACCTGCGTTGACAACATCAACAAACTGCGCGATACCATGGCCTCGCACGGTCGCGTTTCCGTGGTGGACGTCATGGGCCGCGGTTGCGGCGATATCGCCGTGCGCTCCGGCATTGCCGCGGGCGCGGAGGCCATCCTCATCCCGGAAATCAAAAAGACGGATAACCAGTGGCTGGATTACATCGTCCAAAAGCTGCGCACCTCCTTTGCGCGCGGCAAGAAGTACGGCATCATCGTCATGGCCGAGGGCGTTTACGCCGCGCCCAAGATGCAGCACTTTACGGCCGATTATATCGCCTCCTGGCTCAACGCCAATTCCAATACCATTGGCCACCGCGTCGATGCGCGCGGCTGCGTGATCGGGCACGTACAGCGCGGCGGCTCCCCCACCGCGTCCGACCGCATTCTCTCCGCGCGCATGGGCGAAATGGCCGTCAACCTCCTGCGCGAGAACAAGGGCGGCTTGTGCGTGGGCATCGTCAAAAACCGCATCGTGGCCGCGGATATCGATAAGGCCCTTTCCATGCGGCGCCGCGTCGACAAGCACTTGATTGAGCTGGCCGACATTCTGGCGCGGTAATCAAACCACAAATCCCCCGGCAAATGCCGGGGGATTTTGCTTTACGGCAATACGCTTTTCATTTAAAAGGCCCTGCTATCGCCGGATCAGCGCCCGTAACGAAACTCGCGGAACAGGTCGTAGATCAGGATGCCGGCGGCGACGGAGGCGTTGAGGGATTCCGACCCGCCTGCCATGGGCAGGCGGAACCGGTGCGTGGCGCAGGCCGCCACGGCCGGACTCACGCCGCGCCCCTCGCTGCCGATGACCAGGATGAGGTCCTGCGGCAGAGGATCGCGCGTGTAAAAGTCCTCCCCATCTAGCGCGGAAACCACAACGGCGCGGCCCTCCGCCCGGCGCGCGGCGAGATATTCCGCCAGGTCGGGAACCTTTATCAACGGCACGCGGAACAGGCTGCCCATCGTGGCGCGCACCGCCTTAGGCGCGTAGGGATCGGCGCAGCCCGCGCCCAGAATCACGCCGCCAAGGCCCGCCGCGTCGCAGGTGCGGATCACCGTGCCGCAGTTCCCCGGGTCCTGCACGCCGTCCAGCGCCACCAAGGGGCCCTCGCCCAGCGGGCGCTGGGGAATGTGCGCGGAGAGCACCACGTCCTGCGGGGTCTTGGCCTCAGAGGCGTAATGGATGACGCGCGCGGCGACGGGATAAACCGCCGCGCCCTGCGCAAGGCATTGATCCATCAGCGCCGCGTATTCCCCGATCTTGTCCGCGTCCACAAAGAGGGTGTCCACGCGCAGGGCGTTGACCGCCTCCAGGCAGAGCTTGCGTCCCTCCACGCGCATCAGGCCCGACGCACGGCGCGCCTTCGCCTCGTCCAGGGCGCGCATAAAGCGCACCTTTTCATTGGCGGTGCTGGTCACAAGGTCCATCAGCATCGGCGATCCCCCTCTCATCAAATAAAAAGCTGCCTCTGGGAATGAGCAGTTTTCTGCGTGAAAACACTTATTAAAGACTCATAACCATTTTGATTTCCGTTATTTTTTCGCCCTCTAAACTCCAAGTGGTATTTTCTCTCTCTTCCACGGGGCGGAAGCCGAATTTTTCATAGTGGCCAATTGCGGATTTAGGGGGACTTGCGGTCCACAGGATCAGCTTTCCCTCTGTTTCGGCAACCCACAGTTCTTCGCCCTCATCTTATTCTCGATTGAGATCCAACGCGCTTTTCAACGTGCTATTCTTCTCTTTACATCTCTTACTGCGCTTCCATCACATATCAATGCCAATAAAACGATGAAAAAAGACTGCCCGGCGAGCGACGCGCGGACAGTCTTTTCTTGGCAAGCAGATTAGGCGATCTTCTCCTTCGCCGCGTCCACGAGCTTGGCAAACGCCGCGGGATCGCTGATGGCGAGCTCGGAGAGGATCTTGCGGTTGACTTCAATCCCCGCCAGCTTCAGGCCGTTGATGAACCGGCTGTAGGACAGGCCATAGGGACGGACCGCCGCGTTGATACGCGCAATCCACAGCTTGCGGAAGTCGCGCTTGCGCAGACGGCGACCGATATAGGCGTAACGCAGGGAGCGGGCGACCTGCTCGCTGGCTGCACGGTATTGCTTGGACTTCGCCCCGAAGTAGCCCTTGGCAAGTTTGAAAACCTTCCTGCGGTGCTTCTTGGCGTTGACCGACATCTTAATTCTGGCCATTTTGGGTATGCCTCCTTTAGTTTACCACAACAGGTTTTCTTACTTGTAGGGGATGAGCTTCTTGATGGTCGCACCCTCGGTGGTGGTGGTGTAACCGGTCTGGCGCAGATTGCGCTTGCGCTTGGTGCTCTTCTTGGTGAGGATGTGGCCCTTGAAGGCCTTCTGATGCTTGACCAGGCCGTTCTTCGTCACCGAAAAGCGCTTTGCGGCGCCCTTATGCGTTTTTTGCTTAGGCATGGAAATGATCCTCCTCTCTTTAGGGGAAATTTATGAGAATTACTTGTCCTGCTTGGGCGAGAGCATCATCGTCATGATCCGCCCCTCGGTGGAGGGCTTGCGGTCCTGAACGGCGTACTCCTTGACCCTGTCGTAGAACTCGTTCATCACATCAAGGCCAACGTTGGAATGGGTGATCATGCGGCCGCGGAATCGGATGGAGACCTTGATCTTGTCACCATTTTTCAGGAACTTGATGCAGTCGCGCACGCGCACCTGCACGTCATGCTCCTCAATGGTGGGAGAAAGGTGAATCTCCTTGACAGAGATGACCTTCTGGTTCTTCCGCGCTTCCTTTTCACGCTTGGATTGCTCAAAACGATACTTGCCGTAGTCCATGATCTTGCATACCGGCGGCTTGGCCGTGGGAGCGATCTTGACCAGGTCAAGTTCCATTTCCTCCGCCATGTCCATTGCCTGCTGTGTCGGCATCACGCCGAGCTGTTCGCCGTTCTGGCCAATCAAGCGGATTTCCTTGTCGCGGATTTCTTCATTGATCATCATGTCCATATTGATTCCGATGCACCTCCAAATGCGTTATTCTCTGCAAGCGAAAAAGCGGACAGACATAGTCTACCCGCTGCTCATCTTTTCCATGACTGCATGTGCTTGCATTGTGACCCGCAAGCCTTTGGCGCGGGTGAGAAGCGGGCGCTTCTTCTTCAACAGGGAGAGTATAGCAGTTTCGTCGCGCGCTGTCAAGCACCGGAGCGAATTTTAACACGAATCGCCCTCACGCTTTTACAAAGACCGGCACTTCCAGCCTCGCCGAAAGCCGGCGGCGCAGCGGCTCCAGCGCCACGCGCTCCGTTTCGTCATGGCCAGCGATGATGATTTCCATCCCCAGCCCTTGCGCCTCGATGCGCTCATGGTGCTTCATTTCCCCCGTCAAAAACAGATCGGCGCCCAGCGCGGCGGCCTCGCGGAAGTAGCACCCGCCCCCGCCGCAGGACACCGCCACCCGCTCGATGCTTCGCCCCGCCTCGCCGTAAAACACGGCTTGCGGGCTGAGCGTCTGTCTCACTGTCGCAAGGAAGCTCCCGGCGGTCTGCGGCGCGACGCGCCCCGCGCGCACGTACTCCGTCCCCCCGTCAACCGCCAGGCCCAGCGCGGCGGCCAGGCTGTCCTCTACCCCGCCTTCCGTCCGGTCCAGGTTGGTGTGCGCGGCAAAGAGGGCGATGCCCTCCCGAATGAGGCGGGCGAGCAGCGCGCCCTCGTAGCGGTCGGTGCGCAGGGTCTTGATTCCGGCAAACATCAGCGGGTGATGGGCCACGATGCACGTCGCCCCGCGCGCAATCGCCTGGTCGATCGCCTCCCCCGTCGCGTCCACGCACAGCAGCACGCCGCTAAGCGCATCCTCCGGATTGCCCGTCAGCAGGCCGGGATTATCCCATTCCTCCGCCAGCCGCTCGGGCGCGATCTCCTCCATCTCCCGCATCAAATCGCGTATCTTCACCGCAGCCTCTCCTCCTTCTCCGCTCTTGTCCGGCCGCTCCCGGCAGCAACCTCCTCCAGCGCGCGCTCCACGTCCTGCGCGTCGCGCTCGGCTTGCCGCCGCTTTTCCGCGTTGCCGCCCAGGCGCATGCCCTCCAGCGCCCGCCGCGTCACACCCTGGCGCCACTTTAGGTAGGGCAGCAGCAGCGGCGACCGGTCGCGCAGCAGGGTCGGCCCCATGTGCGCCTCGTAATCGCTCATTCTCTCGCGCCGGCCCGGCTCGGCGCGCAGCAGCACGTAGTAGCGCCCTGCGGCCAGGGCAATATCCTCCCGCTCCACGTGCATCCCAATCGCCTCCACATGCCTGCGCAGCAGCCGCAGCTCCACGTTGGCCTGCATCACCACCGGGCAGGGCGCGCCCTCCCGCAGGATGTGGGCGATGGTGCGCGCGCCCATCCCGCAGATGGTCACAACGTCCGCCGCCGCAAGCGCTATGCCGGTTAGCCCGTCCGTCACGCGCAGTTCCGCCCGCCCGTCAAGCCCCGTCTTTTCCACCAGCCCCTGCGCACGCGCCAGCGCGTCGCGGCTGATGTCGCAAATCAGCGCCCGCTCGCATAGCCCTGCTTGCAGCATGTGAACCGGGAGAAAGCCGTGGTTGCTCCCCACGTCCACCAGGCGCGCGCACCTGCCCGCCAAGCGCTCGGCACAGGCCAGCCGCTCATCCAGCGTTACCATTGATCAACCTCCACCCTTTCCCGCGGCTTTCCTCGCTTCCACCTTGCCTAGATGCGAAGAAAGCGGGGCTTTCGTCCCGCTTCCTGCGTTTATTCCAGAAAATCCTTGAGCTTCTTGGACCGGCTGGGGTGACGGAGTTTGCGCAGGGCCTTGGCCTCGATCTGGCGGATGCGCTCTCGGGTCACGTTGAACTCCTTGCCCACCTCTTCCAGCGTGCGGGCCCGGCCGTCGTCCAGGCCAAAACGCAGGCGCAACACCTTCTCCTCGCGGGGCGTGAGCGTATCCAGCACGTCGGTGAGCTGCTCTTTGAGCATGGTGAACGCCGCGGCCTCGGCCGGGGCGGGGATGTCGTCGTCGGGAATGAAGTCGCCCAGGTGGCTGTCCTCCTCCTCGCCGATGGGCGTTTCCAGCGATACGGGCTCTTGCGCGATCTTGGTGATCTCGCGCACCTTTTCCTCGGATACGCCCATCTCGTGGGCGATTTCCTCCGGGGTGGGTTCGCGGCCGTATTCCTGTAGGAGCTGGCGGGAAACGCGGATGAGCTTGTTGATGGTCTCGACCATGTGCACGGGGATGCGGATGGTGCGCGCTTGGTCGGCGATGGCGCGGGTGATGGCCTGGCGAATCCACCAGGTGGCGTAGGTGGAGAACTTGTATCCCTTGGAGTAATCAAATTTCTCCACGGCCTTAATCAGCCCCAGGTTGCCCTCCTGAATGAGGTCCAGGAACTGCATGCCCCTGCCCACGTACCGCTTGGCGATGGAGACGACCAGGCGCAGGTTGCTCTCGGATAGCTTCTTGCGGGCCTCTTCGTCGCCGTCGGCCATGCGCTGGGCGATGTCCAGCTCCTCCTCGGCGGTCAAGAGGGGGACCTTGCCGATCTCCTTTAAATACATGCGCACGGGGTCGTCGGTGGCGATGCCCTCTGGCACGGAAAGATCCTCGGCCTCGGCGGTAAAGTCCTCGGCTTCCTCTATGATGAGCTCTTCCTCCGGCGGCTCCGCGGTCTCGCCCATCACGTCGATGCCCAGGGCCTCAAAACCGTCCAATATCTTATCATACGCCTCCGGTGAGATCTGCAAATCGGCCAATGCTTCCGTAATTTCTTTCTGTGTCAGCACGCCGTTCTTTTTGCCCTTCTCAATGAGAGCGTTGATGCGTGCCTTCTTGTTGTCTTGATTGGACAATCGGGTCACTCCTTTCGGTCGGACGCCCGTCCCGCCCTTTGGCGGAACCGCCTAAAGCCTTCTATCTAAAACCTTTCTCGGGATTATTTTTATCATTCGCTTCCGCCCTGCTTGAGGCGCTCCAGCCTGCCATAGAGCTGGCCCAGCATCGAGGCGATCTCCAATTGTTCCTCTACCGTGAGCCCCGGCTGGGCGGATCGCTCCTCCATCTGGGCGATTTCCCGCTCCACGCGCCGCCGCAGCAGCTGGTCTACGCAGTTGGCGATCAGCCGCGGCTTCTTGTCCGGGTCGCATTGCTCGCCGATGAGCAGGATGCGCGAGATGTCCCCGCGCAGGCCCTCGTCCTCCATTTGCTCCATGGCCGATTGGACGCGGCGGATGTCCCCGCCCTCCTCCAGCAGAATCTTGGCCATGAACGCACACGCGGGGTCGGTAAAATCCTCAAGCCGCATGAGGTCCCTGGGGACCTTTTCCCCGATGGCCAGCATGGCGATCAGGTCCTTTTGCGCGCGGATATACCCATCATCTTCCCTATTCTTCCCCGCATACGCCGGCGTATGCACAGGGGTTTGCGCGCGCTTTGCGGGCCGCCGCCTTCCCACCTGCTCCATCAGCGTTTCCTCTGAAAAGCCGGTTTCAATCGCCAGGCGCTTGAGGAATCGCTCCACCTCCACGGGGTTTTCCAGCTTGCGCAGCACCTGCGCCGCCTCCACGGCGTATTTGGCGCGCTCCTCTTCCGTCGCAAGGTCGTGCGACGCCGCCAGCACGTCCAGCCGGTAGGTCGTGGGGTCCACGCTGCCCAGATCGTTTAGGGCTTGTCCGCCGCGGGCGCGAACATATTCGTCCGGATCCATTTTGTCGGGCACCACGGTCACCCGCACGGGCACGTTTTCCATCTCAAATAGGTCCAGTCCGCGCGATATCGCCCGCTGCCCCGCGCCGTCGCCGTCGTAGGTGATGAGCACCTGCGGCGCGTACCGCTTCATCAGGCGGATTTGCTCGTTGGTCAGCGCCGTGCCCAGGGTGGCCACGCATCCGTCCACGCCGTGTTGGTAGAGGGAAACCACATCCATGTACCCTTCCACCAGGCGAAGATGCTCCCGCTTGCCGCCCTTTAAAAAGTTGAGGCCGTAGACGTTGCGGCGCTTGTTGAACACCGGCGTATCCGAGGAGTTGAGGTACTTGGGCTGTCCGTCGCCCATGACCCTGCCGCCAAAGGCGATCACGCGGCCGCGGGGGTCGAAGATGGGGAACATCACCCGGTCGCGGAAGGTATCGAAGACGCGGCCGCCGCGCTCCAGGATGAGATTTGCGTCCGTGAGCTCCTGATTGGTAAAGCCCATGTCCGTTAAATACTTATGCAGGCTTTGCCAGCCGTTAGATGTGCACCCCAGGCCAAATCTTCGGATCACGTTGTCGCGGATGCCGCGGCCGTGCAGATAGTCCAGCGCCTTTGCGCCCTCCGGCGTATAGAGCGTTCGATTGTAAAATTTCGCCGCCTCCACCAGCGCCGCGTAGAGGCGGTCGCGGTTTTTCTTAGGCGCGGCGTCCTCGCCCCTGGTTTCAGGGATGGGCATGTGCGCCCGCTCGGCCAAATGGCGCACGGCCTCGGGGAACTCCATGCGCTCCATGCTCATGACAAAGGTGATGACGTTCCCGCCCGCGTGGCAGCCGAAGCAATAGTACATCTGCTTTTCCTGGTCCACGGAAAACGATGGGGTCTTTTCGCCGTGAAACGGACACAAACCCCAGTGCTTGGAACCCTTGCGCGTCAGCGGCACATATTCCGATACGACCGATACGATCTCCGACCGGTCGCGCACCTCGTCGATCCATTCGCTGGGAAACCTGCCTGCCATTGCACCCTCCGATCCAAATTCCGAACGTCCATATCGCAAATTGACCGCTAGATATATTCGCTAAATACGACAATATTCCTGCAAGTTTTCAACTTTTCCTCACAAAAAACAAATTTCTATGTAAAGTCTTGGAAAAACTGCGCATAGCCTGTCACCCGCTTACCGCAAAAGCGTTTCGTGCCTGGGGATGAACAAGGCGGCAAACCGGTCCACGGCGTAGTTATCGGTCATGCCCGCAATGTAATCGCAGACCGCCTGCTCCACCGGCTCGTGCCGGTCCGCGCTTAGAAACTCCTCCGGCATCTGCTCGGGATAGCGCAGATAATAGCCAAACAGGCTTTCCAGCATGAACGCGGCCTTGCGCTCCTCCCGCTCGACCTCCTGGCGCGTGTAGACGTGCTGAAAAAGGAACGCGCGCAGGTCCATGGTGGCGGTGAACACCTCCCGGCTCATGCGCACGGCGTCCGTATTCCGGCTGGCGCGCCAAATGTCGGTGATCATCGTGTCGATCCGCTCGCCATGGGAGTGGCCCAGCACCTGCAATAGGGGCGCCGGGATCTCCTCCTGCCGGAGCACGCCCGCGCGGATGGCGTCGTCAATGTCGTGATTGATGTAGGCGATGCGGTCGGACAGGGAGACCACCGCGCCCTCCAGCGTCTTGGGCTTTCCGCGCGAGGTGTGCTCCAGAATGCCGTCGCGCACGGCTTCGGTCAGGTTTAGGCCCTGCCCGTCGTTTTCCAGCAATTCCACCACGCGCAGCGACTGCCGCTCGTGGGCAAAACCGCCTTTGTTGAGCTTTGACAGGATGCGCTCACCCATGTGGCCGAAGGGCGTGTGGCCCAAATCGTGCCCCAGGGCGATGGCCTCGGTCAGGTCCTCGTTGAGTTGCAGGGCGCGGGCGATGGTGCGGGCGATCTGCGCCACCTCCAACGTGTGCGTCAGCCGCGTGCGAAAATGGTCGCCCTCCGGCGCGAGAAAGCACTGCGTCTTGTGCTTCATGCGGCGGAACGCCTTGCAGTGGATGATGCGGTCGCGGTCTCGCTGAAAATCCGTGCGCAAGGGGCAGGGCTGCAAAGGGCGCGCCCGCCCGGTGAGCTCTTCGTCGCCGCAGGCCCAGGGAGAGAGCGTCTCCCGGTGCTGCGCAATGGTCCGATCCCGAACTTCCATCCGGCTCCTTCCTCCTTCACGCGCTCGTGCGGGCCGGCCTGCGCTCCTCTTTTCAGCTCAGGCCCTAATGCTGTGGGTACTTATTCTACATTTATTCGCTTTCTTCCTGCAATACTCTACACCGCCCGGGAAACTCCTTCTCTAGTATAGGCGGCGCGAGGCGGTCAAATGCCTTTTTCGCGCGCGCAAAAAGGCAGCCCCTTCATGCGCAGGGCAGCCCGATAAGAAAAAACAAATTCCGCGCGCAGCGCCGCGCCGGCTGTCCCGACCGCGGGAAGCCCATCCTTCATGCGCAAGGCAGCCGGACCGTGAAAACAGAGCCCTCGCCCAGCTGAGAGCGGATCTCCAGCTCCCCTTCGTAGCGCCGCACCAAGTGCTTGACAATGGCCAGGCCGAGCCCCGTGCCGCCGCTGTTGCGGGAGCGGTCCTTATCCACGCGGTAAAACCGCTCGCAAAGGCGCGGCAGGTCTTCCTGGGGGATGCCCACGCCGTCATCCCGCACGCATAGCGTCACCCAGGCGCCCTCCCGGCGCACCGTAACCCACACGTGCCCGCCCGGATGATTGTAGTGCACGGCGTTCTCCATCAGGTTTTGGGCAATGCGGCGCAGGCGCTCGGCCGAGGCGCGGCAAAGCGCCGGCTCCCGCGCGTCCACCGCAAGTTCAATCTTCAGCTTATCCGCCTGCACGCCCACAGCGCCGGCCGCCTCCCGCACCGCCGCGCAGAGTTCGCCCCGCTCCTCCTCCGGCCCTAAGGCGCTCTCAATGCGGGAAAGCTCCAGCATGTCGCTGATCAGGGCTTGCAGCCGCTCGCCCTGCACGTCCATGATCTCCAGCATTTCCAGGAGAAATTGCGGCTCCCCGGTATTGATTTGGGGATCGCGCAGGGTCTCGATGCAGCCGCGGATGGCGGTAAGCGGCGTTTTCAACTCATGGGTGGCGTTGGAGACGAACTCCGAGCGCAGGCGCTCCAAGCGGCGCATCTGCGTCATGTCGCTCAGCGCCAGTACCGCGCCCTGCGCTTCCCCTTCCCCGCCGATGGGCGCGGCAGCGGCGCGAATGACCGTCTCCCCCCGCGCCCACTCCGCCGCCCCCGGAGCGCCCTCCTGAATTGCCTTGCGCGCCAAGTCCGTCAGGCGGTCGTCCCCTGCCGCGTGGGCAAGCGCCTCTCCCACCAGCGGAGCGCGCAGGCCGAGCAGCCGAGCCGCCTCGGGATTGAACAGCGTGACGCGGCCCTGCGCGTCCATGGCGATCACCCCGGCCGGTATGGCGCGCAGCACCGCGCGCATTTGCGCCTGCTGGCTCTGCTCCTTGCGAAGCGACGCCTCCAGCCGCTCGGCCATGATGTTGAAATCGCGGGCGAGCGCACCCAGTTCGTCGGGCTGATCGGCGATGCGGCAGGATAGCTCGCCCTTTGCAAGCCGCCCCGCCCCCAGCCGCAGCGCCTCAATGGGCCGCTGCACCCGCCGCGCCGCCCAGGTGCTCAGCGCGCAGGCCGCCGCAAGCGCCGCGCCGCCCGTGATCGCCACCGCCATGAGGATCGTCCTTTGCAGATGCTCAATCTGCGCAAAGTCCTGCGAAATGCGCAGCACCCGCGTCCCGTCCGACACGGCGACATAGAGCGCGGAGCCGCCCAGCGTGGGCGAGTAGCGCAGCGCCTGCCCATATCCGCTTCTTCGCGCGCGCTCGATTTCCTCGCGGTTCTGGTGGTTCTCCATCTCCTTGGCGGCCGCGTCGGTGTCCGCGGTCACTTCCCCGCTCATGCCCACCACGGTCAGCCGGTAGACATCGTGCTGCGCGTTGAGCGCCGCCGCCCACTTTTCCAGCTGTTCCTGTGCGCCGCCGTCCTCCAGTTGGCCCAGAAGCAAGTAGGCCATGTCCTCCATGCGCTCGGCTGTCCGTTCGATCAAAAAGGCGCGCAGGAAAAAATAAGTGCCGCCGCCCAGCAGCGCCTCCACCAGAAGCGCCACGGCCAGCAGCATACAAAATACCTTCCGCCGCATCGTCGCATCTCCTTCACCATCCGCCATACCGGGTTCAAAATCCCGGTCCCGATCCATCGCCCGCAGAAAGCGCGCGCATCCGGTACCCCACGCCGCGCACCGTCTGAATATAGTCTTTGGCGCCCGCCTCGTCCAGCTTGCGGCGCAGGTTGGTCATGTGCATGTCCACCGCGCGCGCTCCGCCCTCAAAGTCAGCGCTCCAAAGGGCGCCCAGCAGGTTCTCGCGCGAATGCACCCAGTTGGGCCTCTCCATGAGCTTACAGAGAATGTCGTATTCCTTGGGGGAAAGCGCCAGGGGTCTGCCGTCCACCTTGGCGCAGTGCTCGCGGGGATAAATGGCAAGGCAGCCGTGCGCCAGCGCTGCGGGCTCCCCTTGGTCCCATTGACGCCGCCGCAGCTGCGCCCGCACGCGGGAGACCATCTCCCTAAAGGAGAAGGGCTTGGTCAGGTAGTCGTCCGCCCCCGCCTCCAGGCCCAGGACGCGGTCCACCTCCTCGGCCTTGGCCGTGAGCATGATCACCGGCAGCGCGCGCGTCCGCTCGTTCCTCCGAACGGCGGAAAGCACCTCCATGCCGTCCGCGCCGCCGGGCAGCATCCAATCCAACAACAGCACGTCCGGCCGCTCCCCCGGCAGCGCGCGCAGGAACGCCTCCCCCGTCTCATACGCATGCGGCTCATATCCAGCGGATTTAAGGTGCAGGCAAATCAGGCGGGAAATGGCTTGCTCATCCTCCACAACCGCGATTACCGCCATAGATCCTCCCCCTTTTTTTCATTATAGCGCATTTTTCGCCGGACGCATAGGGACTAGGGTTCTTCTGCGCGCAGATCCTTGTCCTGCGGGTGGCATCCGGTGCTCAAATAGATGCTCCACTCCCCGATGTTGGTGGCGTGGTCCGCGATGCGTTCCAGATACTTGGCCACAAACAGCATATCCACCGCTTGGGATACGGCGTCGGGGCTCTCACGCATGATGTTGGTCAGGCTCAGCACCACCCGCTCAAACGCGGCGTCCACAATGTCGTCGCGCCGGGTCACGCCGCGGGCCTTTTCCACGTCGTTGTCAATGTAGGCATTCAGTGCGTCGCGCACCATGCCGCGCGCGGTATCGGCCATCAGGCGAAAGTCCGCCATGGGGTGGATCTGCTGCTTGCCGAGCATGCGCTCGGTCATGGCCGCAATG
Organism: uncultured Christensenella sp.; assembly: GCA_948468595.1. Classification (GTDB taxonomy): domain Bacteria; phylum Bacillota; class Clostridia; order Christensenellales; family UBA1750; genus Spyradocola. The sequence continues at coordinate 61,188 of CAOKIU010000002.1, forward strand.
TCGGCGCACTGGTCGCCGATGCGCTCCAAGTCCGAAATAATGCCCATGGCCGCGGTCACGGCCCGCAGGTCGCCCGCCACCGGGGAAAACCTGGCCAGGATGGTCAGGCACTGGGTCTCGATGCGGCGCTCCATGTCGTCGATGCGGTCATCCCGCGCGATCACCTGCTCGGCCAGGTCGCGGTCCGGCTGCGCAATGACGCCCAGCACTTCGTCAATGCCGCGCTCGCAAAGGCTGCCCATTTCCAATAGTTCGTCGTTCAAGCTATCCATGGCGCTGTTCATCAAAATTCTGTTCATCCTGTCCTCCTTAGCCAAATCTGCCGGTGATGTAGTCCTCCGTTCGCTTGTCCATGGGCCTTTGGAAGATTTGCAGCGTGTCGCCCGCTTCGACGATCTCTCCCTTTAGGAAGAACGCCGTCCGGTCCGCAATGCGCGCGGCCTGCTGCATGTTGTGCGTGACAATGACAATGCAATACCGCTTCTTGAGCTCGGCCATCAGGTCCTCGATGCGCTGGGTGGAGATGGGGTCCAGGGCGCTGGTGGGCTCATCCATCAGCAAGACCTCCGGCTCCACGGCCAGCACCCTTGCGATGCACAGGCGCTGCTGCTGCCCGCCGGAGAGGCCCAGCGCGCTTTTGCGCAGCCGATCTCCCACCTCGTCCCAAAGCGCCGCGCCGCGCAGGGCCGCCTCCACGATCTCGTCCAGCTGCTTTTTGCGGCGGATGCCGTGTATGCGCGGGCCGTAGGCCACGTTGTCGTAGATGGACATGGGAAAGGGGTTGGGCTTTTGAAACACCATGCCCACGCGCTTGCGCAGGCGGGCCAGGTCGTATCCCTTTGCGAAGATGTCCTCGCCGTCCAGCCGCACGTCGCCTTGAATGCGCACGCCGTCCACCAGGTCGTTCATGCGGTTGAGGGTCTTAAGGAATGTGGACTTTCCACAGCCGGAGGGCCCGATCAGGGCCGTTACGCTGTTTGCCTCCATCTCCAGCGACACGTCCTTGAGGGCGCAAAAATCGCCGTACCAAAGGGAAAGATTTCGAGCGCTCATCTTGTTCATGTCTTTGCTCCTCCTGTAAACCTTTGGGACATGCGCCGCGCAATCCAGCTCGCCAGCGCGTTGAGCCCCACAATGATGACGATGAGAACAGTGGCCGTGGCAAACGCCTCCCCGGCGCCCAGCCCCTCCTTGACCAAGAGATACAGATGCACCGCCAGAGAGCGCGTGGAGGAAAACACCGTCTGCGGGGCCTTGGCCATGGTGCCCGCCGTGTAGTAGACCGCCGCCGTCTCCCCCATGACGCGACCCATGGAGAGAATGATCGCCGAGAGGATACCAGGCACGGCGCTGGGCAGCACCACGCGCATGAGGGTGGTCAGCTTGCCCGCGCCCAGGGCCAGGCTGCCCTCGCGGTAGCTGACCGGCACGGTAAAGAGCGCCTCCTCCGTGGCGCGGATGATGACGGGCAGCACCATGATCGCCAGCGTCAGCGCCGAGGAGAGCAGGGAGAATCCAAAGGCGCACTGCATCACGAAGAAGGTGTAGCCAAATAGGCCGTAGAGGATGGAGGGAATGCCGGCAAGCGACTCCACGCAAAAGCGAATGGCGGTCAACACCCTGCCCCTTTTGGCGTACTCCGCCATATAGATGGCGGCAAACACCCCCACCGGCACGGCAATGGCCAGGGTAAGGCCCGCGATTCCCAGCGTGCCCCAAATGATCTGGCGGATGCCGGTAAGCCCCAACCCGGGCTTGTAGACGGTGGAAAGGAACTGCCAGTTGACGCCCGGAATGCCGCGCGAGAGCACATAGATCAGAATCACCGCCAGAAACGCGATGGATAGCGCGCCGCAGAGCCACAGCAGGATATAACCCAGGGCATCCAGGATTTTGCGCACGTCAGCGTCCCCCCTTTCCGCCGCGAAGGGCTAGATGCGACGCGATATTGATCCCCACAATGAACAGCAGCAGCACAACGCCCGTCAGGTACAGCGCCTCCTCGTGCAGGCCGCTGGCGTAGGAAAGCTCCAGGGCGATGTTGGCCGTCAGCGGGCGCACGGGGTCCAGTATGGAGGAGGGCAGCGCCGCGCGATTGCCCGCCACCAGGATGACCGCCATGGTCTCCCCAATGGCGCGGCCGGTGGAGAGCACAAAGGCGTTGAGCACGCCGGACTTGGCCGCGGGCAGGGTGACGCGCAGCATCGTCTGCATCTTCGTGGCGCCAAGGGCCAGGCTGCCTTCGCGGTAGGCAGCGGGCACGGCGCGCAGGGCGGTCTCCGCCAGGGAGACCATCGTAGGCAGAATCATGGCCGAGAGAATGACGATCACCGCCAGCAAGCTGTTGCCCGTGCCGCCGAACCACTGGGTGATCAGGGGCACAACGGCCATCAGACCAAAGAAGCCGTACACCACCGAGGGAATGCCCGCCAGCAAGTGGATGAGGGGGCGCATCATTCCAGCCAGGGCGCGGGGCGCGACCTCGGCCAGCAGCAGTGCGCACGCAAGGCCGATCAGCCCGCCGGCCACCGCCGCCCCCAGGGTGGAGAGCAGCGATGCCGCGATCATGGGCGCAATGCCGAACTTCTCCGCCGAGGGTTGCCAGACCGTGCCGGAGATGAAGGGCCACAGGCCGATCTTGGACGCAGCGGGCACGCCCTTGGCCACCAAAAAGACCACAATCAGCGCGAGCGCCAGCACAGCGGCCGCCGCGCACAGAAAAAAACCGGTCTCCGCAACCCTCTCCAGGGCTTTTTTCATTCGTTTCAAAGGCTTCCCTCCCAGACTTTTCGCGCGCAGCATGCCTGCGGGCGATGCGCGCATACCTGCCGCGCACCGCCTGCCCCGCCGCGCTTTACTTTACGGCGATGTATTTGTGTTCCCGCACGACCGCCTGCCCCTCCTCGGAGAGGGCAAACTGTAAAAACGCCTCGCTGATCTCTTCCGACGCCGAGCCGGCGACCAGCAGGAAGGGCCTTGCAAGGGCATAGGCGCCGCTCAAGATGTTCTCCTGCGTGCAGGCCACGCCGTCTACGTCCACCGCGGTGACCAGGTTGCCGTCATAGGAGCCCAAGGAGACGTAGCCGATGGCGCCGGGCTTGCCGGAGACGGTTGTGGAGACCGCGTTGGTGGAATCGGCAATGAGGGCGCGGCTCTCGTCCGTCAGGGAGACGGTATTGCCCGCTTCATTCTTCTCCGTCAGGCCGCAGCTCTCCTCAAAGGCGTCTCTCGTGCCGGACCCCGCCTCGCGGGAGATGAGCAGAATCTCCTCATCCGCGCCGCCCAACTCCTTCCAATTGACTATCTCACCCTTGAATATGGCGGAGATTTGTTCCTTTGTTAGGTTGGTCACGGCATTTTCCTTGTTAACGATGACCGCAATGCCGTCCATGCACAGGGTGTGGGCCGTCGTGCGCGCCTTTTCCTCTTCGTTGAGTTCACGGGAGCTCATGCCCAACTGCGCGGACCCATCCGCCGCCGCCCGTATGCCCGCTGAGGAGCCGTTGCCCTGCACGGCAATGGAGACGCCCGCATGCTCCTCCATGAACAAATCCGCAAGGGCCGCGACCAGGGGTTCTGCGGAGGTGGAGCCCGTGACCATGATCTCCCCGCTGAGGGCGCCCGCTCCCTCGGGCGCCCCCTCCGGCGCGCGTGTCTCCCCGCCGCAGGCGCATCCCGTCATCAACAGCGCCGCGGCCGCGGCCAGGGCCAGCATTCTGAGCATCGATTTTTTCCTCATGTGCTTTACCTCCTTTTTGTTTACAGCTTCATCCTATCAAAGAACCATCTAGGTTTTTTCAGGGTTCTGTAAACCAATCGTTAATCTGCAATAGGTTTCCCTACACAACAAAAAACATGCGGCCTTGCCGATGGACACAAAAGGGGCCGCGCAATGCGCGGCCCCTTTTGTGCGGGTTCCACCCTTCTTTCTTTTCCGGCGCGCTACTGCCTGCGCGTCCCCAAATAAATCGCCATGGCCAGTCCCACAATGCCCAGCCATAGCGACAACAGATGTACGGCAAGAGCATAGGCCACCGCTTTTCTGGCGGATAACGATCCAAGCGCCTGTTTGTCATGGCGCACGGGGGCCTCGCCAGGGAAGCGAAGGCTCCCGGCCAAGGCGTCTTGCGCGTCGCTCCATGCCTGCGCGTCTTCGCTGGCGTATAGGTCGATGTAGACCTCCCACCCATCATGCGTGGTGAAGAGCTGCCGGTTATCCAGTCGCGCGTCTCCCTGGCCGCTGTGCATCCATACCTCCAGGTATCCGCGGCCACCCCTTTCGATGCGCTCCACGCTGCCATCTATTGTCCACCCCTGGTAAGGCTCCGCCGCATCGCGCTTGACCTGTTCCAGCGCCTCGCCCTCCAGCGCGGTCAGGTTTCCAACGCTCTGGGCGTAAGACGAAGGGAACAGCATGACATAGATCTCCGCCTCCTCCCGAAAGAGGTACAAATCGCACTCGTTCTCCTCCATAAACTGTTGGGCTTCCTTCGGGGACATGTCAAGGCGTTCGCCGCCCGCTAGGACGCCTTCTCGCGTCACCGCCGTCCACCCTTTGGGCAAGGTCACGGACGCCTGCGTCCCGGGCAGGGTGATCTCCTGCGCCGCAAGCGCCGGCCACGCCGCCGCCAGCAACAGCGCGCACAGCGCCGCGGCTATACACTTCTTCATCCGCGCGCTCCTCCTCATTGCTTTGTTTTTCCCTTCTATGCTGCAAAGTGTATCACCACAGTCCCTATATGTCAAATCACCGCCCATTTTCAGCGCACAACTCCCAAAGAAATGGGATACGTCCGCCAAAACCGCTCAGGGCTCTTTATCGCGGATCGCCGCCGCTCCTTTCCCGCGCACTCCTTCCTGACCCACCCTATCAGACACCGTTTAAGGCGCGTTGCCGCGGATTGTAGCACATTTCTTCCCCTGCGCATGCACGCAAAAGGGCGCGCCATGCTCCCCATTGGGAATCATGGCGCGCCCCCTCAAACACCGCTTAAGGCGCTTTACCGCGGATTGCGAATCGCCGCCTGCGCCGCCGCCAAGCGCGCGATCGGCACGCGGAAGGGCGAGCAGGAAACATAGGTCAGGCCGGTATTGTGGCAGAACTCGACCGAGGACGGATCACCGCCGTGCTCGCCGCAGATGCCCAGCTTGATGTCCGGACGGGTCTGGCGGCCCAGGTCCGCCGCCATCTTGACCAGGCGGCCCACGCCGTTCTGATCCAGGCGGGCGAAGGGATCGCTCTCGTAGATCTTCTTGTCGTAGTAGGCGCCCAGGAACTTGGCCGCGTCATCGCGGGAGAAGCCGAAGGTCATCTGGGTCAGGTCGTTGGTGCCGAAGGAGAAGAACTCCGCCTCCTTGGCGATCTCATCGGCGGTCAGGGCCGCGCGCGGGATCTCGATCATGGTGCCCACCTTGTAGTGCATGGAAACGCCGGAGTCCTTGATCACCTCGTCAGCGGTCTGGCACACGACGTCCTTGACGTACTTGAGCTCCTTGATCTCGCCCACCAGCGGAATCATGATCTCCGGGGTGACGGTCCAATCGGGGTGCTTCTTCTGCACGTTGATGGCCGCCTTGATCACCGCGTTGGTCTGCATGCGGGCAATTTCCGGATAGGTAACCGCCAGACGGCAGCCGCGATGGCCCATCATGGGGTTAAACTCGTGCAGGCCGGCGATGATGTTCTTGATCTGCTCGACCGTCTTGCCCATGTCCTTGGCCAGGAGCTCAATGTCCTTTTCCTCCGTGGGCACGAACTCGTGCAGCGGGGGATCCAGGAAGCGGATGGTCACGGGGCAGCCTTCCATCGCCTCGTAGAGCTTTTCAAAGTCGCCCTGCTGCATGGGCTCCAGCACCTTGAGCGCCTCCTCGCGCTGCTCCACGGTATCCGAGCAAATCATGCGGCGGATGGCGGGGATGCGGTCGGCGTCAAAGAACATGTGCTCGGTGCGGCACAGGCCGATGCCCTGCGCGCCCAGCGCGCGCGCCTGCTTGGCGTCCTGGGGCGTGTCGGCGTTGGTGCGGACCTGAAGCGCGCGGTACTTGTCCGCCCAGTCCATCACGCGGGCGAACTCGCCGCCGATGGTCGCGGCCATGGTGGGGATGCGCCCGTCGTAGATGCAGCCGGTGGAGCCGTCAATGCTCAGCCAGTCGCCCTCGACAAAGGTTTTGCCCGCCAGCACAAAGGTCTTGTTCGCCTCGTCCATGGCGATTTCCGAGCAGCCCGATACGCAGCAGGTGCCCATGCCGCGGGCCACAACCGCCGCGTGGGAGGTCATGCCGCCGCGAACGGTCAGGATGCCCTGGGCGGCCTTCATGCCCTCGATGTCCTCGGGAGAGGTCTCCAGGCGGACCAGGACCACCTTCTCGCCCCGGGCGGCCCACTCCTTGGCGTCCTCGGCGGTGAAGACGATCTTGCCGCAGGCCGCGCCGGGGGAGGCGGGCAGAGCGGAGGCCACAGGCTTGGCCTTTTTCAGGGCCTCGGGGTCAAACTGGGGGTGGAGCAGGGTGTCCAGGTTGCGGGGGTCGATCATGGCCACCGCCTTTTTCTCGTCGATCATGCCCTCGTCCACCAGATCGCAGGCGATCTTCAGGGCGGCGGCGGCGGTGCGCTTGCCGTTGCGGGTCTGGAGCATGAACAGCTTCTTGTTCTCAATGGTGAACTCCATGTCCTGCATGTCGCGGTAGTGGTACTCCAGCTTGCTGGAGATGTCCACGAACTGCTGGTAGGCCTCGGGCATGACCTCGGCCAGCTGGTCGATGGTCTGGGGGGTGCGCACGCCGGCCACCACGTCCTCGCCCTGGGCGTTCATCAGGAACTCGCCAAAGAGCGCCTTTTCGCCGGTGGCGGGGTTTCTCGTAAAGGCCACGCCCGTGCCGGAGGTCTCGCCCATGTTGCCAAAGGCCATCATCTGCACGTTGACCGCGGTGCCCCAGGAATAGGGGATGTCGTTATCCCGGCGATAGACGTTGGCTCTGGGGTTGTCCCAGGAGCGGAAAACCGCCTGAATGGCGCCCATGAGCTGCTCCTTGGGATCGGAGGGGAACTCCTTGCCGATCTTGAGGCGATATTCTTCCTTAAACTGGCGGGCCAGTTCCTTTAAGTCCTCAGCCGTCAGCTCCACGTCGAGCTTGACGCCCTTTTCTTCCTTCATCTTGTCGATGAGCTGCTCAAAGTACTTCTTGCCCACCTCCATCACGACGTCGGAATACATCTGGATGAACCGGCGGTAGCAGTCGTACGCCCAGCGGGGGTTGCCGCTCTTCTTGGCCATGACCTCGGCAACCTCTTCGTTGAGGCCGAGGTTGAGGATGGTGTCCATCATGCCGGGCATCGAGGCCCTGGCGCCGGAACGCACGGAGACGAGCAGCGGGTTTTCCAAATCGCCGAACTTCTTGCCGGTGATGCCCTCCATCTTCTCGATATATTCCATGATCTGGGCCTGGATCTCCTCGTTGATGCGACGGCCGTCGTCGTAATACTTGGTGCAGGCTTCCGTGGTGATGGTGAAGCCCTGAGGAACAGGAAGACCCAGATTGGTCATCTCCGCCAGGTTCGCGCCCTTGCCGCCGAGCAAGTTGCGCATGGTGGCGTCGCCCTCGCTAAAGAGGTAAACGTACTTATGGGACATGGTTGGCAACCTCCTTGAAGTGAACTTAGAGACAATATCCTTAATGCGGGCCGCCCACGGGGGTGCGAGCGGCCGCCATTGCCTACCGGCTGTAGAAAGTTTTCCCAATTGCGCACGATTTTAGACCCGCCTTTCGCGCGAGTCTTTAAAAAGTATATCTCACTTTCTGCGTCATGGAGAGAATCAAGCAAATTCCGACATACGGAATATTGAACCGTCTTTATTATAATGCAAAACCATTCCCAGCGCAATTCATTTTTTACCAAACCGCTGTAAAAACAATGTAAATGTCATGAACAAATTGCGGTGCATGGTTTCCTGCACAATGGCGTACCGAATCGCGAGGGGTGGTTTCGTATTGTGAAATTATGCTGAATGAAGCCTCACAGCCGCTCGGCAAAGGTCAGGGCTTCAAAATCGCGCTCCATTTGCGCCCGGACGAACTCGCCCACAAGCCGGCACAGGCGCTTTACGTCCCCCTCGGCCGGGAGGAATTCCCCCGCGGACGCGGCGCGCAGCGCCGCCATGTCCTCCGCCGTGATGACCGCAAGCGGGTTGCTTGCGTGCCTTGCGCAGACCACGCCGCCGGAGAGCGGGTCAAAGCGGGCGTCTTGAATGCGGCCCCCGCAGGCCGCGCAGCGCGTCAGCATCACCGCGTGGCCGCTCAGCGCCATGGCGCGCAGCAAAAAGGGCAGCGCAATGCCCGTGGCGTCGTGCTCCTCGTCAAAGGAGAGGTAGGTCAGCGCGCGCAGCAGGGTGTCGTAAAGCGGCGCGTTGCTCTCGCCCGCCTGCACGATTTCTTCGGTGATTTGGCACAGCGCCACGGCGTAGGAAAGCCGCCTGGCATCCTCGCGCAGGGGATAGAACGCAGCGTCCAGCAGGCAGCTTTTGACCTCATACTTTCCATTTTTTTCCTCCAGCGCGTATTCTCCGGCGCAAAAGAGCGTGCTGGCCGCGGCCAGCGGGCTCCTTGCGCGGTGCGCGCCGCGCGCGCAGGCGGAAATTTTTCCCTCCTCGCGCGTAAAGAGCGTGAGCATGCGGTCAAAATCGCGGTAATTGACGGCGCGCAGCACGATTGCATTGACGATTTTCTTCTCCGCCATGGTCGCCACTCCCCTGTTTCTGCCATACTATCCGGGCGGGCTTGCGGGCATACTAACCTACGTCAAGGAGGGATGCCCTACGCAAAAGGATGTGAAAAGCCTGATGTGGGACTTGTTTCAAAACAGCGGCGTGCCTCAGTACTATGCCCTGTACGCCGCCCTGAAATACGATGAGGACGAAGACAAGGAGCGGCACGCGCCCCCCGAAGAGGACGAGCGCCTGCGCTGAGGGCACGCAAGGGAAAGAGAAGCCGTTTCTTGTGGCGGCTTCTCTTTTTTGTCCAAGCAGTGCAGCTTTTTAATCGGTGTAACCCAAGGTCTTTAGGTCCTCGGCGCGGTTGCGCCAATCGGGCCGTACCTTGACCCACAGCTGCAAATTGACCTTCTGGCCCAGCATTTTTTCGATGTCCCCGCGCGCCTGCTCGCCGATGCGGCGCAGCATGTCGCCCCGCTTGCCGATGAGGATGCCCTTGTGGGACTCCTTTTCACAAAAGATGTTCGCGTGAATGGTGACGGCGCGCTTTTCATCGCCCTGGTTCTCCATCGCCAGCACCTCCACGCCGATGCCGTGGGGAATTTCCTCGCGCAGGTTGCGCAGCGCCTTTTCGCGGATCATCTCCGCCACGATCACGCGCTCGGGCTGATCGGTGATCATGTCCTCCGGAAAGTACTGCGGCCCCTGGGGCATCCAGTCGGCCAATTGCTTGACCAAGCGGTCCAGCCCGTTCTTTTTCTGCGCGGAGATGGGCACAAAAGCGTCCACCTTCTCTTGCGAGAGCTTGTCCAGCAGCGGGGCCAGGGTATCGGCGTTGACCAAATCGATCTTATTGACCACCAGCGCGCGCTTGACGGGCAGGTTTTCGTAGCGCCTGATGATCTCCAGATCCACGCTCCGCACGTCGGTGGCGCCCAGCATCAGGATCACCGCGTCCACGCCGTCCAGCGCGTCCTTGATCGTGCCCATCATGTACTGGCCCAGCTTGTTTCTGGGGGTGTGCAGGCCGGGCGTATCCATAAAGACAATCTGTAGGTTCTCCCTGGTCATCACGCCCATGATGCGGTTGCGCGTGGTCTGCGCGCGCGAGGAGACGATGGCCACCTTCTCGCCCACCAGCGCGTTCATCAAGGTGGATTTGCCCACGTTCGGCCGCCCCAAAATGGCGATAAAGCCCGAGCGATAGTCCTTTGTATTCTGCATCTTCTCTCTAATCCTCTCTGGTCAGGCGGCATTTTTTCAGCGCGTCTTCCTCGCGCCGGCGCATCTCCGCCCGCTCCTCCTCCGTCTCATGGTCGTAGCCCAGCAGGTGCAGCATCCCGTGCGCCGAAAGATACCCCATCTCCCGCCGGACGCTGTGGCCGTATTCCTGCGCCTGCTCCTGGGCGCGCAGGGGGCAGATGACCAAATCCCCCAGTTCCAAGGCGCCGGTCTCCGGGTCCACGCAGCCCATCAGGGCCGAGGGCGTGGCGTGGGAGAGCATCCCCTCGATCATGGGGAAGGACAGTACGTCCGTGGCGCTGTCCACGCGGCGGAACGCCTGATTGATCTCCCGAATGCGGTCCGGGTCCACAAAGGTCACTCCCACGACCGTCTCCATTTCGATTCCGTCATCCAGCAGCACCTGCTCCATCACGCGCTGCATAAGCGCCCTGGTTTCGGCATCTTCCTCCGCGTCCTCGCGCTCCTCCATCCACTCGATCAGCATGCGTCATTTCTCCTTTTTCAGCGTTTCCATGTTGGGATACTCCACGCGCTCGTGGTAGATTCCCGTCAGCGTGCGGATGAACGCATCCGAAATCTCATTCAGCTCCCGGAAGGTCAGCGGCGATTGCGCCAGCTGCCCCGATTCAAACTTGTCCTTGACCAGCTTTTCGATCATCTCGGTCATGCTCTTGCGGGAGCGATCCTTCAGGGTGCGGGTGGCGGCCTCCACGGTGTCGGCCATCATCAGGATCGCCGCTTCCTTGGTCTGGGGCTTGGGTCCGTCGTAGGAGTAGTCGCGAATATCCACCTCTTTGCCCTCCGCATCGGCGGCCTTCTTGGCCTGGTAGTAGAAGTAGGCCATCACGCTGTCGCCGTGGTGCTGGGCGATCATGTCCTTGACCGCCTGGGGCAGCTTGTATTTATCCGCCAACTGAATCCCGTCGCGCACGTGCGCGGCAAGAATCGCGGCGGAGACCGCCGGGTCCATGCCGTCGTGCGGGTTGGGCTGATCGATCTGGTTTTCCTTAAAGAAGATGGGCCGGCGCGTCTTGCCGATGTCGTGGTAGTACGCGCCCACGCGGCAGAGCAGGGCATTGGCGCCCACGCGGTCGGCCGCCGCCTCGGCAAGGTTGGCCACCAGCAGGCTGTGATGGTGCGTGCCGGGCGCCTCGGTTTGCAGCAGGCGCAGCAGGGGCTGCGTGGGGGTGGAAAGCTCCAATAGAACCTGCGGGGTGACGAGGTTGAACATGTTTTCCATCAGCGGCATCAGGCCCACGGCCAGCACCGCCGAAAGCAGGCCTCCGCCCGCGCCGTAGAGCGCCGATTCCAAGGTGGAGGTCATGTTCGCGCTGGTGAGGACGCCGGCGGCCATCATGGTCAGGAAGTTGATCAGGGCAACGGCAAAGCCCGCGTAAATGAGCACGCTCCTGCGCCACGCCCTGCGGGAGAGGTAGACCGCCGCCGCACCGCCAAAGAGGGACATGAGCAAAATCTGGAACATCGAGGCGGTCAAAATGCCGTCGTTGCCGGTGGCAAGGATGCCGGCGATGACGCCCGCGACGATGTTAAACGTCAGCGCCAGGCGGTGCCGCAGCAGCATGGCGATGATGATGGTGCCCATCTGAACGGGGATTAGATAGATATTGATCTGCTTGAGCACCAGGCCCAAGGCCACCTCCAGCAGCAGCACCGTCACCAGCAGCAAAATGTGCTTGGGCTGCCGGAGCAGCTCGCGTTCGAACTGATAGAGGTAGAGCAGAATCACCGCGTACATCAGCGCCACCAGCAGCGCCATGCCCAGATACATGCTGGTATCCACGCGCGTGTTCTCCAGCAGGCCCAGGGAGGAGAGCACCGCAAGGTGCTGCGCGGTGACGGGCTGGCCCGCCTGCACGATATTCTGGCCCTTTTTATACATCACCGGCTCCACGGCGGCGGCGGCCCGCTCGCGCTCCTGCTGCGTGGCCTCCTCGTCGATGAAGACGTTCTCCTTCAGGCTGTGATCGACGACGGCATAGCTCACCCGCAGCAAATCGCCCGATACGCCGCGGCCCAAAATCTGCAAGTGCAGCGCCTGCAAGCGCGCGGTCAGCTGCCCCTCGCGGATGCCTTCCTCCATGGACTCGCGCGTCAGGGTCAGGATCACGTCGCACATGTTGTCAAAGGAGTCCTCGTCCGCCGCAAGCACGGCCATGACCTGCTCGGCGGTCAATTCCAAGCTGCTCAGCTCCTGCTTGAGGGCGGAGGCGATCTCCTGCTGCCGTCCGGGAACGGGATCGGCCGCCTTGCTCTCCTCGGGCACCAGGCTCAGCGCGGGGGTGGGGCTGGGTCCTCCCTCGGGCGTTACGCCCTGCCCGTCCGTCTCCTGCGCATCGGTCTGCTGGGGGGTGGGCGTCGCCGTGGGGCTGGGCGTGGGCGTTGCCAGGGTCACGGCGTCGTATTGCTCCCGCGCCAAGGTCATGGCCGAGAGCACAGAAAGCACGCTCTCGTCCACCGTGGCGGTGATGGTGGTATCCAGCTTCGTCGTGCCGTCCACAATGGAGGCCGCCGCCGCGTCGCGCAGCTTTTGGGTGGCGATGGTATCCTCAATGTCCTTTGTGGCGGTGATGGTGGTATCGGATATATCCCCCACCTTCAAATCGTGCCGCTTGGGCGTGGCCACGACCATGAACACGCAGAAGACCAGCGCAAAGCCCAGCATCAGCATCAGCACGGACATGAGCGTGCGGGAATGCACAAACGCCGAGAGTTTTTTGTTCCCGTCCTTGCCGGGCATCTTGTGGAACCGATTCATATCTACACCTTTTTCTTTGCCGCGCCGCGCTTACTGGGGCGCGTTTTTGCTCTTCTCCCTGTACTCCATTTTCTTTCCGTACTTTTCATAGGCTTTGACGATGGACTGCACCAGGCTGTGGCGCACCACGTCCCGGTGGGTCAGCTCGCAAATGGCGATGTCCTCCACGTCGCGCAGCACCTCCACCGCCTCCTTCAGGCCGGATTTCTTGCCCGCGGGCAGGTCCGTCTGCGTCAAGTCCCCGGTGATGATGACGCGGGAATTGTCGCCAAATCGGGTCAGGAACATCTTCATCTGTTCGCAGGTGGTGTTCTGCGCCTCGTCCAGGATGATGTAGCTGTCGTTGAGCGTCCTGCCGCGCATGTACGCCAGCGGCGCCACCTCGATCACGCCCCGCTCCAGCTGCTTTTGAAAGTTCTCCATGCCCATCAGCTCGTAGAGGGCGTCGTAGAGCGGGCGCAGGTAGGGGTCCACCTTGTTTTGCAAATCGCCGGGCAGGAAGCCCAACTTTTCTCCCGCCTCCACCGCCGGGCGCGTCAGGATGATGCGCTCGACCTCCTTGTTCTTGAAGGCGACCACCGCCATGGCCATGGCAAGGTAGGTCTTGCCCGTGCCCGCCGGGCCGATGGCAAAGGTTACGGTGTTCTCCTTTACGGCCTTGACATAGGCGCGCTGGCCCAGCGTCTTGCAGCGCACCTGGCGTCCCCTTGCGGTGATGGCAATGACATCCTGCATGATGGAATCGATCATGTCGGCGTTGCCCTCTTTAGCCAGCTCCACCGCGTAATTGATGCGCGACTTATCGATTTTTTCGCCCCTTCTGAGCATGGCGATGAGCTTTTCCAGAACGACGCACGCCAGCTCCGCCTGTTCGTTTTCACCCGTGACGGTGATCTCCGTCCCCAAGCAGTTGACTCTTACACCCGTCCGCTCGCACACGGTGTTGATGTTTTCGTCCAGGTTGCCAAAGAGCAGGGCCAGTTGCTCCATGCTGTCGGCATGAATGACCTTCTTCTCCAAATCCATTTGTTCTATCAAAGATTGTATCCTCCATCTTAGGCTTCAGGACGGCGCTGCGCGCTCAGTTCCCGTATGCGGTGGGTTTGATCCGCTCCTGGCCGATCTGCACCACGCTTTCCAACGTTACGGTTGCACACAGCTTTCCATCTTTTATCATACTATATTCTACCCGTTTGTCAACAACACACGCGCCATTTGGCAATTCCATCAGCGCTTTTGTCATGGCGCGCGCGCCGCTTTCGTCCTTGACCAGGGCGAGTTTTCGCGACGCGGCGCTGACCTCGGTCTCATACCGGACGCGCCGGACCAGCTCCACGGGGAAGAACATCCCGTCCAGCATCAGCGTGCTCTCCTCCTCTTCCTGCCAATGCTGCATGGCGCAGGGCTCTTCCTCGGGGAAGCGCCAGTCCCCAATGCGCACAAAGGTATCCTTTTCGCTCCTGCCTGTGCGCGTCTCCTCCCGGGACCGCAGGTCCGCCTCGCCCTTGCCCACCGACCAGACGCGCGCCGTCACCGCGCCCCGGGCGTGAGCCGCCTGCTCGTTGCCCGCGATGAGCACTTGCCCCTCCACCACCGTGTCCCCCGGCCGCACCATCGCCTCACCCGATAGCGCCACCACCTTGGTCACCAATCCCCCGCATGTGGCCACCACGTCCGCCGGTTGATTGGGATCAAAGACATCCGGCGCCTTGGTGGCCTGCACCACGTAAAGCTCCATGGTCAGTCCCCTGCGCCGCACGGTGGCGTAGGTCAGCCCAGAAAACCTTGCCATGATCTCCTCGGCAATGCCGTTTCGGTCCGCGCCCGCGGCGTACATGCCCGGCCTTACGCCGAATTCGTCCATGACCGCCATCATCTGCTGCCGCTGCTGGGCGTCCTTGGCGCCTGTAACCGTCACAAAAAAGACGGTCTGCATCAGGCCCCAGGTCGTCACCAGCGCGCACAGTACCGAAAGGATCAGCGCGCTGCGCCGCCGGGCCGCCGCGCGCACCCTGACAATGCCGTAGCGGCGAATGATGCGCATGTGCAGTCCCGCACCGGCCAGCACGTGCCTGAGAGCATTGAGGTCCGCGGCGCGCACGTCCATCTCCATGCCCCCGCGAACGGTCTGAACCCTGCGCACCGGCATCCGCGCCGCCACCTCGTTGAGCCTGCGGCCGCTGACCGATCCCTTCAGCCGCACTCGCACCCATCCCACTGCCTTCACCGCTTCTCCGCCCCTCTTCGCCGTCGCTTTATTTCAGGATTTTGACGCCGCTGATTGCGCCCTCCACCGCTACGTCCTCACCGTCCATGCTCTCCAAGATCATGCCCTCGCCCTCCACCAGCAATACCGCGCCCTGCATCCTGAGGCGCAGCACCTGCTGGGTGTACTCCAAAATGCCCTTGTGCCCCCGCACAACCAGGCGGCGGCCCGTGCCCTCTATGTAGACGCACGCTTCCCTTGCCGGCTTATCCCGCTCCACGCGCACTTCCCCTTCCTATCGATGCTCTCTACATCCTATTCGTTCATCCGAAAAAATACGACCGGTGCGGCCAAAAGGGCCGGCACGAAAAAGGGAGAGGGCGCGGCCCGCGCCCGATTTGGGGGCGGGCCGTTGCGCGAGCCGGCGGGCCCCCC
>CAOKIU010000003.1 GCA_948468595.1 uncultured Christensenella sp.
TTTCGCCCCCTACCCAGCGCGCGGCCTGCGGCCGCGCGCTGGGTAGGGGCCACAAAAGGCGCTATGCGCTCTGCGAGCTCATGCGGGCGGCGAGGCGGCGCACCAGGGGGACAAAGCCCAGCACCGCGCAGATGAGCGCGTCCACGCCCACGCTGGTCAGGTTGTAACCCAGCGAATAGACCAGCGGGTCCATGCCCTCGGGCGCGTATTCGGCAAAGTAGACCACGCCGGAGATCACGTGGCAGGCCACGCGCAAAAGTCCCGCTACCAAAACGCCGATGGAGAAATTGAGCGGAGACTTCATCCCGCGGAAGAGCGCCACGATCGCCAGCACGCCAAAGGCGAGAATGTAGTCCAGCGTCGCCTGCATCCAGCCCACGATGTACATGTCCTGGAACATCTGCAACACGCCGTAGGCAAGCGAGCAGATCAGGCCCGGGCCAAAGCCGTAGGCAAAGCAGAACATCATCACCGGCAGCATGGAGGCCGGGGTGATGGAGCCGCCCTGCGGCATGCGGAACAGGCGGATGTAGGACAGCACAAAGCTCATGGCGATGCACAGCGCGGCCGAGGCCAGCATCCTTGCGTTCCACTTGACCTTAGGGGTGATGAGGATGAGCGCCACGCCAAAGGCCACTATCAGCGTCAGCGCCAGCCAGGTACCCAGGGGGATTTCCGCGAACTTTTCAAACATTTCCATAGACGGTGACTCTCCTCTCCCTGCTTGAGGGGCCATGAGCATAAAAAAACCGTGCTCAGCCATTGAACACGGGATGCGAAGGATCAGTGTTTACAGGTTGGAAACATGCAAACCTTGACTTATGCGCTTCCCTACGGTAGGATTAACTACACAGGTTCAAAGGGTTGAAGCTGCGCTTCTCTCAGCCCGGAGGCTCCCCTAGCTTTTGTAGCTAATCATAAGGCCAATGCGGATATTTGTCAAGTCATGCTTTTTCCTTAATTTTTTCGCCGAAAGGGATGTTCCGCCGTGGCGCGCCGTCATTTTTTCGCATTCATGTCCCGCATGAAGCACATCAAGCGCTGGGCGCTGATGCGCAACACCTGGCAGGAGGACATCGCCCAGCACTCCCTGCAAGTCGCCATGATCGCCCACGCGCTGGCGCTGATGCGCAACGCGCGCTTTGGCGGCGGCGCCAACCCGGAGCGCGCCATCGCCCTTGCCGTGTATCACGAGGCTCCGGAAGTCATCACCGGCGATCTGGCCACGCCGATTAAGTATTTCAATCCCGGCATCCGCACCGCCTACAAGGAGATTGAGGGCATTGCGGCAAGGAAGCTCAGCTCCATGCTGCCGGGCGACCTTCAGCCCCAATACCGCCCCTACCTGCTCGACGCCCAGAGCGACCCGGAATGGCGGCGCGTCAAGGCGGCGGATAAGCTGTCGGCCTACGTCAAGTGCGTGGAGGAGATGCGCGCGGGGAACGAGGAATTTCGCAAGGCGGCAGAGTCCATCTGGCGGGAGATCGAGGCGTTCGATTTGCCGGAGGTGCGCGCCTTCGCCGAGGAATTCCTGCCCTCCTTCCAACTGACCATGGACGAGATGGATTGAGCGCCCCGGGGCAACAAAGCGCGTCCATCCATCGTCTATTATTTGACCCCTGTTTCTCTGTTTGGGGCGTCGTCATCTCATAAAAAAATTTCAGCGCAAGAATTTGGAGGCGGCTATGTTTCGTAAACTGATGGTCACACTTCTATGCCTCGCCCTGTTGTCGGCGACGGCCTGCACGGCAAAGACGCCGGCGCAGGAGCCGGAAAGCACGCCCGGCCCCTCTGACGCGCAGACGGAGACGACCCCAACGCCCGCGCAAAGCGCGGAGCCCGAGGAGCCCATGGACATGTCGCGCGTATCCGACGCGCTCTTGCAGATGGAGGGCTTCTCCGTCAAGCTCCTGCAAAACCTCAAAAACGCCTATACCGACCGCAACGCGCTCTTTTCTCCCCTGGGGCTCAACGCCTCCATGGCCTCGCTCTACGCCGCGGCGGAGGGCGATACCGAGGAGGAGCTGCGCCTGACGATGGGGTATCTGACCGAGCCGGAGGACACGGTTTCCACCCTAAAGGAGTTGATCACCGCCATCGACGGCGACCGGTTCTCCCTGGGCAACAGCCTGCACCTATCCAAGCGCGTCGGCTTTTCGGAGAAGTTTATCGACAGCGTGACCGCGCCCTTGCGCATCGGCACCTATTCGCAGGACTATGCGGACCAGGCCACGTTTCAGTCCATCAACGCCTGCGCCGAATTGCTGACCAACGGCAAGGTCTCCAGCGTCCTGACCTCCACCGCGGCGGCCGACACGCTCTACTTAATCACCGCCTTCAACCTCACGGCCAGCTTTGACGCGGCGTTCGACCCCTCGGCCACCAAGCCCGCCTCCTTTGAGACGCCCATGGGCCTGGTCGCAACGCAGATGATGTCGGGCGACTTTTTGACGGGCTATGCCGAGGACGAGTACATGCAGATGGTCAGCCTGCCCATGGAGGGCGGCTCCATCGAGCTCAAGCTCATCCTGCCCAGGGAGGGCGGGGAGGCGGCCTTTGACGAGGCCCTCATCCAGTACGCGGATCAGTGGCTCTCCCAGGAAATCATCACCCAGCAGTCCGTAAGCCTCAAGCTGCCCAAATTCACCCTCAACACCGGGGATAGCTATATGGAGCTGCTCAGCTCCATGGGCCTGGAAAAATCTCTGCGCGCGCAGACCGCGGACTTCTCCTCCATGCTCAATCCGGACCTGCTGCTGCCCACGCCGGTTAACGACCTCTTCTCGGTAGCCAGCCTCACCATCGCGGAAAGCGGCGTCAATACCGACGCGCAGGCCGTTTATCAGGCCGGCGCCGATACGGAGGAAAGCGTGGAGATCACCTTTGACCGCCCCTTCCTCATGGCGGTTACGGATACCCAGACGGGCGCGCTGCTGGCCATGGGGTGGGTCAACACCGTCAACGAATCGCGCTGACGCGCACAAGCATCCAGATCAGCCGGGAAGGGGACATCCCCTTCCCTTTTCTTATCCCTCCGGCCGGAATCGCCGCGCCGGGGCGGTCTTTTCAATGCGGCCGCTTTCGTGTATAATGGAGTCAAACTCCCGGCTTATGGAGGATATAGGATGATCAATGGCAATATTCAGGGCATCCGCCAATCCGTCTTGGAACAGATGGAGGCGATGCTGGAAATCGAGTGCGATCGGGACACCTTTCTTCCCGAGGAATTGATGCGCCAGATGGCGCGCTTTACGGGGCTGCTGGGGCGGGAGATCTCCGTCTACATTTCCCGCGGCGGCAGCATATTGGATGTGACGGTGGGCGATTCCGGCACGGTGAGCCTGAGCCAGGCCGGCACGCGGCGGTCGCTGACGCGGCTTTCGGGCGTGCGGTGCATCCACACCCATCCCGGCGGGGACAGCGCGCTCTCCAGCGTAGACCTGCAATCGCTCCAGCATTTAAAGCTGGACGCCATGGCGGCCATCGGCGTGACGGAGGACGGCCAAGCGCGCGCGCTGTCGGTGGCCTTTCTTGAGGAGCCGGCGGAGGATGGCCAGTATAAGCTGGGCCTGACCAAGCCGTTTGCGCCGGGGCGCATCCCGCAATCCGGCCTGATGGAGCAGATCCGCGATGCGGACCGCCGCATAGCCGGCGCGCTGCCGCCCAGCGCGCGGCAGACGGAGCGCGCGCTGGTTGTGGGCCTGGCGGAGAGCGAGGACGCACCCTCGCTGATGGAGCTTGCGCGCCTGGCGGACACCGCCGGGGCCAAGGTGGTGGCGCGCATCAGCCAAAACCGCGCCAAGATGGACTCGGCGACCTACATCGGCTCGGGCAAGGCGCGCGATCTCTCCTTGCTGGTGGGCAGCGCGGACATCGACTTAATCCTTGTCGACGATGAGCTCACCGGCGCGCAGGTGCGCAATTTGGAGGAGATCGTGGGCTGCCGCGTGGTGGACCGCACGGCGCTGATCCTGGATATTTTCGCGCAAAGGGCCTCCACGCGCGAGGGCAAATTACAGGTGGAGCTGGCGCAGATGAAGTACCAGCTGCCCCGCCTGTCGGGCCTGGGCGTGGTGATGTCCCGCCTGGGCGGCGGCATCGGCACGCGCGGCCCGGGCGAAACCAAGCTGGAGGTGGACCGCCGCCGCATCCGCCGCCGCATCACCGACATCACGCGCGAGCTCAACGAGGTCAAGCGCCAGCGCAACCAGCGGCGGGAGCGCCGCGAGCGCAACGAAGTTCCCGTCGTGGCCATCGTCGGCTACACCAACGCGGGCAAGTCCTCCCTGCTCAACCTGCTCTCCGGCGCAAGCGTCGCGGCGGAGGACAAGCTGTTTATGACGCTGGACCCTGTGACCCGGCGGGTGACGCTGCCCTGCGGCATGGATTGCCTGCTGGTGGATACCGTCGGCTTCATCAGCAAGCTGCCGCACGACCTGGTCAACGCCTTTCAATCCACGCTGGAAGAGGCGCTGTATGCGGACCTGCTGCTCATCGTGCAGGACGTATCGGACGAGAACTTCCTTGCGCAGCAGGAGGTGGTCTTTCAGGTGCTGACGGACCTGGGCGCGGGCGGCAAGCCCATGCTGCGCGTGCTCAACAAGCACGATCTGGCGCCCGAGATGCGCGCGGACCGCGAGGATACGGTGCTCTTCTCGGCCAAGACGGGCGAGGGCACCAGGGAGCTGCTCGACGCCATCACCGCGCAGCTGCGCCGCACCCACCGCACGCTGGAGCTGGACGTGCCCTACCACAAGGGAGAGGTCGTCTCCTACCTGCACAAGCACGGGACCGTGGAATCCGAAACCTATACCGGGGAAGGAACCCATCTTGTGGCGTTGGTGGACGCCGTGACCGAGGAGCGCGTGCGCAAAATGCTGGAAAATTAAATCCTTTGCGGGAATGCCGGAAAGGGAACGGCATCCCTTCCGATTCCGGTTTAGAAGAAAAAACAAAATGCGCGGGAAACCCGCGCATTTTGTTTAAACGGCGCTGAAACGCCCGTCACTTGTGCCCCTTGCGGCGCTTGAAGATGAGCTTATCGACAAAGCCCGTCTTGTACTTGATGGATAGGTAGCCGCCGATGGACATGATCAGCGCGCCGATGGTATCCACGATCAAATCCTTCATGGTGTCCTTCAGCGCGGCCTGGCCCACAAGGCCGGCGCCGCCCTCCAGGGCGAATTTCTGCATATTGGTGCCGAAGAAGTAGTCCACGGTGAACTCATAGATCTCCCAGAGCATGCCCATGGTCATGGCAAAGCAAAAGGCGAAAAACGCCACGAACAGAGGGCTCATGTTGATGGGGATGCCGTCGGTCTTGTTTAAAAACGTGATCACGGAAAAGCCCAGCGCTCCCAGCATCGCGCCGGACAGCGCGTGCAGGAAGGTATCCCAGTGCGGAACCTTGTAGTAGAAGGCCATGACCTCTCCAAGGAAGATGGCCCCGTATAAAAAGAGCGTGTAGAGCACCATCATATTGGAGGGGATGACGAAGTTGAGCTTCCTTTGCAGGAGGCTGGGGATGGCGATGGCCGCGATGCCCAGCAGGCATTGCAGCAGCATCAGCACATAATCGCTCTTGGTGCGCTCAAAAATGGTGTCCGCATGCGCGGGCGCGAGCACGAGCACCACCACGATGTAGATGGTGGCCAGGGCAAGGGAAATGAACACAAACAGGCCGGTGATCCGGGGCCAGTCGAGCGCGCGCTTCTCCCTGGGCATCTTTTCGCGTTCTGTCATATAATCCTCCTCAAGCCAATTCCTATAATACCAGTTTAACCAAAAAGACGCATTGGCGCAACTGAAAAATGCTGTATGCAGCAGGCGGCGCGCTGTATACAGCATTTTCATGTTCCGGTTCGCTTTTCCGCCGCCGTGGCAGGCCCGCCGCCCACCGAGAGGATGCGGTCAGCCGGCGGGCAATCGCGCGTCATGGCCGCAAGGCCGCGACACAGGGACGTCGGCACGGTTTGGAGGGCGCGGCCTCCACGCGGGCCCCATGCGGCTGCGGAAGAGACGCACGCTGTGGGATTGGGCGTCGAGCCTGGCTAGATCGCCATACCGACGCGCCTTGGGTCGGTATCCGCCGCGAATTGCCGGCGCCGCAGGATGGTTGGGCGGGTCCCCTTTCCGACATCCGGCTCCGACTCTGCGATAGAGGCTGGGGGAGGATTTCAATGGGATGGGAGGAGGCAATGTCGTTTACAGCGGGACGCGCACAGCGCTTCAATGATCGGATGGCGCCGCAGGAGACGAGCATCGAACAGGCCGGCCGGTTTTGTGTAAGGCTGCACCGGGGAGCGGGGCGATGCTGATCCTCAAAGGAGAATCAGGCGCAATGCCGCTCGCCTGCGGCGGTGCTGCGGTTGCGCGCTGGGCATCGGCGCTTTTTCTCCCCTTGGCTAATGGCAGCAGTTTCCACGCCCAATGGCAGCACGTTTTTATGCGCGGCGCGCAATGGATCGAAAAAAATGGGAATGCTACCCGTAGAGCGCGGGGTGCGACCCGCGCGCAGAAAGGGGTTCTTTCGAAATATGAAACGCAGCATTGCGCTGATCATTCTCACCATTCTGCTGACGGGCTGCTCCTGCTCCCAGGGCGCCGCGCCGTCCTCCCCCACGCCGCGGGCCAGCGCCACGCCCCAGGCGAGCATCACCGCGTCGCCCTCGGCCGCGCCGGTCTATCACCTGCCCGAGCAAATCACGCTCAACGAAAACAACGACCCGTTGGTAGAGGTCTATCTAGCCGACATGGACGTTGTGGAGACCATGGATTTGGAGAGCTACCTGATGGGCGTTGTGGCGGGTGAAATGCACAACGATTGGCCGCTGGAAGCGCTCAAGGCGCAGGCCATCATAGCCAGGACCTTCGCGCTGCGCTTCATCGCGGACGGCGGCTCCAAGTACGAGGGCGCGCAGGTCTCCACCGACGTATCAGAGGCGCAGGCTTACGACGTGACGGGCATCAACGAGCGCGTGCGCAAGGCCGTGGAGGATACGCGCGGGCAAATCATCCTCTCGGGCGGGGAGCCCATCATCGCCTGGTTTCACGCCCATGCGGGCGGGGTGACGGCCAAGGCCCAGGAAGGGCTCAACTACTCCCTGAGCGAACCCTCCTACACCCGGTCGATTCAGGTGCGGGAATCGGATAAGGCGCCGGACGACGTCAAGAACTGGACGGCGGAGTTCTCCCTGTCCCAGGTCCAAGAGGCGCTGGATTCCCTGGGCGGCGGACAGGCCGGGCAGCTGGCCATTGGCAAGCGCGGCGAGTCGGGGCGCGTGGTGACCTTCACCGCCGGTTCCGGCGAGGTCAGCGCCGTGGAACTGCGCATGGCGCTGGGCAGCACCAAGATGAAGTCCACCCTGCTTTCGGACGTGACGGTGGCCGACGGCGTTGTGAGCATGTCGGGCTCCGGCTACGGTCACGGCGTGGGCATGTCCCAGTGGGGCGCTTACGAGATGGCCGCCGAGGGCAAAAGCGCCGAGGATATCATCGACAAGTTCTATCAAAACATCGAAATCGCACAGGTCTACGCGCGCTGACGCGCAAGGAAAAAGCATCCCCCCTACGGGCTAATGCCCGTCGGGGGGATGCTTTGGCGTTCATCCGTCCTTTTTCCAAGCGTCGCTCGCGCCGAAACGGCGTATTGCCTGCGCGCCCCGCGCTGCGGTCAAAGGGCCATGCCCGTTTTGAACTGGATGTTGTAAAGATTGGCGTAGAAGCCGTCGCGGGCGAGAAGCTCGTCATGGGTGCCCTGCTCGACGATCTGGCCGGCGTTGATGACTAGGATCTTATCCGCGTTGCGGATGGTGGAGAGGCGATGGGCGATGATGAAGGAGGTGCGCCCCTCCATCAGCTTGAGCATCGCGTCCTGGATCTTGAGCTCCGTGCGGGTGTCGATGGAGGAGGTCGCCTCGTCCAGAATCAGCAAGCAGGGGTCGGCAAGGATGGCGCGCGCAATGGCGATGAGCTGGCGCTGCCCCTGGGAGATGTTGCCCGCGTTGTCCGAGAGCACGGTATCATAGCCGTTGGGCAAATGGATGATGAAACTGTGCGCGTTGGCCATGCGCGCGGCGCGCTCTACCTCCTCGTCCGTGGCGTCCAGGCGGCCGTAGCGGATGTTCTCGCGCACGGACTCGGAAAAGAGGTAGGTATCCTGTAGCACCATGCCCACGGTGCGGCGCAGGGAATCGCGCGTGATGGACTCAATGGGCTTTCCGTCGATGAGAATGGTCCCGCTGTCCTTATCGTAAAAGCGCGTCAGCAGGGAGATGATGGTGGTCTTGCCCGCGCCCGTGGGGCCCACAATGGCCACCTGCTCGCCCTTTCGGGCGGTGATGGTGGCGTTTTTGAGCACGGGCTTGCCCGGCACATAGGAGAAGGTGACGTCGTTCATCTCGATGTTGCCCTCGATGGCGGGCACATCCGCCGCGCCTGGGGCGTCCTGCTCGGGCGCCTCGTCCATGACCTGGAACACGCGCTCCGCGCCCGCCAGGGCGGACTGGATGGTGTTAAAGAGGTTGGCGATTTGCGAAATCGGCCGGGCAAAATTCTGCATGTAGAGCAGGAAGGAAAAGACGACGCCCACGGTGATGGCGGCGGAGGCCGAGGTGATGACCAGATAGCCGCCCGCGACCGCGACGATCAGATAGGTGACGTTGTTGATCATGTTCATAAACGGCCCCATCAGCCCGGCCACCATCTCGGCGCGGGTGCCGCTGACGCGCAGCCGGTCGTTGATGCGGGCGAAATCGCGCCGATTGGCCTCCTCGCGGGAAAAGAGCTTGATCACCTTTTGGCCGGAGACCATCTCCTCGATATAGCCGTTGATCTGGCCCAGGTTCTTCTGCTGTTCGCGGTAGAACCTGCGGCTCAGCCCCGCGATGAAGCGGGTGACCAGCAGCATGATGGGAATGGCGATGAGCGAAATGAGGGTGAGCCAGGGGCTGAGAAGGATCATGGCCGCCAGCGTGCCCAGGACATTGATGATGCCGGAGAAGAGCTGCGTCACCGATTGGGACAGGGTATTGGAGATGTTGTCCACGTCGTTGGTCAGGCGGGACATGATGTCGCCGCTGGAGTGCGTGTCAAAGTATTGCAGCGGCAGCTTGCTCAGGCAGGCGAAGAGGTCCTTGCGCAGCTTAAAGGAGATGCGCTGCGCCACGACGATCATGTTGGTGTTCTGAAAATAGGTGCTCAGGATGTTGACGGCGAAGATGGCCAGCGTCACAAAGCAGAGCTTTGCAAGGCCCGCCATATCGCCCACGGCGATGAATTCGTCCACCGCCACGCCCGCCAGGCGCACGGTGACGATGGAGATCACCGATGTGACGGCGCAAAGGATGCTGATGAGCACGATGCGCCCCATCTGCTCGGAAATATACCCCATCAGGCGCTTAAAGGTGCCCTTGGCGTCCTTGACCTTGGCACGCTCCATGTGCCTTCCGTGCGGGCCGGGCCCGCCGGGTCCACGATTCGACATCAGGCAATCGCCTCCTCTCCCCACTGGGACGCGACGATCCCGCGGTAGTCTTCGTTGCTGCGGATGAGCTCCTGGTGCGTGCCGCTGCCCACAATGGCGCCATCCTCCATCACCAGGATGAGGTCCGCGTCCGCAATGGCGGAGACGCGCTGGGCAATGATAAAGGTCACGCCCTTGCCCACCCGGCGCCGAAGGGCCTGTTGCAGCTTTGCCTCGGTTTCGGTATCCACGGCGCTGGTGGCGTCATCCAGGATGAGAATATCGGGATTTTTGGCGAAGGTGCGGGCGATGGAGAGGCGCTGCTTCTGCCCGCCGGAGAAGTTCTTTCCGCGCTGCTCCACAGTGTTTTGAACGCCGTCGGGGAGCTTGGAGACAAACTCCATGGCCTGGGCGTCTTCCAGGGCGCGCTCCAGCTCCTCCCCGGGGCAGTCCCCGCCGCCCCAGCGCAGGTTGCTCTCAATGTCGCCGGAGAACAGCAGGCTCTCCTGCAACACAACGCCGATGTGCCGGCGCAGGGTGTCCATGTCCATATCGCGCACGTCCACGCCTCCGATGCGCACCGCGCCCGAGGTCACCTCATAAAGGCGCGGAATGAGGGAGACAAGGGTGGACTTGCCCGAGCCCGTGTTGCCAATGATGCCCACCCTCTGGCCGGGGCGCGCGGTGAAGGTGATGTCCTTGAGCACGTATTCCGGGTCGTCCGGATTGTAGGAGAAGTTGACGTGGTCAAAGGTGACGGCGAAGTTCTCCGGCCTTTGGGGATTGTGCGGATCGCGGATGGAGGGCTCGGTGGAGAGCACCTCGGCGCAGCGGTCCACCGCGACCTTGGCGCGCGAGAAGTTGAGCATCATCATCACCGCCATCATCAGGCTGGAGAGCACCTGCATCAGGTACGTCATAAACGCCATGATCTTGCCGATCTCCAGATCTCCGGTGTTGACCAGATTGCCGCCGTACCAGATCAGGGCCACGATGGAGACGTTCATCACGGCGTTGATCACCGGCCACATCAGGACCATGCGGTTCATGGCCTGCATGGACCAATTCATCAGGTCCTCATTGGCCAGGCTGAAGCGGCGGCGCTCCCTTTCCTGCCCCACAAACGCCTTCACCACGCGCACGCCCAGCAGGTTTTCGCGCATGACGGTGTTGACGCGGTCGATCTTCTGCTGCATCTTGGCAAACATGGGAAAGGTCTTCAGCGCGATGGCGGTCACGGCCACCGCCAGCACGGGTATGGCCACCACAAAGATCAGCGACAGGCGGGGGCTGATGGCAATGGCCATGATCAGGCCGCCGATGCAGGTCAGCGGCGCGCGCACCAGCATCACCATCATCATGCGCAGGGCCATCTGCAAAAGGGTGACGTCGTTGGTGAGCCTGGTGATGAGCGAGGAGGTTTGCAGCGTGTCGATCTCGGCAAAGGAAAAGGTCTGAATTTTGTCAAACATACCCTGGCGCAGCCGCGCGCCGCAGTCAAAGCTGGCCTTGGCCGAGAGTATGGTGCAGCCCGCGCCGCCCAAAATGCCCAGCAGCGCCACGCCCAGCATGCGGCCGCCCGTCAGCCATACGTTGGCAATCTCCCCGCTGGCCACGCCCACATCAATGATATCGGCCATCAGCGTGGGCTGCATCAGGTCGCAGAGCACCTCCACGATCATCAGCAGCGGCGCCAGAACAATCAGCGCCCAGCTGCCGCGCAAATACTTGACGATCTTCTTCATCGTTCACCATCCTTTTTTAGATTTTTCTGGATTCTCTCCAAGTAGTCCTCCAGCGCGTGGATTTCCTGCGCGCTGAACCCCTCAAGGGCGCGCTCCTCCGCTTGGGTGAACACCCGCTGGACGTACCGCTGCTTTTCGCGCCCCAGGTCGGTAAGGTACACCCGCAGCGCGCGCCGGTCGCCCTTGACGCTCTCGCGCCTGACCAGGCCCTGCTCCTCCATGCCCACAAGCGCGGCGGTGATGGAGGCCGGGTCAAAGTGCGACCGGTCGGCCAGCTCCCGCTGGATGCACCCGTCGTTTTCCGAAAGGTAATCCAGGATCCACGGCTGCGAGCGGGTGATTCCCTCCCTGGCAAACGCCGCGGATGTGATGCGCAGGTGCAGATGCGCCACATGGCCCATCAACAGCAATCGATAATGCTTCATCCCATCGTCCCCTTCATTGGAGTGCTAACAATTGGGAATCCAATTATTTCAGCATTCAGTATATTCCGCTCCCCTTTTTTTGTCAACAAAAATGGGCGCGAATGCGGTCGCGCCCGTGTTAATCTTTTGTTTCACGCTCGGGTTACTTGCCGGCGAAATCCTCCAGCTTGTTGATGCTGGCATTGGGGCCGATGGCCACCAGCACGTCCCGGCTCTCCAGCACGTCGATGCCCTGCGGGGCGACGGAAATATCGCCGTTGGGGTGGCGGATGGCCATGACGTTGATGCCGTAGCGCACGCGCAGGTTGAGCTCCTTCATGGTCTGGCCCTCCCACTGGCGCGGGACGGCGATCTCCACCAAGGAGTAATCCGGGGAGAGCTCGATAAAGTCCAAGATGTTGGTGGAAACGAGGTTGTAGGCCGTGCGCGCGCCCATATCGCGCTCGGGAAATACCACCTTGTCGGCGCCGACGCGCTGAAGCACCTTGGCGTGCAGCTCGCTCTTGGCCTTGGTCAGGACGTATTTTACGCCCAACTCCTTGCAGAGCATCGTAACCAGAATGCTGGCCTGAATGTCCGAGCCGATGGAAACCACCGCCACGTCGAAGTTGCGCAGGCCCAGGGACCCCAGCTCCGCCTCGTCGGTGGCGTCCGCGCACACCGCGTGCGTGACAAAATCGGCGATTTCGTCGATGCGCTCGACGTTGCGGTCAATGGCCAGCACCTCGTGCCCCATCTTGTACAGCTCCGTGGCCACCGACACGCCAAAGCGGCCCAAGCCGATTACGACAAACTGCTTCATTCCACTTCTCCTCCCGCGCGTCCCCTCCCTTGAGGAGGCGCGGCGCGCATTCTTCCCATTTGACAGGTCTGATTCGACGATCGCTATTCCTCTGCGCTTGCGGAAAACGTCTCCAAATCGACGGTGAACGCCTTTGCCTGGCCCTCTTCCGCGGCCCCGCCATCCAGATAGACGACCGCTTTCCCATCGCTGAGCTCGATCCTAGACGCCCAGTAGTAGTCCGGATCAAAGGTCTCGATCCGCTTCCGCGTTGTCCCATCGTAGCCCACCGCATAGAAATCCGGCCCGTAGTAGCCGCAAAGGTAGATGGCGTCGTCTCCAAAAGCGCTCGCCGTACTGGCGCCGCCAAAGTCGTCGTTCCTCCAAAGGACCTCGCCCGTGCGCGCGTCCAGGGACACCACCGCCCCGTCTTCCACAAGGTAATACCCGTCCGCTTTCCAGCCGATTTCGCCGGTCCTGTCCAGTTCCGTCATTTCGTACTCCGGCGTTTTGTAGCTCCACAGGACGTCCCCGGCATCGGTATAGGCCGTGACCGTGGCCTGCTCCAATTGCGCCTCATCGCCTTGGTTCCAGGCGGTTTCACGTTGGAAGGCAATTCTGCTCACCGCCGGCTTAGGCGCGGGCGTCTCCTCAACGCCGGCAAGCGTTGGGCTGGGTTCCTTTCCCGGCGCGGTTGGCGCCGCGCAGGCTGCCAGCAGCGTCAAGGCCGCCAGCAGCATAACCATGATGATCCGCTTTTTCCTCTTCATTTCCTCTCTCCCTCGTTTCGCCGGCTCAGCCGATCATGACCTTGCCCTCGGGGTACACCAGGTGATTCTGCCCCTTGGAGTGCTTGCGGGTCAGGCCGAAGGCGATGGTCATCAACCCCACGCGGCCGATGAACATCACCACGCTCATCACCAGCTCGGCCGGGGGCGTCAGCTCCGCGGTGACGCCGATGGTCAGGCCCACCGTGCCAAAGGCGGAGATTACCTCGTAGAGAATGTTGCTGGAATTCACCACCGCAGAGGGCGGCAACAGCAGCGAGAGCGCCAGGTGCGACAGGATGATCAGCGACAGCGCCAGCGTAAAGAGCACGACGGCGCGGTTGACCAGGCTGTGGTTGATGGTGCGGCGAAAGACCACGATCTTATCCCGGCCGCGCAGGACGTTGTAGATGAGCAGGAAGAATATGCCAAAGGTGGTGGTCTTCAACCCGCCGCCGGTGGAGGCGGGCGACGCGCCGATGAACATCAAAATGAGCGTCAGCATCAGCGAGGGGGAGGTAAGGTCCGCCTGGTTGATGGTGTTAAACCCCGCCGTGCGCGTGGTGACGGACTGAAACAGGGCGGCAATGGGCCGCATGTACGGGGAAAGCGCGGGGTCGGCCAGGGTTTTTGCGTTGCCCTGCTCCAGCACAAAGAAAAGCACCGCGCCCGCCGCGGTGAGAATGCCGCTGATCACCAGGACGAGCTTGGAGTGCAGGGTGAGGCGCGAAAAGCGCATCTGATTTTTTTGCAGATCAAAAAGGACGGAAAAGCCCAGACCCCCAAGGGCGATCAGCGCCATGACCGTGAGCTGCACCACGGGGTCGTTTTTATACAGGGGGAAGCCGCCCACCAGGTCAAACCCCGCGTTGCAAAAGGCGGAAACCGAGTGGAAGACGGAATACCACATCCCGTGCAGCACGCCGTGCCGGGGAATCATGCGGGTCATCAGCAGCACCGCGCCGATGCCCTCGATGGACAGGGCCAGCGTGACGATGCGCAGCGTCAGGGCGACCATGCCCTGCAAGCCGTCCTCATTGAGGCTGTTGGAGATGACCAGCCGCTCCGACAGAGTGATGCGCCGCCCCAGGAAGATCAGGATGATGGTGCCAAAGGTCATGAAGCCCAGACCGCCAACCTGGATGAGGAGGAGCAGAACCATCTGCCCGAAAAAGGTGAGGTCGCGGCCCGCGTCGATGACGGATAGCCCGGTGACGCACACCGCCGATGTGGCGGTAAAGAGCGCGTCGACGGGGCGCAGGCGGCCCGCCGTGCTGGCCACGGGAAGCCCCAGCAGGATGGCGCCCACGACAATCAGCAGGAAAAAGCCGATCATCAGCACCCTGGCGGGCGAGGTGACGGCCTTTTTGACCTTCAGGCGCGCCAGGGAATTGGGCCTTATGGCCGCCTTCAGCCACGTTTTGAGACTGATTTTTTTCATTGTTTTCCTTTACTCCGCGTTTGACGCCTCACCCCTGAGGCGATATAGGGCTATTGTACCCCTTACCGGGGAAAACGTCAATTCCCCATTGCCAAGTGCCCTTTCCCCTCTTTGGGTTGTCGGCCCGAAACCTTGGCGCTTGCCCCAATGGCCGCTTGAAGCCGAAAATCGGTTATGCTATAATCTGAGCGTCAAATCGAGTTTGAATGTGGAGAGGCGCGCAATGGGAGTCATGTTGGGGCTGGGTATCTTTTATACGCTATACGGCATTGCCGGTGTCTTGGGATTCCAGGTCATAAACGAGAAATATAAAAATCACGATTGGACCGCAAACTATATCCGTTATCGCGGCATATCTTGGCTCATGTTGGGAATTCCGTGGCTCATTTTATATCTGCTGGCCTATGGCAGAGACGTAAACAGGCTTGTCCTGGGTTTGTTGATTGTGCTGTGCGCAATCCCCTCCGTCGCGTATACCCTTGTCAACGACCGAAAGTTTGCGCGCAGGCTAAAGGAAAAATAAAGGCGCCGCTTCCCATTTGCCGGCAGCTATCCGCAATGGATAACCGCCGGCAAATGGGAATTTTTACATGAGTCAATCCAAACGGCCGTCGGGTCTAAAAAAGGGCGTCAAGCGCCCTTCTTCCCGCGCATTTTCCGCAAAAGGAGCGCCCCGGCCAAGGCAAAGACCCCCATGCTGATCCACTGCGAGGTGGAGAGCCCAAGGGCGCTGCCGCGAATCTCATCGCCCCGAAAAAACTCCAGAACGAACCGGGCTGCCGAATAGAGCAGCAAGTACAGATGCAGCGCCAGGCCGCGCAGGCGGCTTTTTTTCGCGCAACAAACCAGCGCAATGGCGAGGGCGAGGTTGAGCGCCGCCTCCAGGAGCTGAAGCGGAAACACCGGCTGCGCCGCCCCGGGGAAGGTCACCGCGCACCACGCGCCGCAGGGCAGGCCATAGCAGCAGCCCCCCAAAAAGCAGCCGACGCGGCCAAAGGCATGCCCGACCGGAATGGCGGGCACAACCGCATCGCAATACAGCGGGAACTCGCCGTCCGCGCCGGATATGCGCGCGCCGACCCAGGCCCCCAGGACGCCGCCGAGCAAGCCGCCGTAATACACCTGGCCGCCGCTGGCCAAATCGGAAAAATCGCCGCGGCTCAGCCGTGCAACCACCGCGCCCACGTCGCAGGAGGCGATCAGGTACAGCAACTTTGCGCCGAGCAGCCCAAAGGCCAGGGCACAGGCGACGATGACGATCAGGTTGTTGGCGTCCAGCCTGCTCCCGCGCGCCCTTGCAAGGGCGATCCAGCAGGAAACGAGAATGCCAAGGGCCATGCACAATCCATACGAGGGGATGGCCCTGCCCAACACGCAGACCCATGGATACATCGCTTTCCCTCCCGTCAGCGCGCCGATCCCCGCCGCATCCGCCCGGCTCTTTTACTGCATGGCGCCCAGGGCGGCCAGACTGCCGATGCAGGCGATGCAGGCGATAAAGCCGATGACGCAGAGAATGAATCCAATGATGGAGCACACCATGCCGGCGGTGGCAATCCCGCGCTTTTCAGCGTTCTTGCGGTCCTGCGCGCCCAGAATGATGCCGATCAGGCCCAAAATGGCGCCAATCCACTTCGCGCTGGAGGTAAAGAGCCCGCAAATGATCGAAATAATGCCCAGAACCAGTGATGCAATACCCATAACACATGCCCTCGCTCTCTTGATTATTGATCCGTAAAAATATTTTATCATCTGCGCCCTCCATTGTCTACATCATTCGCCATTTTTCTCCATTCGCCGCCTCGCCGCACTTTTTTCCAAAATTATGATTTTTTTGCATCGCCTGACATGGTTCCTTCGTCTTTATATAGTAACACTTGGATTTGCAAAAGGCGCATCGATGTGATACACTTAACTTCGCTGAATCATGGCGTTTTTACCTTGGAAAGGATTGTTGAAATGAAGCGCAGAGCATCCAATATTATCGTCCTTCTGCTCCTGGTGGCGGTCATTGTGGGCGTCATTGTCTACGCCTCGGACAAGCAGCTCGCCCCCGGCTATGTGCCCGCGGGCGGCCAGGCCGATTCCTCGGGGCAGACCAACCTGCCCACCGGCGCGGCGGGCCTGGTGCTCTCCGAGCTCATGGTGGAAAACGATATGGCCGTGCGCGACGAGGACGGCGAGTACCCGCGCTGGGTGGAACTTTACAACTCCACCGGCGGGGAGCTGTCGCTTTCCGGCTATTCGCTCTCCGACCGCGAGGACGACGCGACCAAGTACCCCCTCCCCGCCATCAAAATGGCGGCGGGAGAGTACCGGGTGGTCTTCCTCTCGGGCAAAAACCGCGCCAGCAATGCGGGCAACCTGCACGCGAGCTTTAAACTCAACGCATCCGAGACGCTCTATCTGTTCTCGGGATCAACGGCGGTGGACTCCGTCTCCGGCGCGTCCACGCAGTCCAACGTTTCCAAAATTCGGACCGGCTCCTCCTGGGAGGAGACGGCGCTATACTCCCCCGGCTTTGCCAACACGCAGCAGGGGCATGAGCAATACACGGCGCAGTTTGACAAGCGCGGCGAGAGCGCCCTTAAGATCAACGAGGTGCAGTCCTCCAACGCCACGTGCATCAAGGACGAGCAGGGGCTCTACCCCGATTGGATCGAACTGGTCAACACCGGCTCCTCCGCCATCGACCTTACGGGCTACGGCCTTTCGGATGACGCGGATAAGCCCATGCGCTGGGTCTTCCCCTCGGGCAGCATCGGCCCGGGCGAGCGCGTGATCGTCTTTGCCGACAGCACCAACAACCTGGAAAGCGAGATCCTGCACACGAACTTCTCCATTTCCTCGGGCGGGGAGACGATCTCCCTCTATTCTCCCGAGGGGTATTTGCTCGACCGCGTCACCCTGCCGGAGATGCAGACGGATACTTCCTATGCCCGCATCCCCGACGGCACGGGGGACTTCACCGTTCAGGGCAATCCCACGCCCAACATGGAAAACACGTTGGAGAGCCAGACGGCGCTCTCCAACCGTTTTTTTCAGGAGAACAACCAGGGAATTTACATCTCCGAGGTGATGACCTCCAACAGCGCGGCGCTGGAGGTGGGCGGCCAGTCGCCCGACTGGGTGGAGATCACCAACGCCACCGGCGGCAGCGTGAACCTTGGCGGCTACAGCCTCTCCAACAAGCCCACGGCCACGGCGCGATACCTCTTTCCGAACAAGGAGCTTGCCCCGGGCGAGAGCATGCTGGTGTATCTGACCGGCGTGGAAGCGCCGCTGGAAGGGGAAAACAAGGCCCTCTCCGCCTCCTTTAAGGGGTCCAGCGCCGGTGAAATGCTCTATTTGTTCGATCCCAACCGGACCTGCGTTGACAAGGTGAGCGTCCCGGCGCTGTCCAGCGACGTTTCCTACGGCAGGGACGAGGGCCGCACCGGCTTTTTTTATTATGCCGAGTCCACCCCGGGCAAGCCCAACACCACCACGGCGTACCTGGGCCTTTGCCAGGAGCCGTCCTTCTCCGACGAGGGCGGCGTCAAGGCGGGGGATGTGAACCTGACCCTCACCGCGCCCGATGGCGCGACCATCTACTACACCACCGATAGCTCCACGCCCACGACCGCGTCCCAGGTCTACTCCGGGCCGCTGTCCATCAGCAAAAACACCGTCGTGCGCGCCATCGCGGTCAGGGATGGGTATTTGACCTCCACCACCGCCACGCGCACCTTCATCACCGACAGCACGCACACCGTGCGCGTGGTATCGCTGGTGACGGACGACAAGTACCTCTTCTCCGAATCCATGGGCATGTACGCAAAGGGCCCTGGGTATCAGGAAACCTTCCCGCACGGCAGCCCGGGAAAGGGCGCGAACTTCTGGATGGACTGGGAGTACCCGGTGCATGTGGAAGTCTGGGAGCCGGACGGCACCCGCTTAATCGAGCAGGACGGCTCCTTTAAGCTCAACGGACAGTATTCCAGGGCTTCGGATCAAAAGTCGTTCGCGGTGTACGCGCGCAGCGAATACGGCGACGAGGGACGCTTCAACGCGCCGCTCTTTTCGGGCCGGGACTACACGGACTACAAGTCCTTTGTGCTCCGGGGCACCGGGCAGGACAACAACCGCGCCAGGATGCGCGACGCCTTTATCACCAGCACGCTCAACGGCCAAAATGTGATGTACCAGGAGACCGAGGTTTGCGTGCTGTACCTAAACGGCGAATACTGGGGACACTACAACATGCGCGAGCGCGTGAACAAGTGGTCCATCGCGCAGTGGGAGAATGTCACCGACGAGGACGTCATCAACAACATCGACCTGCTCAAGGGCAATGGCAACAGCGCGGCGCGCACGCTCAACGGCAGCAACAAGGAGTACCGCGAGCTGATCGACTACTGCAAGAACAACAGCCTCAAGAGCGCGGAAAAGCTCAAGTACGTCACCGACCGGGTGGACGTTGAAAACTACTTCGATTATCAGATCGCCGAGATCTTCTGGGCGAATTCCGATAATGGAAACATCAAATACTACAAGGTGCCGGGCGGCAAGTGGAAGTGGATTCTCTACGACATGGACTGGGCGATGAACAGCTCCAACAACATGCCGGTATCGTGGAATACGTTCAATCACGTCTTTGATCCTCGGGGCACGGGCGTGGGCGATGCGTTTGAGACGACGCTCTCCACCGCGCTGCTGGCCAACGACGACATGCGCGAGCTGTTTCTCAGCCGGCTCTCCTATTACATGAAGAACGTCTACACCGAGGAGAAGATGCTCTCCGCCATCGACAAGATGTACGCCGCCATGCAGCCCGAGATGGAGGCGCACTACAAAAAGTGGCCGGACCACGGCTCGGTGCAATCGTGGGAGCGCAATGTTGATCGCCTGCGCACGTGGGTCAAGCAGCGGCCGCAATACGTGATCTCCGGCGCGAAGGAGTACTTTGGCCTCTCCGACAGCGAGGTCAGCCGGCTTTTCGACTAAAAGTGAGGATTGAGGGACATGACGGCACAGCCAGCTCAGCTGCCGCTGAGGCACGAGCAAAAATACTACATCAGCAATGGGGATGCGTACTACCTGGCCACCTTGCTCAAGCACACCATGCAAACGGACAAGCACGCGGACGCCAACGGCGAATACCACATTCGCTCGCTCTACTTTGACGACTGCTTTAACTCCGCCATGAGCGACAAGCTGGACGGCGTGATGCACCGCCACAAGTACCGCATCCGCATTTACAACTTCTCCGACCGCATCATCCGCCTGGAGCGCAAGAGCAAGCGGGGCGACTACATCAGCAAGCTCTCCTGCGCAATCTCGCGGGACCTGGCCGAGCAGATCATCGCGGGGGACACCTATGGGCTGGAGACGCTGAAGCACCCGCTGCTCAAGGATGTTTACCGCATGATGACCACGCGCCTTTTGCGGCCCGCGGTGGTTGTGGACTACGTGCGCCAGGCATTCATCCACCCCTGCGAGGAGACGCGCGTGACGCTGGATAAGCAGCTGCGCACAGGGTATCTATCCCAGGATATGTTCAACCCCGATCTCCCCACCTACCCCTGCCTGGATCAGAACCAGACGATTCTGGAGATCAAGTACAACCGCCGGTTTCCGGAGTTCATTCTGCCCATCACGTCCTCAATTCCGGCGCAGCGCAGCGCCGTATCCAAATACACGCTCTGCCGCCGGTATGAGTTCAACCTGTAAAATAATGGAGGAGGCATCATTTCCATGAATAACGGTACCACGGGCTTTTCGGACGTCTTTAAGGACAAATTCCTGTCGGGCTTCTCGCTTTCGACGCAGAACCTGACGCTGCCCAACATCCTCATTTCGCTGGCGA
Organism: uncultured Christensenella sp.; assembly: GCA_948468595.1. GTDB lineage: Bacteria > Bacillota > Clostridia > Christensenellales > UBA1750 > Spyradocola. Next base: position 20,471 of record CAOKIU010000003.1, read on the forward strand.
TCGCCTTTGTGCTGGGCATGGTCATCTACTTTATCTACAAAAAGACCTATCGCGGGGTGCTCTACAGCCACAGCTTCAACCTGTCGCTTGTGATGCTCTCGATGGTCACCACGCTGATCATCATGTGCATCAGCTCCGCGCCGGCGCTGTCCCTGGGCATGGTGGGCGCGCTGTCCATCGTCCGCTTCCGCACCGCGGTCAAGGACCCGATGGATACGGTGTATATGTTCTGGGCGATCTCGGTGGGCATTACCATCGGCGCGAATTTCATCCTCTTTTCCATCATCGGGACGCTGGTCATCGCGGCGATTCTTCTGGGCCTTTCCTTCATGGGGAACAATATGGGCCACAACTACCTGCTGGTGGTGCACTATGACGAGCGCTACGGCAAGGAAGTAACCGGCGCCGTAAACAAGATGGTGCCGCGCTACAAGCTCAAGTCCAAGACCGCCACCCGCAACGGCATTGAGATGACCTTGGAGCTGCGCTTGCAGGGCAATCGAACCAATTTGGTGGATAACCTGTTGAGCGTTCCGGGCGTGCAGGATGCCACGCTGGTCGCGTTCCAGAACGAGATTGCGTAAACCGCGCCTCTTCGCCCTCCGCAAAGGATTGAAACCACAGGGAAAAAATCCGGCGCGGGGGGCGATTGCCTTATCGGCCGGGCGCGCATACTGAACCCGAAGGGAGGATTTCTATGCGAAGACTCTATGCCATTGCGCTGCTGGCTGTTGCGTTGCTGACGGGCTGCACGGCAGGGGGGGACGAGACGCTGCCCCAGCTTACGGTGACCTTCCTCTCCGTGGGGAAGGCGGACTGCATCCTCCTGGAGGCGGATGGGCATGCGGCGATGATCGATACGGGAAACGACGGCGATGCGGACGACATCCTGGCGCTGCTCTCCAAGAAGGGGATCGTCTCCTTGGACTTTCTGCTGTTGACGCACATGGACAAGGACCACATCGGCGGTGCGGACGCGATCCTGGACCAACTGGAAATCGGCACGGTCTACGCGCCGGACTACGTCAAGGATAACAAGCAATACAACCAGTATGTCGAGGCGCTGGATGCCGCGGGCATTGTGCCGGTCAATCCCGAGGGCGCCGTGACGCTCCCCTTTGGCGGGGGGACGCTGACGCTGCTGCCCGGCGCCAAGGCCGAATACGAGCAATCCAACGACTATTCCATCCTGGCCGAGCTGCAATACGGGGATACCTCCTTCCTCTTTGCCGGGGATGCGGAAACCGAGCGGCTAAAGGAGTATTTGGCCGGCAGCCCGCGCACCTTCGACGTGCTCAAGGTGCCCCATCACGGGCGGGCGGACGCGCTATCCGAGGCATTCTTCACCGTCGTCGCGCCCAAGTACGCGGTCATCACGTGCAGCGAAAAGAACATGCCGGAGGAGAGCGTGGTCAGCTTCCTAAAGTCCCTGGGCGCACAAGTGCATGGCACGGCGCTTGGCGACGTGATCCTCACCTCCGATGGAAAGGCGGTCAAGGTCGCCTAAAGCGCAAAAGGGAATGCCGATCGTGGATCGGCATCCCCTTTTTCTGCCGCGGATGGAAAAAGGCGCGGAGAACCTCCGCGCCCACTGTTTTTTACTTTGCGAACTCCGTTGCACGGGTTTCGCGGATGACGTTGACCTTGATTTGGCCGGGATACTCCAGCTCCTTTTCGATGCGCTTGACAATGTCCTTGGCCATGAGCACGGAGTCGGTATCGCTGACCTCCTCGGGCTTGACGATGATGCGCACCTCGCGCCCCGCCTGGATGGCGAAGGACTTCTCCACGCCGGCAAAGGAATTGGCGATCTCCTCCAGCTTTTGCAGGCGCTTGATGTAGCTTTCCAGCGTCTCGCGGCGCGCGCCGGGCCTGGCGCCGGAGATGGCGTCCGCAGCGGCCACGAGCACCGCCTCAATGGTATTGGGCTCGACATCCCCGTGGTGGGACATGATGGCGTTGACCACGTCGGGGTTCTCGCGGTACTTCTTGGCCAGATCCGCGCCGATTTGGATATGGGTGCCCTCCACGTCATGGTCGATGGACTTGCCAATATCGTGCAGCAGGCCCGCGCGCTTGGCCAGCGTCACGTCCGCTCCCAGCTCGGAGGCCATCACGCCTGCCAGGTGCGAGACCTCGATGGAGTGCCTGAGCACGTTCTGTCCATAGGAAGTGCGGAACTTCATGCGGCCCAACAGGCGCACCAGCTCGTGATGCAGCCCGTGCACACCGGTTTCGAACACGGCCTGCTCGCCGGCCTCGCGCATCTGCGCGTCGACCTCCTTGCGCGCCTTTTCCACCATTTCCTCAATGCGCGCCGGGTGGATGCGCCCATCGGTGATGAGCTTTTCCAGGGCGATGCGGGCCACCTCGCGGCGGATGGGGTCAAAGCCGGAGAGGATGACGGCCTCGGGCGTGTCGTCGATGATCAGGTCGATGCCCGTGGCGGTTTCCAGCGCGCGGATGTTGCGGCCCTCGCGGCCGATGATGCGGCCCTTCATTTCGTCGTTGGGGAGGTTGACCACCGAAACCGTGGTCTCCGCCACATGGTCCGCGGCGCATTTCTGGATGGCCAGGGAGACGATGTTGCGGGCCTTTTTATCCGCCTCGTCCTTGGCTTTGCTCTCGATTTCACGCACCATAACCGCAGCGTCATGGTAGGCCTCGCGCTGCACGTTGTTCATGATGATCTGGCGAGCTTCCTCATTGGTCATTTGCGCGATGCGCTCCAACTCCGATTGCTGCTTTAGGCGCATGTTCTCCACTTCCTGCGCCCGCTGCTCCAATTCGCGGCTGGTCTTGTTGAGGCCCTCTTCGCGGACCTCCAGGTTGTCCAGCTTTTTGTCGAGCATTTCCTCGCGCTGGATGAGCCTGCGCTCGGTGCGCTGCGTCTCGTTGCGGCGATCCCTGAGCTCCTTTTCCGTCTCCGTTCTCTGGCGCAGGATCTCCTCCTTCGCCTCCAGGATCTTCTCCTTCTTGACCGCCTCGGCCTTCTGCGTGGCTTCATCCACCAGCTTCTTCATGGCCTCTTCCGTGCGTCCGATCTTGCTTTCAATCTCTTTTTTCATCTTGTTGCCGCCGAAAGCATAGCCGCCGTACGCACCGCCGGCCAGCGCGGCAACGATTCCCAAAATCCAGAAAAAGGTATCCAACTGTTTCACCACCTAACATTTATGATAAACAGTTGTCGCGCGCCGTGCGCCACGCCGGCCCGCGCATTGGCCGCCGAAGCCGGACGTCCAAGCGCAGAATGCCCGCGCGTTTCCATTCACACAGCGCAGGGGAAAATTATGCACTTTTTATCTATTCCATAAAAAATTATGATCATCCCGCAGCGACTCCTGCCATACAATACTATTCTATATGCTATCCTCCCATCTGTCAATAACTACGGTCCGCAATATGAATATTTTGTAAAGCCTTGGAAAACAAAACGCTTCGCCCCGACCGCCGCCCCAAAAAGAGCATTCCCCTTTGCGGCCCCGGCGCATAGGATAGTAGGGAGCTAGAATCCCACAAAACCCTACTAGGAGGAAGCAAGCAATATGGGGATTATCAATTCCAACAAGCAAATTAGCGTTGATCGCATAGATTGCCAAGATACCCTGCAAGTGACGCTGGCGCTGACCGCCGCGCCCGATATTTCCGCAAACCCCACGGACATCGTGCTCGTGCTCGACCGCTCCGGCAGCATGGCGGGAGACCCGCTTGTCAACATGAAGGCGGGCGCCAATCGGTTCATCGACATCATCGACGAATCCACCGACGGCTCCCAGGATGGCAACATCGGCTCCGGCAGCCACATCGGCATCGTCAGCTTTGCCGATACGGCCACAACCAACGCGCAATTGATCACCTCGGTGGCCACGCTGAAGGCCGCGGTGAACGCGCTGACCGCGGGAGGCTCCACCAACCACGCCGACGCCTTTTCCAAGGCCATGGCGCTCTTCAACCCGATGTCGAGCAATCACAAGGTGATCGTCATGTTCACCGATGGCAAGACCACCACCGGCGCGCCGCCCGCGCCCGTGGCAGCCGCGGCCCGGGCCGCCGGCATCGTGATCTACTGCATTGGGCTGGTTGGCCAGGACGGCATTGACGTATCCGCGCTCAACGACTGGGCGACCGACCCCGATGCCTCGCATGTGGCCATCACCCCGGATGACGAGGACCTTGAGGATCTCTTTGCGGACCTTGCGGAGAACATCTCCAAGCCGGGCGCGACCAACGTGCTCATTGACGAGGTGGTCAACGACGATTTTGAGATCATCAGCCTCACGCCGCCCACCAAGGGAAGCGCGACCACGCTCAACGCCAATACCCTGAGGTGGCAGATCCCGCAGCTGGGCGTGACCACCAGCGAGGGCGCCGCGCTGGTCTTCACCATCCGGCACATCGGCCAGACCTCGGGCGACCTACAGGTGAACAAATCCATCTCCTATTCGGACAACGAGGGCAACGTCGTGACCTTCCCTGACCCGGCGGTGGAGGTGGATTGCGGCATCGTGGTGCATCCCGAGCCCTGCCCCGCCCCGCAGGACATCACCGTTAGCGGGTGCAGCGACTCCGTCATCGTGGACATGGGGGATGTTTCCCTGGATTCGCTGGGCCGCATCGTGCAGTTGAACGTGACCATCCAGAACGTCTGCCCCAACCGGCGCATGGCGCTGGCCGTGATTCTGACCGAGGTGGATGACAACGGCCTGGAGCTGCCGCGCGGCATGAAGGCGATGACCATCCCCGCGCACACCGCCCCGACCTGCCGCGACGTGGTGGTTCGGTGCATCAAGTTCGTGCTCCCGGAGGATCTGAACCCCAACACGCAGAATCCCAGCGCGATGTGCGGCACGCGCAACCTCAGGGCGCGCGTCATCACCCACAGCATCGACACGGACTTTGTCTGCTGCGATCTTGTCCAGCAGCCGTAAAACGGAACAGCCCTTAATAAACAAAACGGTCCCGGCTTACGCCGGGGCCGTCCTATTTTTGAGGGCTGCTATTGCGCGTAGTAGTTGATGAGACACCCGGCCAGGATGATGTCGCGCTCGTCGCGGGTCATCTTGGGCAGGGAAAGGGTGATGGGCTTGGCCTCTCCGCCGGTCAGGAGGGTGGCGGGGATGCGGTCGTACTGCTCGGCAAGGAGCGCCGAGCGGATGCCCTTGAGCACCACCACGTCGCCCGCCGCAATGCCGGCGTCCTTGGCGCCCTCCAGGATAAAGGGCAGCATGCCCCAGTTGACGACGTTGCTGCGGTAGCGCTTGGTGGCATATTCCGCGGCGATGTTGGCGCACCCGCCCAGCACGCGCTGGCAGGAAGCCGCCTGCTCGCGCGCGGAACCATCGCCCGGCTTCAGGGCGAAGACCAGGGAGCCGATGCCGGTATCCCCGGCGCTCAGGCCGGCAAGGGAGAGGAGGCGCGCGGCCTCTTCGCTGGGCGCGCCGGCCCTGCGGGTCAGCTCCAATTCGCGGGCCGCCTTGGCGCGCGGCACGTACTGCGGGTCCTTGCGCGAGAGGGCGAATTCCGCCAGCTTCTGCGGGTTGGAGCGATAGGAAGAGGTCTCCCCGGAGGGGATGAGCTCATCGGTGGTGGTGACGGGGTCGTAAATGGCGGAGGCGACCTTGAGCACCAGGTTTTCGGGCAGGGCGATCTGCTCGGGCCAATCGGCGATGTTGGGCCCAAAGACCAGCTCGGCCTCCGGGTCGGCCTTGCCCCATCCCTCGTAGACGCGGTTTGCGTACAGGGTGGGGTCGTAGTGGTAGGGATGCGCCGTCTCCTGGGGCAGGTCGATCTCGTCCGCCGCGGTGAGGCGGCCGCCGTTGATCGCCGTGGCGGCGATGGAGCGGGCGTCCATCAGCGCGACGTAAGCCATCTGCCCGCCGGAGGGCTTGGCGCCCTCCCGGTTGGGGAAGTTGCGCGTGGCATGGCGGATGGACAGGCCGCCGTGGGCGGGCACATCCCCCGCGCCAAAGCACGGCCCGCAGAACGCCGAGCGCAGCACCACGCCCGCGGAGGCGAGCTCGGCCGCCGCGCCGTTTTTCATCAGCTCGATGAACTGCGGCTGGGAGGCGGGGTACAGGCTCATGGTAAAGGCGCCCGCGCCGATGCTCTTGCCGCGCATGATGTCGGTCATGGTCATGATGTTTTCAAACGTACCGCCCGAGCAGCCCGCAACCACGCCCTGTTCGACGTAGACTTGCCCGTCGCGCACCTTGTCGCTGAGGCTGGGAAGGGGGTATTTTTCGTCCATCATCCCGCGCGCCTCCTGCTCCACCTGCGCAAGGAGCTCCTTGGCCCTGTCGCGGAACTCGCGGATGGTGTAGGCGTTGGAGGGATGGAAGGGCAGGGCGATCATGGGCTCGATGGAAGAGAGGTCCACCTCCACCAGGCCGTCGTACACCGCGCCGGGGGCGGGGTGCAGTTCGCGGTACTCCTCCGGCCGCAAGTGCGCGGCGTACCAGCCCTTGACCTGATCGTCCGTCTCCCAAATGGAGGACAGGCAGGTGGTCTCGGTGGTCATGACGTCGATGCCGTTGCGGTATTCCACGGTGAGATTGCCAATGCCCTCGCCCACGAATTCCATGACCTTGTTCTTGACAAAGCCGCAGGAAAAGACGGCCTTGACCAGCGCAAGCGCCACGTCCTGCGGGCCGACGCCGCGCCGGGGGCTGCCCGTCAAGTGGATGGCGACGACCTCGGGATAGGCGATGTCATAGGTCTTTTCGCAAAGCTGCTTGACCAGCTCCGGCCCGCCCTCGCCCACGCCCATGGTGCCCAGGGCGCCATAGCGGGTGTGGGAATCGGACCCCAGCAGCATCTTGCCGCAGCCCGCCATGCGCTCGCGCATGTATTGGTGAATCACGGCCTGGTGCGCCGGCACGTAGATGCCGCCATACTTCTTTGCGGCGGACAGGCCGAAGAGGTGGTCGTCCTCGTTGATGGTGCCGCCCACCGCGCACAGGGAATTGTGGCAGTTGGTCAGCACATAGGGCAGGGGAAAACGCTTCATCCCCGAGGCCCTGGCGGTTTGAATGATGCCGACATAGGTGATGTCGTGCGAGGCCATGGCGTCGAACTTGATCTTGAGGTTTTCCTCCGAGCCCGAGGTATTGTGCGCCATGAGGATGCTGTGGGCCATGGTACCTTCCTTGCCCGCAGGGTCCTGAACCCGGACGAACGCGCCGTTTTTATACTGATGTAAGCCGGATGACAATTGGATCATCTTTTCGTGCCTCCCCCATCGGATGTATGCTCCCATGATACCCTATCGGGCGGCCCTTCGTCAACCAAAGAATGCATGAATCCAAAACCCATCCTGCATCGCGGCGGGCGCTGTACAATCCTCGCCCGGCACGGTATAATGGAGGGAGGAAAACCATGGAAATCAAGGAGGGTGCAACCATGATTCGCGTAACGGTCTGGAACGAATTCCGGCATGAGCGGGAGATGCCGGAGTGCCGGGCGATCTATCCCGAGGGCATTCACGCCGCCATTGCGGAGTTTCTTGGAAAAAATGAGGATATCACCGTGCGCACCGCCACCCTGGACGAGCCGGAACACGGGCTGACCCAGGAGGTGCTAGAGAACACCGACGTGCTGCTCTGGTGGGGGCACGCGCACCACAACGAGGTGGCGGACGAGGTGGTTTCGCGGGTGTGCCAGCGCGTAAACGACGGCATGGGGTTCATCTGCCTGCACTCCGGCCACGCCTCCAAGCCCTTCTCCCGGCTGCTGGGCACGCGCACGGACCAGCTGCGCTGGCGCGAGGACGGGGACATGCAGCGCCTGTGGGTGACCAGCCCCGGCCATCCCATCGCCAAGGGCATCGGGGAGTATTTTGAGGTGCCGCACGACGAGACCTACGGCGAGCAGTTCTTCATCCCCCAGCCGGACAACCTGGTCTTCATCTCCTGGCATCCCGGCGGCGAGGTCTTCCGCTCCGGCTGCTGCTTTGTGCGCGGCGGGCGCATCTTCTACTTCCAGCCGGGCCACGAGACCTTCCCGGTCTACTACCAGAAAGAGGTCCAGACGGTCATCACCAACGCCGTGCGCTGGTGCGCGCCGGCCTATGAACCCAAGTACGCAACCGGTTGGCAAAAGTCCGTCGAACCCATCCACACCTACGAGGACAAGTAAAAAAACGCGCGCGGTTCCCGCCGCACGCGCAGGCAAAAAGGAAGGGGCGCGCCCCTTCCTTTTTGCCACCCCATGGGGGCGGAAGCAACCACCGAAAGCAAACGGTGATCATAGGGGGAGTCCCCAAAAATCTTCAACCTCTTTTAAGATCTCTTCGTGGGGAAGAATTGTGGCTTCCTCCACGCTGATCCCGGTCTTTCGCAAAAAGTACTGAATTAGATGGTATCCGACGGCATATCCCGCGCAGTAGGGCAATCCCGCTTCGGGAAAGCCCTGCATTCTCGCCATTTCATCGCCGTACAAATAGGCTGTGATGTTGTCAAAGCCCGTCGCATGGAGACCGTCATAGAGGATCTCTTTGATCAGCGGCAATAGTTCAGGATCTGTTTTGCTCACCCAGGGGCCGAGGAATTCTTCGCCATGCAGAGCCGTGGCATAGTTTTCCGCCAAACCCTCTCCCACCAGCATTTCGCCTAGGGTTATGTCTTTGGTCCATTTGATGAACTGGTATCGGACATTGTGATTCGCCTCATGGGCAAGCGCGACAGGGAGCCTTTTCAGATTGTCTTCGGTGGGGATCAGCCATCCCATCACATAGCCGGGAATCCCCCCGTCTCCGCAATAGCCCTCATTCATTTTCGTATAAGCATTCTCTGGGTCCGCCAAGAAAATGGAAAACAAATACTCCTGAACCTTGAGTTCAATTCCCCTATGGACGAAGCGCTCCAAAGCGTTTTCAATGGATTTATGGCAGGCATCCCATAGCTTCGGATCAGAAATGGCCTCAATCCACTCCCTTGTCGTCCCATCTACCTTGGACGGGGGAAACAGACCCATCCTGTTGTTCGCCATGATAATGTCATAAGCGCCCTTTTTCGCCGCTTTGAGGGGGATATGATAGCAGTCCCATTTGCCCTGAAAGGGGAGCATCAATTCATAGCGGTATATATCGTCCTTTTTATCCCAATCCGCATCCATTATTTTTCTGTAGACGCTCGGGGAGTATACGCTCTTTACGATCATAATGTCTTCCTATTCCGCAAAATCTCCTATCTTGCCAAGCAGGTTTCCGATGCTGTGATACATTCCGGAATAAATCACCGGGTCCAACTGCGTGAGATTTACTTCAAACGTATCCGCGCATTCCAGCCGTTCCTCGATTTGGACATTCTTTATGCCGCAAAAGAAGGTGGTGGACGCTCCGGTTACAACGGATTGAACCACTTCGCATTCATAGACCCAGCGGCTCGCGTCCAAAACCGGGACATCCAGAACGTCTCCCCGGCTAACGCCATAGGGAATTCGATCTTTCTTTCCGTCTTTTGCATGATGGCTGCCAAAATAGTCCGTAAGCTCCAGCATGTCCGCGCTGACCAGATTGGCGCTTAGAACGCCGGTTCTCACCACATTCTGTTTCGTCGTCTTCTCGCCGAACATGCTGATGACCAGCATGTACGCATTCTCTTCTCCGCTCGTAACGCTAACCCACGTAATCGGGGCAAAATTATGGGTCCCATCCTCGTTGTTTGTCCCGATGATGAATGTGGGCTGAACGCACATCGAAAAATGCGTTCCGATCGATTTTCTCTTAACGCTGTGCATGCAATCCTCCATCCGGCGGCCGGCCGGTTCGTCTAAGCGCGATAAACGCCCCGCAAACCGAGGTTTCCGGGGCGTCTTGCGCTCACCAGCGCCGCATATTGCGGTCGTGCTTTTCCAGATAGGCCGCCGCGAGCTCCTCAGGCTTGATGCCGTAGCAGAGCAGAACGTCGTTAAAATACATCAGAACGTCGCACAGCTCTTCCACGAAGTGGCCGCGCACCGGTTCGTCGCTCAGGATGCGTTCATCCCCCTGCTTTTTGATGACGTCCGCCGCCTCGCCCATCTCGATCATCATCCAAAGCAGCATATTGCGCCCCTTTTGGGGGGACAAACCGCCCCACTTCTCCTGGTACTTATTTTGAAGCGCCTGCTGAAGATTCTGCATTGTCCCAAAATCCAAATTCGCCATCGCTTTTACCCTCCTCGCGTTGTCAAAAGATTGCCTAACTTCGTTGAATCCGGATGGATGGGGTTTGCCGCCTCGACCACCCTTCAAAGCACCGCGCCTTGCTCCTTTTTGGGGAATGGGGCGCCCGGCCAGGTTTATCCGCGCCAAGGGGAGGCGCCGCGGATCACGCCTCGCTCCCCGTAAGCACGTCGATCTGCACGCCGCGCAGCACGTCCATGGCCTTTTGATGCAGGGACTCGTCAAAGGAGAGGGTGAGCGCCTCGTTGACCGCGACGCGGCATTCGGGCAGGGCGGCCTTGCAGACGATGGCGTTGGACAGCACGCACATGTGGGATACCAGGCCGCACAGTTCGATCTGCTCGACGGGGTGTTCCACAAGATAGGCGGCCAATTCGCGGCTGCCCAGCGCGCCCTTATAAAAGCAGAGGTCCTCTTCATGGCGCCTGAGCGCCACCTCGCCAAAGAGATTCCACCCTTCCGTTCCCTCGATGCAGTGGGGCACGGGCAGCCTTTTTCCCTCCTGGGTAGCAAGGTAATCCCCATGGTGGGTGTCAAAGGTGAACCACACCTCCCAGCCCTTTGCCCGCGCCCGCTCGATGCGGCGGCAGAGGGGGGCCTCCAGCGCCTCGGCGCCGGGGAAGCCCAGCGCGCCGTCGACAAAGTCCCGCTGGTAATCCACCACGATCAGCACGCTGCGCACGCGCGTCCCCTCCTTTTACGGCTCGTCGTCCTCATAATCGGTATCCAGCTCGATCTGCTCCGGCGCTGCCTCCTCGCGCACGGATTCCAGCTCCTGTCCCGGCGAAACCGGCTCGCCCGCCTTGGGCGCGAGGAGCTTTTCGCGGATCAGCGCCTCCAGCTCGTCGCAGACCTCCTTGTGGTCGATCAGGTATTGGCGGGCGTTTTCGCGGCCCTGGCCGATGCGCGCATCGCCGTAGTTGAACCACGCGCCGGACTTTTGCACCAGGTCGTTCTCCACCGCAAGGTCGAGCACGGAGCCCTCGTGGGAGATGCCCTTGCCGTAGAGAATATCGAATTCGCAGGTCTTAAAGGGCGGCGCGACCTTGTTCTTGACCACTTTGATCTTGGTGCGGTTGCCCACGATTTCGTTGCCGGCCTTGAGCTGCTCGGACCGGCGGATGTCCAGGCGGATGGTGGCGTAGAACTTCAGCGCCTTGCCGCCGGTGGTGGTTTCGGGGTTGCCGAACATCACGCCCACCTTTTCGCGCAGCTGGTTGATGAACAGGCAGATGCAGTTGGTCTTGGCGATCAGGCCCGCCAGCTTGCGCAGGGCCTGGGACATCAGCCGGGCTTGCAGACCCACGTGGCTATCCCCCATGTCGCCGTCGATCTCGGCCTTGGGCACCAGCGCGGCCACCGAGTCGATGATGATGATATCCACCGCGCCCGAGCGCACCAGCGCCTCGCAGATTTCCAGCGCCTGCTCGCCGGTATCGGGCTGGGAGACATACAGCTCGTCGATGTTGACGCCCAGGGCCTTGGCATAGACCGGGTCCAGCGCGTGCTCGGCGTCGATGAAGGCCGCCGTGCCGCCCATCTTCTGCGCCTCGGCCACCATGTGAAGCGCCACGGTGGTCTTGCCGGAGGATTCCGGCCCGTAGATCTCGATGATGCGGCCGCGCGGCACGCCGCCCACGCCCAGGGCAATATCCAGCTCCAGGCATCCGGAGGGGATGGTCTGCACGTTCATGGCGGTGCGCTCGCCCAGCTTCATAATCGCGCCCTTGCCAAACTGCTTCTCAATCGCGCCCAGGGTGCTGGTGAGGGCCTTTTTCTTCTCCTCTTCGTCGGTGATCTGGGCAATCTGCGGATTTTTGGTTGCCTTTGCCATTGCTTTACTCCCCCTGTTTTTCCTCAATCATGTCCCGAAGCAGTTCCAGCGCCAACGCGGCGGACTGCTCCCGCACCCTTAAGCGGTCCCCGGAAAACACGCGCCTTTCAACGCGCTCCCGCTCGCCGCACTTCACGCCGAAATAGACCAAACCCACGGGCTTTTCCGCCGTGCCGCCGTCCGGCCCCGCGATGCCGGTGACGGCTATGGCGCAATCGCTGCCTGTATAATCGCATATCCCATGCACCATTTCCAGTGCACACTCGCCGCTGACCGCGCCAAATTTCTGTAAAGTTTCGGGCAGCACGCCCAGCGTGCGCATTTTGGCCTCGTTGGAGTAGCACACGCAGCCCTCCAAGAGCGCGGCGCTAACGCCGGGGCAGTCCACCAGCGCCGCGGCGATCATGCCGCCGGTGCAGGATTCCGCCAGGGAAACCGTCTTCTTTTCCCGGAGCATGAGGTCCACGACCTCCCGGGCGATGATCTGAAGCTGCGTCATGGTGTTTTTTTACTCCTTGTCCATCAGCACCTGTTTGTTTTTGACGATGTAATCCACGCCCGACCAGATGGTAAAGACCACCGCGGCAAGCTCGGCCACCTTATCCATGCGGAAGCCGATGAAGCGGAACGGGAAGTTGTTGAGCAGCAGTAAAATGATGGCGATGATTTGCGTGGTGGTCTTGATCTTGCCCAGCTTGCCGGCCGCCAGCACCACGCGGTTGTCCGCCGCGATGAGGCGAAAGCCGCTGATGATGAACTCACGCGAGAGGATGATGATGCAGCTGGCCGCCGTCATGCGCCCGTCGCCCACCAGCAAAATGAAGGCGGAGGCCACCAGCAGCTTGTCGGCGATGGGGTCCATGAACTTGCCGAAGTTCGTCACCTCGTTGCGGCTGCGCGCGAGGTAGCCGTCCACCCAGTCGGTCAGCGCCGCCACCACGAAGATGATGGTGGGGATGACGCGCCCGCCCGGCCCGTCAAAGAAGTAGTAACTCGCCACAAACACCGGGATCAGACAGATGCGCGCGATCGTCACCTTGCTGGCGATGGTCAGCTTCATTCCAGCACCCCCGTCACATCGTAATCCTGCGCGTCCACAATCCTGACCCGGACAAAGCTGCCGATTTCAAGACCGTCCGCGAGCTTGACATACACCTTGCCGTCCGTCTCCGGCGCCTCCCACTGGGACCGGCCGTAGTACAGGCCGCTCTCCTCACGCCCTTCGATGAGCACCTCGCAAACGCTGCCCACGCGGCTGCGGTTAAACGCGCGGGAGATCGCCTTCTGCGCGCGCATGATGGCGCCGGCGCGGGCCTTGCGCACGCGCGGGGGCACCTGGTCCTGCCGCGCGGCCGCGGGCGTTCCCTCCTCCTCGGAAAAGGGGAATACGCCCAGCCGGTCAAAGGGGCATTCCTTAATAAAGGCCATGAGCTCCTCAAACTGCTCCTCCGTCTCGCCCGGGAAGCCGGCAATCATCGTGGTGCGCAGCGCAAAGCCGCCAAGGTCGCGGATTCTTTGGTAGAGCGCGCGGATGAGCGCGCTGTCGCCCCGACGGTTCATCTCCTTGAGCACCTTGTCGTTGATGTGCTGCAAGGGAATGTCCAGATAGGGGCAGACCTTGGGATTCTCCTTCATCACGCGCAGCAGCTCGCCGTCGATGAGTTCGGGATAGCAGTACAGCGCCCGCACCCAATGCACGCCCTCTATGGCCGCCACGCGCTCCAACAGCTGAGCCAGCTTTGGCGCGTGGTAGAGATCCTTGCCGTAGTAGGTGGTGTCCTGCGCGATGAGCACGATCTCCTTGGCGCCCTTCGCGGCCAGGGCGCGCACCTCGTCCTCGATGTTCTCCATGGGGCGGGAGACGTAGTTGCCGCGGATATAGGGGATGGCGCAGAAAGCGCAGCGGTTGTTGCACCCGTCGGCAATCTTGACATAGGCGGTGTAGCCGGGCGTGGTGAGCACGCGCTCCACGCCTTCCAGGTAGCGGTAGTCCGCCGCGGCATCCACCACGCGGGCGCCGCTCATGCAGTCTCTAACCACCTTAGCGATCTTCTCCGTCTCGCCAATGCCCAGGAAGGCGTCCACCTCCGGCATCTCCTCGGGCAGCTCGTCGATATACCGCTTGGACAGGCATCCGGTGACGATGAGCGCTTTGAGGTTCTCCCGCTTGTAGTCCGCCATTTCCAGGATCGCGTCGATGGACTCCTGTTTGGCGTCCTCAATAAAGCCGCAGGTGTTGACGATGATGGCGTCCGCCTGACGCGGGTCCGACTCCAGTTCAAAGCCCTCGCGGGCCAGCACGCCCAGCATCACTTCCGCGTCCACGCGGTTCTTCGCACAGCCCAGCGAGACCATTCCAATTTTAATTCCCACGTGTATCCTACTCCTCGTCCTCTTCATAGGGTGCGGCGTTGGGCTCCACCCCCGCCATTTGATAAAACTGTTCGCGCGTGATGAGCGGCTTGCGCGGCTTTGACCCTTCAAAGCCGGAAATGCAGCCCTTCTGCTCCATTTGGTCGAGGATGCGGCCCGCCCGCGCGTAGCCCACGCGGTACTTGCGCTGGATCATGGATGCGGAGATCTGCCCCGCGTCCAGGGCCAGCTCCACGCACTCCATCATCAGCGGGTCCATGTCCTCCTCCTGCTTGTCCTCATCCTTTTGCTTCTTATCCGCGTTCTCCACGTCCTTTAGGGCGTCGATGACGCTTTGGTCGTACTGCGCGGTGGTCTTTTCCTTGACAAAGTCCACAAGCGAGGTCACTTCGTCGTCATTGATAAAGGCGCCCTGCACGCGGATGGCCTTGCTCGCGCCGCTGGGATCAAAGAGCATATCGCCCCGGCCCAACAGCTTTTCCGCCCCGCCAATGCCCAGGATCGTGCGGCTATCCACCTGCGAGGCCACGGCAAAGGCGATGCGCGAGGGCACGTTGGCCTTGATCAGGCCCGTGATGACATCCACCGAGGGGCGCTGCGTGGCGATCACCAGATGGATGCCCGCCGCGCGCGCCAGCTGCGTCAGGCGGCAGATCTTCTGCTCCACGTCGTTTTGCGCCACCATCATCAGGTCCGCCAGCTCGTCGATGATCACCACGATCTGCGGCATGGGGTCCAGTCCCGCTTTTACGGCGTACTTGTTGTATCCCTTTAGGTCGCGCACCACGGCGGTTTCAAACTTCTTGTAGCGGTCGGTCATCTCCTGCACCGCCCAGCCCAGGGCGCCGGCGGCCTTCTTGGGATCGGAGACCACGGGCACCAAAAGGTGCGGGATGCCGTTGTATACGCTCAGCTCCACCACCTTGGGGTCCACCATGATGAGCTTAACCTCATCGGGCGTGGCCTTATAGAGGATGGAGGCGATGATGGAGTTGATGCAGACGGACTTGCCCGATCCCGTCGCGCCCGCGATGAGCAGGTGCGGCATGCGGGCCAGGTCCGCCACCACCGGGGTGCCGGCAATGTCCTTGCCCAGCGCCACGGCCAGCTTGGAGGGATGCTCCTGGAACTCCTTGCTCTCCAGCACCTCGCGCAGGGTGACCGTGGCGATGGAGGAATTGGCGATCTCAATGCCCACGGCGGACTTTCCCGGCACGGGCGCCTCGATGCGCACGCCGCCCAGCGCCGCCATGTTCAGGGCGATGTCGTCGGCAAGGCCGGTGATCTTGGAGACCTTTACCCCGCGCGCCGGCTGCAATTCATACCGCGTGATGGCCGGGCCCCTGGCCACGTTAATGACCTTGGCCTCGATGCCAAAGGAGAGCAGCGTCTCCTCCAGCAGCTCCACCTTGTGCTGCTGCTCGGCCTCCTGCTCGTGGTCGCGCACGGGGTCGGGCAGCTTGGCCGGCGAAAGCAGGGTCAGCGGCGGGAAGCGATAGGGCGGGATGACCTCCGGGTCAATGACCGGCGTGGATTCCGCGCCGTATTGATACTCCACTTCCTTGGCCGGCGAGATCTCCTTGGGCTTGTCCACCACCAGGTTGGGCAGCTCCCGCGCGGGCGGGATTTCCTCCTGCCCGCCGTCTGCGTCGTCGTCAAAGTCGCTGATGGAGGGATTGCGGTCTATGGGTTCAAACTTGACCACCTTGGGGTGCTCCGGGGCGGGCGGGCGGGGCGCTTCCGCGCTCTTGCCGGGTTCCTCCGCTGCGACGGGCTTGATCACGGGCACGATTTCCAGGGGCACGTATTCCTCGTCCTCCTCCGGCTCCGCGGCGTCCTCCCAAGGGGGTGTGGCATCGTCCGCCTCTTCGGCCCGCGGGCCGGCCCGGTCCTCCCGCGCCTCGTCCGGCGCGCCGGCCGTCCGCTTAAACAGCTCGAAGCGGGGCAGCGTCTTTGTCGGGGCTTCGAAAATCTCCCCCTCCTCCAGCTCCTCCCGGTCTGTCAGCGGGGTCATGCGGGGTTCCGGCGCGTCCGCGTGCGCGGGGCCGGTCACATGCTCGTTGCGCAGCGCCGCGCGCTCTTCCCGGACGGGCGCCGCGGCTTCCAAGTCCATGCGCGCTTGCTCCGCCCGGCGCTGCTCGCGGGCCAGTTCGCGCTCCTGGGCGCGCGCCTGGCTGTGGGTGCGCACGTTTTGGCGCACCTTGCGGCCGGTTGTGACCGCCGCCTCGCTCACCCGCTGCGCGGTTTGGCGCATGGACAGCTTGCCCAGCACAAAGATGCAGCCCACAATCAGGGCGATGGTGAGGATCCAGCAACCCGCGCTGCCCAGCAGCGCCCGCATGGGAAAGGTGATCGCGCCGCCCACCGCGCCGGAGGCGACGTGATGCGCCTGTCCGTAGGCGTAGGACCCCACGATATAATCCCAGTAGCCCGCGCTCTGCTTGCTCTCCATGATCTGCGAAAGGATCTTGCCGTCAAAGATCATGTGGTTGATCACAAAGATCATCAGCACCGTAAGGCTGGTCAGGGCGAGCTTCCCCGCCTGCAATTGCAGCTTCTTGGCGATGAGCACGATCCATCCCACGATGCACAGCAGCACAGGCACGATATAGGCGCCCAAGCCGAAAAGGCCGAACATGACGCTGGCCATTCCCTGGCCCAGCAGCCCCGCGCCGCCCATGACCACCGCGGCAAAGGCAAAGACGCCGGCAACAATCAGACCAAAGCCCACGACCTCCTGTCCCATGGGCTTCTTCTGATTTCTCTTATTGTTTTTACGCGGCCCTTTCTTGCCTGCGGCGGGCGATCTGCCGTTGCTTTTCTTCCTATCCGTCGCCATTTTTCGTCCACAATCTCCTTCCCGCGCACCATTGCACCGTAACTTAAATTAATTCTACGTCAAAGGAATAAACCCCTTCCCCGCATCCGCTCAAACCTCGCCGAAATCGGCCAGGTCCCCATCCGGGACAAACGCCTCCAGCTTGGGCAGATCCTCCAGGGAGGACAGGGCGAAGTGCTGCAAAAACCTCTCCGTCGTGCCGTAGAGAATGGGCCGGCCGATGCTCTCCTTCCGCCCCACCTCCTCGATGAGGCCGTGCTTGACCAGCGTCAGCATCGCGCGGTCGCACTGCACGCCGCGAATCTGCTCCACCTCCATGCGCGTGATGGGCTGGCGGTAGGCCACCACCGCCAGGGTTTCCAGCGCCGCCTGCGTCAGCGTCTGACGGCGCACGGGCTTGAGCACCTTTTCGATCAGGTCCATGTACTCCGGCCGCGTCACCAGCTGCAAGCTGCCCTCATAGCGCATCAGCCGCATGCCGCGGCCCTTGGCGTATCGCAGCGCCAATCCCTTAAGCGCCGCATCGAACGCCTCGGGCGTCACGTCCATGGCCTGCATCAGCGCGTCGATGGACACCGGCTCGCCCGAGGCAAAGAGCACCGCCTCAAGCGCCGATATCCTCTCCTCCAGCGTATCCGCCATCGGCCCCTTCCCCCTTTCCCTCTCGGATGACAATGGGCGCGTAAATCCCCTCCTGCATCAGCACGATGCGGTTGGCCCGGTTGAGTTCCAGCAGCGCCAGAAAGGTGGTGACGATCTCCGAGCGCGTCGCGTCGGTGGGGAACAGGTCGTAAAACCGCACCTGACCATAGAGCAGCACGCGCCCCAGGACGCGCAGCATGCACTCCCGGATGGTAAAGGGCTCCCGCTGGATGCGCCTTGCCGTGGCGCCGGGGGCCTGCTCCGCGCGCTCGGCGCGCAGCAGCACGTTCAAAAACGCCTGCTGCAACGCCTTTAAGGACATGCTGCCCAGCTCCACCTTGGTCTCCATCACCATCTCCATGGGCAGGCGCCAGACCGTATCCCCCGCCTCCTCCTCGTGCGCGCGCAGGGCCTTGCCCGCCTCCTTGATGCGGCGGTACTCCTCCAGCCTGCGCAGCAGCACCTCCTTGGGGTCCTCCTCCTCGTCCTTGGGGGGCTTGGGCAGCAGCGCGCGGGACTTGATCTCCATCAGCGTTGCCGCCATCTGCAAAAACTCGCTCGCCGTGTCCATGTCAAGGCCGGAAAGGTCCTCCATGGAGGCCAAATACTGCTCCGTGATTTGGGAGACGAAGATCTCCTCAATGCGCACCTTCGCCCGCCCGATCAGGTGCAGCAATAAATCCAGCGGCCCCTCGAAGTCCTGAAGCCGTACAACATAAGCCATGTTTTAATTCCCTCGAACCTTTCAGCCGAACAGTTTGAAAAACAGCGCCAGGGAAATTCCCTGCGCAAAGCCCAGATACCTGCCCAACACGCCGGTAAAGGAGAGGGCCAGCAGGATCAGCACGCCATAGCGCTCCAGCTGTAGGATTCCCCGGGCCCACTTCAGCGGCAGGAAGGCGCGCAGCACGTGAAAGCCGTCCAGCGGCGGCAGGGGCAGCAGGTTCAAAAAGCATAGGGTGAGGTTGACCTGCGACCCAGCGAGCAGAAAAGGGCTCCACATGCCGTCGGGCAGAAGCGAAAACAGCGCAAAGAGCGTTGCCGCGGCGAGAAAATTGGACGCCGGCCCCATCGCCGAGACCGCCGCCTCGCCCCAGGCGCGGCCCTTGAGGTTTCCCGGGACAATGTGCACCGGCCGCGCGTAGCCCCAGCCCAGCAGCACAAAGAGCAGCATGCCCACCCAATCGATGTGCGCCGAGGGGTTGAGCGTCAAGCGCCCCTCCAGGCGCGGGGTGCCGTCCCCCAGCCGCACCGCCATGGCCGCATGGCTGAATTCATGGATGGTAAAGCCGATCACCAGCCCCGGCAAAAGGAACAGGAGATTTTGCAGCCACTCCAGGGGATTGCGCATCATTCCCAACACGCCTCTCCACCTCCCGCAAAAATTCCAACTATAGAATTATACCAAAAAAATGCGCATATGGCAATGCATTTGTGCGCCGGCGCGAAATGCACCGCCGGCCGGCTGCATTTTTGCAAGGCGCGCCGCAAAAAAATTCGCTTGGAAGTGAAAAACGCCGCTGTGTACGGTTTTAAACGTGCCTAACGCGGCGCAGCGGCGCGCGGGCGCGGATTTTTAAGAAAATGCGCATGAAAATCACCGCAAAGCGGAAAAATTCGTTTACAACGCGCCTTTGGCATGGTACAATATAACGTGGCTTGAACCGCGAACGGGGGGCCGCGCCACGCACGACGCATCACTCGGTTCGACGGCGATTGACGATATTTTTGAAAAGCGAGGTAACGACAAACATGGACAAGGCGAGAAAGACGGAGATCATCCAAAAGTACGGCCGCCACGAGGGCGATACCGGTTCCCCCGAGGTGCAGGTCGCGCTGCTGACCGAGCGCATCAACCACCTCAATGAGGACCACCTCAAGAACAACAAGAACGATCACCACTCCCGCCGCGGTCTGCTGATCATGGTTGGTAAGCGCCGCGGTCTGCTGGACTATCTCAAGAAGGTGGACGTGGTCCGCTATCGTTCCCTGATTGCCGAACTCAACGTTCGCAAGTAAGCACAGCAACTGCCGGAAAGCCGTGTATCTATCAAGCGCGGCTTTTCGGCTGTCTGTTATATTCCCTTTCCGTTTCCTCACCGGCCCGACCGCCCGCAAAGGGTTATTTTCGCACCGCGTGTGGCGTGGGGTTTGCCGAATCCTTTCCCGCCAAAGGGTTGGACAAACTCCGCGCACGGGGGCGCGGCCTTTTGCGGGCTCACCTGAGAAAGGAGCCTAGGCACACACATGGAACACAAGATCTATCAAACCACTTTGGCCGGCCGGCCGCTTTCCTTTGAGTTCGGCCGCTATGCCGAGCAGGCGGCGGGGTCCGTCCTGGTCCGCTATGGCGATACGGTGGTGCTGGTCTGCGCCACCGTGGCAGACACGCCCCGTCCCGGCATCGACTTCTTCCCCCTCAGCGTGGATTTTGAGGAGAAGCAGTACTCCGTAGGCAAGATCCCCGGCGGCTTTATCAAGCGCGAGGGCCGGCCCACCGAAAAGGCCATCCTCACCTCCCGTCTGATCGACCGTCCCCTGCGCCCGCTCTTCCCCAAGGGCATGCGCAACGACGTATCGGTCGTGGCGACGGTTCTTTCCAACGACAACGACTGCTCCCCTGAGATCCCGGCGATGCTGGGGTCCTCCGTCGCCCTTTGCGTATCGGAAATCCCCTTTGCCGGGCCCACGGGCGCGGTGGTGGTGGGCCTTGTGGATGGGGAAATGGTCATCAACCCCACGGTGGAACAGCGCGGCAAGAGCGATCTGCACTTGACGGTGGCAGGCACCAAGGACGCCATTATGATGGTGGAGGCGGGCGCCAACGAGGTCAGCGAGGAGCAGATGCTCCAGGCCATTTTGCTGGCCCACGAGGAGATCAAAAAGCTGGTCGCCTTCCAGGAGGGCATTGTGGCCGAGATCGGCAAGGAGAAGCGCGAATTCACCCTGATCACGGTTTCGGACGAGGTGGCCGCGGCCGTGCGCGAATTCGCCTACGAAAAGGTGGAGTGGGCGTTTGAGTCCTTCGACCGCGCCGAGCGCAGCGCCAGGGAGGAGCAGGTCAAGGCCGAGACCATCGAGCACTTTGCCGAGACCTTCCCCGACAAGGCGGGCGAAATCTCCGACGCGCTCTACGCGCTCAACAAAGAGGTCATGCGCAAGAAGATTCTGGAGCACGGCGTGCGGCCCGACGGCCGGTCGCTGACCCAGGTGCGCCCCATTTGGAGCGAGGTGGGCATTCTGCCCCGCGCGCACGGCTCGGCGGTCTTCACCCGCGGCCAGACGCAGGTCATGTCGGTGTGCACCCTGGGGCCCATGAGCGATGTGCAGACGCTGGACGGCATCTCCAACGAGGAGTCCAAGCGCTACATGCACCACTACAACATGCCGCCCTATTCCACCGGCGAGTCGCGGCCGCTCCGCTCCCCCGGGCGCCGGGAGATCGGCCACGGCGCGCTGGCTGAGCGCGCGCTGGAGCCCATGATCCCCTCCACGGAGGACTTCCCCTACGCCATCCGCGTGGTGTCCGAGGCGATCTCCTCCAACGGCTCCACCTCCCAGGCCTCCATCTGCGGCTCCACCATGGCGCTGATGGACGCGGGCGTGCCCATCAAAAAGCCGGTGGCGGGCTGCGCCATGGGTCTGATCAAGGACCAGGAGAGCGGGAAGGTCGCGGTGCTGACCGATATTCAGGGCCTGGAGGACTTCCTGGGCGATATGGACTTTAAGGTGGCGGGCACCAAGGACGGCATCACCGCCATTCAGATGGATATCAAGATCAAGGGCATTGACGAGCCCATCCTGCGCCAGGCGCTGGCCCAGGCGCTGGAGGGCCGGATGCACATCATGGGCAAGATGATGGAGACCATCTCCCAGCCCCGGGAGGAGCTCTCCAAGTGGGCGCCCAAGATCATCACCTTCACCATCCACCCCGACAAGATCCGCGAGGTCATCGGCTCCGGCGGCAAGGTCATCAACAAGATCATTGCCGATACCGGCGTTAAGATCGACATCGAGGACGACGGCAGCGTATTTATCGCCACCCCCGACGCCGAGGCCGCCCAGAAGGCGCGCAAGATCATCGAGGGCATTGCCAACGGCGTGGAAGTGGGCGCCGAGTACGTGGGCAAGGTGGTGCGCATCATCCCCATCGGCGCGTTCATCGAGCTGCTGCCCGGCAAGGACGGCATGCTGCACATCTCCAAGATGGCCAACGAGCGCGTGGAAAAGGTCGAGGATGTGATGAACATCGGCGACGAGATCAAGGTGCGCGTGGCCAACATCGACTCGCAGGGCCGGGTCAACCTCGCCCGCGCCGATATGGTGATCGAGGAAAAGCCCCGCGCGCCGCGCCGCGACCACGACCGCGGAGACGCGCCCAAGAGCAACTACCCCTTCCGCTCCAACGGCAACCGCCGCCGGAATGACGACTAAGCGAATTCAAGCCCAAACAAGGGGACGATGCGTGCATCGTCCCCTCCGCGCATCGGCAGGGCCGGCGCGCCTGTTGCCGCCGCGGATGAAATAGAGGGGGCGCGGCCCCTTCCCCGCATCCCCGGGAATCAGCCTGGGGGGATCGACCCTCTGAGGGGACGATGTGTGCATCGTCCCCTTTTGATCAGCACTTTGGAGGAAAAAACGATATGGCATACGACCTGACGACCCTCAAAAACGGCCTGCGCGTGGTGGCGGAGAAAATGCCCGCGGTGCGCACCGTCGCCGTGGGCGTGTTCGTGCGCACCGGCGCGGTCAACGAGAGCGCGCAGGAGAGCGGCTATTCTCACTTTGTGGAGCACATGGTCTTCAAGGGCACAAAGGAGAAGGACGCGGCGCAGCTGGCGGACGAAATGGACCGGCTGGGCGGGGCGACCAACGCCTTCACCGCGAAGGAGAGCACCTGCTTTTACACCAAGGTGCTCGACGAGCACCTGGAGCGCGGCCTCGGCCTGCTGGCGGACCTGCTACTGCATCCGGCGTTCCCGCCGGAGGACCTGGAGCGGGAAAAGGGCGTGGTGATCGAGGAAATCGCCATGTGCGAGGACAACCCCGAGGACCTGGTTCACGAGCTGCTCTCCGACGCACAGTACGCGGGCCATCCGCTGGGCATGCCCATCCTGGGGACGGAGGAGACGGTGCGGGGCATCACAAGGGACAAGCTGCTGGACTTCATGGGCCGGCATTACACGCCCCAAAACACCGTGATCTCGGTGGCGGGCAGCTATGACTGGGAGGAGCTTGTGCGCCTGATCGACCGATTCTTCGGCGCGTGGAGCGCCGTGGGGCCGCAGGTGGCGCAGCTGCCCGCCGCGCCGGTCCAGTGCAGCCGCCTGACGCGCGACAAGGACACCGAGCAGGTGCAAATCTGCGTGGGCTACCCCGCTTTTAAGGGCAATACGCGGGAAAGCTATGCGCAGCTCATCCTCACCACGCTCTTTGGCGGGGCGATGTCCTCGCGCCTGTTCCAAACGATTCGGGAGCAGAACGGCCTGGCGTATTCGGTTTACAGCTATATCAACGTCTATTCCGGCGTGGGCGGAATGGAGCTTTACGCGGGCACCTCGCCGGAGACGGCGCAAAGGGTGGTGGACCTGATGGGCCAGGAGGTCAAACTGCTCGTGCGCGACGGGGTTTCGCAGGAGGAGTTCCTAAAGGCCAAGGAGGCCGCGAAGATCTCCTTTGTCATGGGGCAGGAGAGCAGTACCTCGCGCATGCGCGGCAACGGCAACGTGATGCTCCTCTACGGCTGCACGCGCCCCTGCGAAGAGATTTTGACCAAGCTGGAGAGCATCACCCTTGACGAGGTCAACGCCGTGGCGCGCAGCATCTTCGGCGCGCCGTACTGCACGGCGGTGGTGGGCCGGACGGCCGCGCCGCTCTCCTTCCACGCTTTTGACTGACCGGCGGGGCGGCGGCGCGCTCCGCCGCGTTTGCCGCCCTCCCTCAAATAACCCTGCGCCTTTGCGGGCATACTGCCTGTGGAGGTGTTTTTTATGGCACAGAACGAAAGCAAGTCGCAAAATATCGAGAACATTGAAGCCGTCGGCACGTCCCAGCTGGGGCAGGATAATCCCATTGCGTGCATATCCATCATCGGGCAGATCGAGGGGCACATGGCGCTCTCGGACCAGAGCAAGACGACCAAGTACGAGCATATCCTGCCCATGCTGGTCAACATTGAGCAGAGCGAAAAGGTCAAGGGCTTCCTGCTCATCCTCAACACCGTGGGCGGGGACGTGGAGGCGGGCCTTGCCATCGCGGAAATGGTGGCGGGCATGCGCAAGCCCTCGGTCTCGCTGGTGATCGGCGGCGGGCACTCCATCGGCGTGCCGCTGGCGGTGTGCACGCGGAAATCCTTTATCGTGCCGTCCGCCACCATGACGCTGCACCCTGTGCGGGTATCCGGCATGGTGATCAACGCGCCGCAGTCCATCGACTACCTAAAGGAGATGCAGGAGCGCGTTGTGCGCTTCGTCTGCGAGCACTCGGGGTTGCCCAGCGAGCGGTTTTACCAGATGCTGGAGGCGCGCGAGGACATGGCCAACGACGTGGGCACCATCCTGGACGGGGATGCGGCGGTCGCGTGCGGGTTGATCGACCAGGTGGGCGGCCTGGGCGACGCGCTGGAGGAGATTCGCCGGCTGACGGACGGGGAACACAGCGGGGAGCAGAGACGTTAATATTGGTGGGAAAACCGCCGACTGGCCGGCCGGCGGATTTACTTTCCGGCCGGCTTGGTGTAAAATAGTGGAGTGATTAAGGACGCCGTGCCGGATTGAGGGTTGTTATGGAATATTTTCTGCGTTTTCTGCTCTGCCTGCTGAGGTGGACGCTGATTGTGGTGGTGGTCGTGTCGCTATCGGTGGGCGCGTTCACCTTTGCGATGAACTATGCCAACATCACCATTTTGGTGACCGATGGCATGAAGACCAGGACGGGCGTTGTGCTGGGCTATACCGAGCGCGACGAGCTGCCCAAATTCTTTGCGGAGAGCTATCTTGCGGGCGATCGCCTGTTGGAGGATACGACCTATACCGACTTTACCATCAACCGCTTTGACGCGCAGGTGGAGATTCTCTCCCTGCATACGCTGCCCTGGGAGGATACGGCTACCGTGCGCCTGACCGAGACCGCAACCATCGATGGAGAGCTGCCCATCAGCAAGCAGACGCCCGAACAGCTGGCCAATCCCAACAAGATCCGGCCGCCCGAATGGCAGGACGGCTCCTACGAGCTGACGCTGGTGAAGACCCAGGAGCAATGGATCATCGCGGATATGAAGGAAATCCCGCTAAAGCAGGAGGCGTAAGGCTTGCTGATCGAAAAAAACAGCCTGATTCTCGCGCCGATGGCAGGCGTGACGGACTATGTCTACCGCATGATCTGCACGCAGTTCGGGGCGCAGGCGACGGTGACGGAAATGGTCTCGGCCAAGGGCACGCTGCTCACCCCCAAGGAGCGTCTGGACGTGGTGCAGCTTCGCCAGACCAGTCCCGCCGAAAGATGCGCCCTACAGATCTTTGGTTCCGATGCGGACTTCATGGGCCGCGCGGCAGAGCGGCTGGGCGAGAGCCGCTTTTTTGCGTTGGATGTAAACATGGGCTGCCCCGCGAATAAGATCGTCTCCGGCGGGGACGGGAGCGCGATGCTCAAGGACTTGAAGAACGCCGAAAGGGTCCTCAAGGAGGTGGTCCGCCGCTCCCCTCTGCCCGTGACGGTGAAAATGCGCATGGGCTGGGATGAGGATTCCCTGTGCTATCTTGAGGCGGGGCGCATGGCGCAGGACTGCGGCGCGGCGGCGGTGACGCTGCATGGCCGCACGCGGCAGGAGATGTACTCCGGCCGGGCGCACTGGGACGCCATTGCGCGCCTTGCTTCCACGCTCGCCATACCCGTGGTCGGCAACGGCGATATCGCCTCTGCCGCGGATGCGCAGCGCATGCTGCGGGAGACGGGCTGCCACGCGGCCATGGTGGGGCGCGGGGCAATGGGCAATCCATGGCTCTTCCGGGACTGGGCGCGGGCCGAGCAGGGGCTGCCGCCGCTTGTCGTCACTCCCCGGGAGCGCATCGAGACCGCGCTTGCGCACATGCGCCTGCTCATCGGGCACAAGGGCGAATACATCGGCCTTAGGGAGATGCGCAAGCACATGGCCTGGTATTTAAAGGGCCTGCGCGGCAGCGCACAGGTGCGCGTGCGCATCAACACGGCGGAAAGCCCTGCGCAGATGGAGGACATCCTGCAACGCTATGCAGAGGAGCTGGTTGCGCATGGACAGGAATGAACCGCGCGTCCTGGGCGGGGCGTCCGGCTGGGTGGAGATCGAGGTTGACGACGATTTCTCCGCGCCGCCATCGCCGGAGAGCCTGGCGGCTGTGGAAAAAAACCGGGAAATCATCGGCCGCGCAGCCCGTCAACGGGGGCGGCTTGAGCCTGAGAGAACATCCTTTGATTAAAACGCAGTTTTTTCCTCCCCGGCGGCGCACGGATGGCCGCCCGCGGCGGAACAAAGAAGAGGCGCGCAAGGCGCCTCTTCTTTGTATGCCGATTCTTTATTTGGTAACCCTAACGCTGAGGAGGTGAGGAGTCGGTGATTTTGACGCAGGAACTCAAAAAGGTCTATCGCAACGGCGCGTGTGAGGTTTCGGCGGTGCGCGGGGTGACGTTGGAGGTGCTCGACGGGGATTTTGTGGCGATTGTGGGCCCCTCGGGGAGCGGAAAATCGACGCTGATGAACGTGCTGGGATGCCTGGACGCGGCCACAGCCGGATACTATGCCTTGGACGGTGAGGATGTGACCCAGCTCACCAGCGACGGTTTGGCGCGCGTGCGCAGCCGCAAGATCGGCTTCGTGTTCCAGAATTTCAACCTATTGCCGCGGCTTACGGCGGAGGAAAACGTGGCGCTGCCGCTGATGTACATGGGCGTGCCCGTGCGCGAGCGCCGCGAGCGGGCGGAACAGGCGCTGGGCAGCGTGGGGCTGTACCACCGGCGCGGCCACCTGCCCGCGGAGATGAGCGGCGGGCAGCAGCAGCGCGTGGCCATCGCGCGGGCGCTGATCACCCGTCCGCCGCTTCTGCTGGCGGACGAGCCGACCGGCAATCTGGACAGCGTCTCCGGCGGGGACATCATGCGCTACATGACTCGGCTCAACGCCGAGGGCACCACCGTGGTGCTCATCACCCATGACGACGGCGTGGCGCGCAAGTGCCGGCGGCGCGTCGAAATGCGCGATGGCGTGATCCGCGAGCTGCGGCCTTGAGCGCAGCGCCTTGTGGCAAAACCCTCCCCTTGCGCGTAAACTGTGCTGAAAGGGAGGGGTTTTGTAATGGGGGAATTGTCCGTGCGCGAGCTGCGGCAGATTCTCCTGCTGCTGCTGTTGATGCTCAACAAGGATCAGGAAGAGGACGGCGCGGAGGAGATGCTTCTGCTGCTACTGATGATGGTGATGATGGACGATGACTGAGGAAGAGCGCGGGAGGGGACGCACCCCTCTCCGCGCTCTTCTGTCCGCGCGCCGGTTTTGCCATCGCCTGGACTGAACGCCAAACGCGCGCTTTCAGGCGGCGCGAAGCGCCGCCTGGGGTAGCGGGGGGAAGGGGCGCAGCCCCTTCCCCCCGCTACCCCGCCCCCCGGCGGGTCACTCGCGGTTGTCCATTAATTGCAGCGTGCCGCCGCCCGATTCGTACCAAAGCTGCACCTTCAGCAGGCCCTGCGTGCCCTCCAGCGCGGCGATGTAGAGCGTCTCGCTCTCCTCCTCCACATCGGTAAAGCCCGCCTCCTTCAACGCCTCCAAGTAGCGTTTGATCACGCGGCTGTCCGGCTCGGTAAAGGCCGCGAAAAAGAGCGTCTCGTCCGTCTGCGTCATGACGTCCAGCCGGGTGGTCAAGGCGGGCAGCAGCGTCGCCATGCCCTCCTCGGGCCACATCACATCCTCTTGGTAGATGACCACGGGCGTCGGAGTCGGCGTGGGCTCCGGGGTTGGCTGCGGTGTGGCGGTGGCCACCAACGGCCCGTCCGTGCACGCGCTGAGCGCAAGCATTGCGGCCAGCAGGAGCAGTAGCGCAAAATATCTTTTCATCCTTCCGAAACTCCTTTGTGTAAAGTGTCGGCGCGTCGCCGCTTTATTTGTATAGTATACACAAAAACATTCCCGAAGGGAAGGGGCAATCCGCAGCGTGTGCCCGCGCTCCCGCCCGTCGCTTTACAGCAGCCTCGCGGCCTCCAAGTCTTTTGCGATGCGGCGCGAGAGCTCCTCCCTGGAACCGAACTTCTTTTCGTCACGAATGCGCGCCACAAAGGATACGCGGGCGGCCTCGCCGTACACCTCGCCGGAAAAGTTGAGCAGATGCGCTTCCAGCGTGGGGGCGTCGCTGCCCACGGTGGGCTTGAGGCCCAGGTTGAACATGGCGCGATAATCCCTGCCGCCCAAGCGGGCATAGCCAAAGTACACGCCGAACTTGGGCAGCAGCTTGCCCTTGGGAATGCCGATGTTGATCGTGGGAAAGCCCAAGCTGTGCCCGATGCGCCGGCCATGGACGATGGGGCCGCCGATGGAATAGGCGCGGCCCAGCAGCGCGGCTGCGCGCCGCACATCTCCCTGCGTGAGCAGGTTGCGGATGTTGGTGGAAGAGACGTCCATGCCCGAGACGCCCAGCTTGGGCGCGACGTGCAGCACAAACCCCATCTGCTTGGAGAGCCTGTCCAGCAGGTCAATATCCCCCGCGCCGCCCGCGCCAAAGGTGTAGTTTTCCCCCACGACGATGTGCCGCGCCCGGTACTTGCGAACCAGCTGCGCCGCAAACGCCTCGGCCGGCAGGTCCGCCAGGCTCCGGGTAAAGGGCAGCAGCACCAGCTCCTCAATGCCGCAGCGCGAGGCCAGCAGCGCTTTTTCCGCGGGCAGGGTGAGCAGCGGCGGCGCGCCGGCGCCCACCACCGAGAGGGGATGGTTGAGGAAGGATATGGCGCAGGGCGTCAGGTTCTCCATCAGGGCGATGGTCTGCGTCACCTCCATCACCGTTTGATGGCCCAGGTGCACGCCGTCAAAGGTCCCCAGGGCGACCGCCTTTTCCGTCCCGCTTAGCGCGGTTGTATAGCACTTCATTTGAATTCCCCCGCATCCTTTTCTATGATCCGCGCCCAAGCCCCCGCGCTCGCTCTTACAGCAGCATGCAGCGGAACCGAAGGCTGTCCCCCTGTGCCTGGCCCATCCCGGCAAAGCGCTCGCCCACATACACGCGCACGATCGCGCCATCCGCAGGCGGGTTCGTCAGGCCCGCCAAGGGGACGGGGTTGCCATTGCGCACCGCCCGCTCCAAGGCCTGGTCCAGGCGCACCTGGGCGATGTGCGCCAGCGGCGCGTCGCAGGGCAGAAGGGGCATCCGGCCCGCGCCGGCGCCCTGGAGAAACGCCTCCGGCGTGACGGCGGAGGCCAGGTCAAAGACGCCCGTGCGCGTCCTGAGCAAAAAGGACATGTGCGCACAGGTGCCCATGGCCGCGCCGATGTCGTGGCACAGGGTGCGGATATAGGTGCCCCGGCCGCAGAACACGTCGATTAGGAAGCGATTCTCCCCGGTCTGCGCGATGAAATCGATGCGCTCAATGCGCACCGTGCGGCGCGGGACCTCCACCGCTTCCCCGGCGCGGGCCGCCTGATAGAGCTTGCGCCCGCCCACCTTAATGGCGGAGTACATCGAGGGCACCTGCTCGATCTCGCCCACAAACTGGGGCAGGACGCGCAGCAGCGCCTCGGCGCTCGCGCCGGGGCCGCGCCGAATCACGCGGCCGGTGGCGTCCTGGGCGTCGGTCGCCGCGCCCACGCAAAGCTCTGCCCGGTATGTCTTTTCCTTGTCGCTCACATAGTCGAAAAGCCGCGTGGCCTTTCCCACGCCGATGGGCAGCACGCCCGCCGCCTCGGGGTCCAGGGTGCCCATGTGGCCCACCTTAACGCCCCTGGGCAGGGCGCGGCGCACCATCACCACCGCATCGGAGGAGGTCATGCCCGGCGGCTTGAGCAGGTTCAAAAATCCCTCCGTCATCTCACCAGCTCCATCAGCGCGTTCTCCATCTCAGCCTCGGCCTCCTCCATGGTTTTGCCGTAGAAGCTGCACCCGGCCGCCAGAATGTGCCCGCCGCCGCCAAAGCGCGCGGCCACCGCCGCCACGTCCAGCGGCTCGCGGGCGCGCAGGGAGCACTTGACAAAGCCCTCCCGCTGGCTGAGCAGGGCCGCCGCGCGCACGCCCTTGATCTCCAAGGCAAAGTTGATGATGCCGTCGGTATCCTCCTGCGTGGCGCGAAGCTCTTGCATGTCCTCCCGCGTCACGCGCATCAGCGCCACGCGCCCGTCCGCCTTGAGCCTCAAGCCGTTGAGCACGCGGCCCAGCATGCGGATATGCCCTTCGGTACTGGTGTGATAGAGGTTTTCGGTGATGACGCTGGTTTTCGCGCCGCAATCCACCAGCGCGCCCGCCGCGCGGAAGGTCTCGCCCGTAACGCTTGCGAAGCTAAAGTTCCCGGTGTCGGTGGAGACGCCCGCCAGCAGGCACATGGCCGCCGCCCGCGGGATGCTCCAACCGCACTGCGCGCAGAGCTCCGTGACAATCTGCGCGGTGGCCGCGGCCTGGGGCCGCACCACGTGGATGGGCGCAAAGGGCTGCGTGGTCATGTGATGGTCGATCATGGCGCGGCTTCGCGCGCGGTCAAACACCGCCGCCGCGGAACCCATGCGTTCCCGGTCGGAGACGTCGATGCTGACGCACAAATCGTACACTTCGTCGTCCGGCAGGCGCACGTCCTTTAAGCCCTCCAAAAAGAGAAAGCGCTCCGACACCGCATCCTGGTCGTAGATGTTGACGCGCTTGCCCATGCTCTGTAGGATCATGCGCAGGGCCGCCGCCGAGCCCAGCGTATCCATGTCGGGGGAGACGTGGCAGACCAGGGCGATGCTCGCCGCTGCCTCCAGCGCCCCTTTCAATTCTGCAATCATGGCTCTTCCTTCTCGTCCTCTTGATTGTCCGCGGTGGAAATATCGCGCAGGAGCGAAGCGATGTGCACGCTGTAGGCGATGGAATCATCCGCCACAAACGCCAGCTCCGGAATGGTGCGCAGGATGATCTCCTGCCCCAGCGCGTGCCGGATGAAGCCCTGGGCGCTTTTGAGCGCCTTGAGCATGTCCTTTTTCTCCTGTTCGCTCGCCGTCATGGCGCTGATGGATACCTTGGCGTGCCTAAGGTCCCTGGCCAGCTCTACGCCCGTAATGGAGAATACCTCGGGAATCCTAGGGTCCTTGACCTGGTTGCGGATGATGTTGTCCAGCCCGCGCCGGAGCTCCTCCGCCTGCCGGTCCACTCTGTCAAATCCTGGCATATGCTTGTCCTCGTTTCCTTCAATGGTTCGATGGCTTTGCTGCATCGGGCTTTATCTTTCCCCCTGCGCGCAAAATCGATCATGCCCGCGCTCTTAACTCAACGCCGGCGTTGGCAAACGGCGGCAGGCGACTTTTCCCATCGCCCGCCGCCGCGTTTTCACTCGTTTAGTTTTCGATTTCCTCCATGACGAAGCACTCGATGACATCCAGCTCCTTCATGTCGTTGTAGCCCTCCAGGCCGATGCCGCACTCGTAGCCCGCGTTGACCTCGCGCGCGTCGTCCTTAAAGCGCTTGAGGGAATCGAGGTTGCCCTCGAAGATGACCACGTTATCGCGCAGCAGGCGAACCTTGCCGTTGCGGCGCATGACGCCATCGGTGACCATGCAGCCGGCGATGGTGCCCACGCCCGAGACGCGGAAGGTCTGGCGCACCTCGGCATGGCCGAGGATAACCTCCTTGAACTTGGGGGCCAGCATGCCCTTCATGGCCGCCTTGACCTCCTCAATGGCGTCGTAGATGATGCGGTAGAGGCGCACATCCACGCCCTCGCGCTCGGCCAGGGCGCGCGCCTTGGCGTCGGGACGGACGTTAAAGCCGATGACAATGGCGTTGGAAGAGGCCGCAAGCGAGACGTCGCTTTCGTTGATGGCGCCCACGCCGCCGTGAATGGAGCGCACGCGCACCTCCTCATTGGAGAGCTTCTCCAGCGAGGCGCGCACCGCCTCCACCGAGCCCTGCACGTCCGCCTTGACGATGACGTTGAGCTCCTTGATCTCGCCTTCCTGCATCTGGTTGAACAGATCGTCCAGGGTGGTCTTCTGCATGGCCTTGAGCTGCGCGGCCTTGAGCTTGTCGCGGCGCTCCTCGGCCACCTGGCGGGAGAGCTTGTCGTCCGTGGAGACGTAGAGCAGGTCGCCCGCGTCGGGCACTTCGCTAAAGCCGATGATCTCCACCGGCGTGGAGGGTCCCGCCTCGGTGATGCGCTGGCCCTGGTCGCTGACCATGGCGCGCACGCGGCCGTAGGCCGTGCCGGCGACGATGGTATCGCCCACGCGGATGGTGCCGTTCTGCACAAGGAGGGTCGCCACCGGGCCGCGGCCCTTGTCCAGGCGCGCCTCGATGATGGTGCCCCTGGCCGGGCGGTTGGGGTTGGCCTTGAGCTCCTTCATCTCCGCCGTGAGCAGGATCATCTCCAGCAGGTTGTCAATGCCCTGCTGCGTCACGGCCGAAACCGGCGCGCAGATCACGTCGCCGCCCCAATCCTCGGGGACCAGCTCGTGCTCGGTGAGTTCCTGCTTGACGCGCTCGGGGTTGGCCGTGGGCTTATCCATCTTGTTGATGGCCACGATGATGGGCACGCCCGCCGCCTTGGAGTGGTTGATGGCCTCCACGGTCTGGGGCATGATGCCGTCGTCCGCGGCGACGACCAGCACCACAATATCGGTGCACTGGGCGCCGCGCATGCGCATGGCGGTGAAGGCCTCATGGCCGGGCGTATCCAGGAAGGTGATGCGCTGGCCGTGAATCTGCGCGGTATAGGCGCCGATGTGCTGGGTGATGCCGCCCGCCTCGCCGGCGGTGACATGGGTGGCGCGGATGCAGTCCAGCAGCGAGGTCTTGCCGTGGTCGACGTGGCCCATGATGGTGACCACCGGCGGCCGGGGCTGGAGATCCTCCTCCTTGTCCTGCTCCGTCTCCTCCTCCAGCGTCTCTTCGTAGGTCTTATCCAGCTTCAGTTCAAGCTCTATGCCGAATTCCGTGCAGACCAGCTGCGCGGTGTCAAAGTCCAATTCCTGATTGATGGTGGCCATGATGCCCAGCAGCAGCAGCTTTTTGATGATCTCGCCCGCGGGCTTGCCGATGCGCTCGGTCAGGTCCTTAACGGTGATCTTCTCGGCGGTCATGTACGCCTTTTCGATCTTGATGGGCTCGGGCCGGGGCGCGAACTGCTGGCCCTTCTTGGGCTTGCGGCTGCGGCGCCACTCGTCGTCAAGACCGCCCGCGGCCCTGACGTTCTCCTTCATGATCTGCTTCTTGGGCTTTTGCGCCTTCTTTTCGGGATCGTGCTGGCGCTGGTAATTGTTCTTGTTGGGATCGTAGTTGCTGACGCGCTCCTTCTCCATCACCGGGGTGAGCTCGGGCGCCTTGGGGCGGCCGAATCCGCCGGAGCGGGAGGCCGGGCGGCGCTGCACGTCCGCATCCTTATCCTTGTCGCGCGGCGCAAAGGGGCGCGCGCCATCCCTGGGGGGGTAGGGCCGCTGTTGCCCGTCCCTGGGGGGATAGGGCCTCTGTTGGCCGTCTCTGGGCGGATAGGGGCGCTGCTGCCCGTCTCTGGGCGGGTAGGGCCGCCGCTCCCCCTGCTGCGCGCCCGCCGGGGGCACGAAGTTGGGATTCTGGCGGTTGACCAGCGCGTTGGGGTCGTTGGGATTGGGGATAAAGGGCCGGGGCACGAAAGCGCCGGGCCGCTGCGGGCGGCCTCCCGCCTGGGGCCGGGGAGCGGCCGGCTGGCGCGGCGGCGTCTGGGGGCGGGGGGACTCGGCCTTGGGCGCTTCCGCCTGGGTGGGCTGCTGCGGCTGCTGGGCCGGCGCGCTCTCCCCCTGCGTTTCCTTGCGGGAGATCTCGCGCTGGGCGAGCACCGCCGCGCGCAGGGCCTCCTCCTGGGCGTTGGCCGCGGCGATGCGGTCCTCCTCTTCCCGGATGCGCTCCTGCTCCTGGCGAATGCGGTCGGCCTCCGCACGCTCCTTTTCTTCCTTCTCCTGCATCTGCTCTTCCAGCCGGCGCAGCGCCGCAAGCGTATCCTGCGTGCCCTTGCGGGTGGAGGCGATTCTCTCCATCAACTCCTGAGCGCCCGCGCCCAGTTGTTTGGCGGCGTCCTGGACTTTCACTTTTGTCATTCTACTTCTACACCCCCGTGTTCACTTTCGTCCTTGATTTTCTCAATTGCCTTTGCAAAGCCCGCGTCGCACAGGGCGACCATGGTTCTGCCGGGCTTGCCGATCAACGCGCCTAAGTCCTCCACGTAAAGCAGCGGGAGTGCGTACGCAGTGTTTAGCTTACCCATTGTATCCTTGGTGTTCGCGGAGGCGTTTTCATCCGCGAGCAGCATAACTGCCTGTTTTTTCTGAATCGCGGCCCTGACCGCCGTTTCGCCCGATTGCAGCTTTCCGGCCTTGGCGGCCAGGGAGATCATGCCGTGCAACTTACTCCTCACGGGCATCCAACTCCTTTTTTAGCTGCTCATAGACGGCGGGCTCAATGGCCGCCTCCAGCGTGCGCTCCAGGGTCTTGGCCTTGCGCGCCTTTTCCAAGCACGCGCCCGAGGGGCAGACGTAGGCGCCCCTGCCCGCGGCCTTGCCGGTGCGGTCGAGCATAACGGCGCCCTGCGGCGGCCGGACCACGCGGATCAGCTCCTTTTTGGGCTTCATCTCGCGGCAGCCCACGCACATGCGCATGGGGATCTTTTTTTGCTTCAAGCGCTACACCCCCATGCTCTCTTCCATCTGGGACTGGGACTTGATGTCGATCTTCCAGCCGGTGAGCTTGGCGGCCAGGCGGGCGTTCTGCCCCTCCTTGCCGATGGCCAGGGAGAGCTGGTTGTCCAGCACCACGACCTTGGCGGCCTTTTCATGCTCGTTGACGAACACGCCCACCACCTTTGCCGGGGAGAGCGCCTGGGCGATGTACTCGGCGGGGTCGGAGGACCACTTGATGATGTCCACCTTTTCGCCCCGCAGCTCGTTTACGATGGTTTCCACGCGCGTGCCGCGCTGGCCCACGCAAGCGCCCACAGGATCAATCGCCTGGTCGGAGGAATAGACCGCCATCTTGGTGCGGTAGCCCGCCTCTCGGGCGATGGACTTGATCTGCACCACGCCCGTCTGGATCTCGGGCACCTCCATCTCAAAGAGGCGCTTGACCAGGCCGGAGTGCGTGCGGGAGACCATCACCTGCGGGCCCTTTTGCGAGCGGTTGACCTCCATGACGTAGACCTTGACGCGGTCGCCGGGGTGGAACTCCTCCTCGGGCATCTGCTGGGAGGGATCGAGCACGCCCTCGGTGCGGTTTAGGTCCACGTAGACGGTCTTGCCCTCCACGCGCAGCACAATGGCGGTGAGGATCTCCGCCTCTTTTTCAATGTACTCATCGTAGATCACCCCGCGCTCCGCCTCGCGGATGCGCTGGATGATGACCTGCTTGGCCGCCTGCGCGGCGATGCGTCCGAAGTTGCGGGGGGTGACCTCCACCTCCACAATGTCGCCCAGCTCGTACTTGTTGCCTACCGCGGGGTTATCCAGGGCGATTTCCAATTGCGGGTTTTCCACAACCTCGACGACCTTCTTCTGCGCGTAAACCGCCACCTCGCCGGTGATGGCGTCCAGGGTGACGCGCGCGTTGGAGGCGGAGTCGAAGTTCTTTTTATAGGCGGACATCAGCGCCTGCTCGATGGCCTCCAGCAGCACTTCTTTTTTAATCCTGCGGGTTTTGCAAAGCTCGTTGAGCGCCTCGATAAACTCTACATTCATGCCTTCTACTCCTCCTCAATGTCCTCATATTCGATCACAGGCTTGACCAGGGCGCAGTCCTTGCGGGGGAAGCGCCTCTGCCCGTCCTCCATGGCGATGACCACCTGGTCCTCCACCAATCCGACAAGCTGCCCTGTATACTGCTTGGCGCCGTCCAGCGCGCGGTAGAGCTTGACTTCCACCCGCTCGCCCCGGGCCCTTTCAAAGTCGCGCGGGCGCTTGAGCGGGCGATCCACCCCGGGGGAGGAGATCTCCAGATAATCGTACTCCAGATCCTCCAGGTCTTTTTGGATGGCATGGTGGTAGAGTGCGCAGTCATCCAGCGACATGCCGCCCTCCTTGTCCACAAAAATGCGCAAAAAAGCCGCGCCGTGCTCTTTGGCGAGCTCGACGTCGACAAATTCGTATCCCATTTTTACCGCGAGACGCTCCGCAATCTCTCCAGCTATTGCCGTCACGCTTTTTTTCGCCAATGTTTTTCCTCCGAACCGGTCGCATTGTCCATTCGACAATAGTAAAGAGCGGGAAAATGCCTCCCACTCTCACCAAAGCTGCAATCCAAGGGTAGTATACCACTGTTTTCCCGCAAATACAAGAGAAAATCACGAATTCCTTCCCGAAAGACCGCGCCAAAATGCGCGGGGCGAGGGTGTTTTTGCGCGGGTGCGTGAAAGCTGCCCAGCGCCCGGCGGCAGCCCGCGGGCGTTTTGATGGAGGCGCGAGCCTTTCGCCCCCTCCGTAGGGGTTAAGGGCCGGTCCTCCCCGAGGGCTTAATTTCGAACAGGGATGCTTGCGCGGGCCTTTAGCAGATTCCCACGGTAGGCCGCGCGGGCCTTTTTTAACCGGGAGACCCGCGCGCGCCAAATAGGCCGTGCAGTCCGCCGGAAGGGCGGGGGCCCTCGCGTCTGCGCGGGCCCTAAGCCGCTGCCCCCGGCAGCCCGCGCAAGGCGGGGCAAGCGACCCATGCCGTTTCAGGCATGTGACTGTTTTATACCGGGAGATCTACGCGCTACCCAAGCAGGCCGCGCAGCGCGTCGGAGGGGCGGGGCCCTTCCGTCTGCGCGAGCCTTTAGCCGCTACCCGCGCAAGGCGGCACAGGCTGCCCATGACTGTACAAAGCCGCGCGGGCCTTTTTTATCCGGGAGACCCGCGCGCTGCCCAAGCAGGCCGCGCAGCGCGCTGGAGGGGCGGAGGCCCTTCCGTCTGCGCGGGTCCTTAGCCGCTGCCCCCGGCACCCCGCGCAAGGCGGCGCAGGCTGCCCATGACTGTACAAAGCCGCGCGGGCCTTTACAGATCCGCGCGGGCCTTCCTTTAAACAAGTAAGCAAGGCTGGCGCGATCCCCGGCAGACCGCGCAGCGCGCCGGAGAGACGGGGGCCCTCGCGTCTGCGCGGGCCCTAAGCCGCTGCCCCCGGCAGCCCGCGCAAGGCGGCGCAGGCTGTTCATGACTGTACAAAGCCGCGCAGCGCGCCGGAGGGGCGTCCGCCCGCGCAAGGCTAGGCAAGCGACCCATGCCGTTTCAGGCGCGGGCCTTTTTTAGAACAGGGAGACCTGCGAGGTCTCCGGCAGGCCGTGCAGCGCGCCGGAGAGGCGGAGCTGCTCGATGGTGCCCGCACTCGCGCCCGCGCGGGCCTTGAGGTCCTCCACGGAGATAAAGGGGCGATCCTCCCGGACGGCCTCCTGGCAGGCGGCGTAGAGCGCGTCGGCCGCCGCGCCGCCCACGCCGGGCAGGCGGTTAAACGGCGGGCGGATGCGCCCATCCTCGATGAGGAACTCGTCCGCCGTGGACTTGTAAAGGTCCACCGGCAGGAAGTCAAAGCCCCGGGCGCGCATCTCGTAGACCAGCTCCAGCAGGGTGTAGGTATCGTCGTCCTTGGCCGTGCGCTCGTACTTGCCCAGCTTGTCGATGCGGTTCATCTCCGCGTCCAGCTCCTCCGGCGTGCCCAGCATCAGGATGGCGTCGAAGTTATCCGCGCGCACGGTAAAGAAGGTGGCGTAGTACTCCAAGGGACGGTAGACCTTAAACCACGCCACGCGCAGCGCCATCATGACGTAGGCGGCGGCATGCCCCTTGGGGAACATGTACTTGATCTTCTTGCAGGAGTCGATGTAGTGCTCCGGCACGTTCTTCTCGCGCATGGCCGCCTCCATCTCCGGCGTGAGGCCGCGCCCCTTTCGCACCGCCTCCATGGTGGTAAAGGCCATCTTGGGCGCCACATCCATGCTGATTAAGTAATTCATGATGTCGTCTCTGGTACAGAAGCAGTCGTTGAGTTTGCAGATGCCCTGCAAAATCATGTCCTGCGCGTTGTTCAGCCATACGTCCGTGCCGTGGGACAGGCCGGAGATGCGGATCAGCTCGGCCATGGTGGAGGGCTTGGTGTCCTCCAGCATCTGGCGGACGAACTTGGTGCCAAACTCCGGAATGCCCAGCGTGCCCTTGGTCACGCCGCGGATCTGGTTGGGCGCCAGGTCCAGCGGCTCCGGCGAGGAGAACAGGCCCAGCACCTTGGGGTCGTTGAGCGGCAGCTCGGTGGCCTTGATGTGGGTCAGGCGCTCGAGCATGTTGATCATGGTGGGATCATCGTGGCCCAGCACGTCGAGCTTGACCAGAATGTCGTGCAGGGAGCCAAAGTCGAAATGGGTGGTGATAATGCCCGATCCCTTGTCGTCGGCAGGGTGCTGAATGGGGGAAAACTGATAGATGGTGTATTCGTCCGGCACGATGACCATGCCGGCGGGGTGCTGGCCGGTGGTGCGCTTGACGCCCACGCAGCCCTTGACCAGCCGGTCCATTTCCACGCTCGTGGCCCGATGTCCCTTCTCCTCGCACCACTTTTTGACGTAGCCATAGGCGGTCTTGTCGGCCAGGGTGCCGATGGTGCCGGCCTTGAAGACCTGCCCCTGTCCAAAGAGCTCCTTGACGTATTCGTGCGCCCGGTGCTGGTAAATGCCGGAGAAGTTCAGGTCAATATCGGGCACCTTGTCGCCGTTGAAGCCCAGGAACACCTCAAAGGGAATGTCGTAGCCGTTGTGCAGCAAGTCCGCGCCGCACCGGGGGCACTTGCGCTCGGGCAGGTCGATGCCGCAGGGATACTGGTGCACATCCACGTCAAAGTCCGAAAAGCGGCACTGGGGGCAGACGTAGTGGGGCGGCAGGGGGTTGACCTCGGTGATGTTGCACATGGTGGCCGCGAACGACGAGCCCACCGAACCGCGGCTGCCCACCAGGAACCCATCCTCGTTGGACTTTTTGACCAGCAGGTGCGCCGAATAGTAGAGGGTGCCAAAGCCGTGCCCCAAAATGGACTTGAGCTCCCGCTCCAACCGGGCGGAGACGATCTCGGGCAGCGGGTCGCCGTAGAGGTTGCGGGCGTTCTCCCAGGCCATGGATTCGATCTCCCGCTCGGCGTTCGGCAGCTGGGGCTGGAAGGTCTCCTCGTCGCGCGGGTGCTTGGGGAACATCTTGATCTCCCCCACCATGTCCGCGATCTTGCGGGGGTTGTCGATGACCACCTCTCTGGCGCGGTCGCCCAAATAGGCGAACTCATCCAGCATCTCCCTTGTGGTGCGCAGGTAGAGCGGCGCCTGCTGGTCGGCGTCGTCAAAGCCCATGCCCGTCATCAGGATCTCGCGGTAGACCGCGTCCTCCGGGTCGAGAAAGTGCACATCGCAGGTGGCGCATACGGGCTTGCCCAGCTTATCCCCCAGGGCGAGCACGCGGCGGTTCAAGTCCTGCAAGCCCTTTTCGTCCTTGATGAGGCCCTGGCGCACCATGAAGGCGTTGTTGCCGGTGGGCTGAATCTCCAAATAATCGTAAAAGGCGGCGATGCGCTCGAGCTCCTTGTCGCTCTTGCCCTCCACCATGGCGCGAATCAGCTCGCCCGCCTCGCACGCGGAGCCCAGGATCAGCCCCTGGCGGCGCTTGATCAGCTCCGACTTTAGGATGTGCGGCCGGCGGTCGAAGTGCTGCAAATGCGCGTCGGAGACGAGGCGGTAGAGGTTTTCCAGGCCCGCGCGCTCCTTGGCCAGGATCACAATGTGGTAGGAGGTGCCCGCCGCGGCGACCTTCTGGCCGAGCTTGTCGTTGAGGTCGCGCAGGGTGGAAACGCCGCGCGCCTTTGCGCGCTCCAGGAGCCGGATGAGCATGTGGGCGGTGGCGCGGGTATCGAACAGGGCGCGGTGGTGGGTGTCGAGCTTGACGTCCAGCTTTTTGCACACCTGGTCCAGCTTGTGGCGCTTGAGCTCGGTCATCACCGCGCGCGCCAGCGGCAGGGTATCCAAAACTTGATCGGGCAGGGTCACGCCGGCATTGGCTGCGTCGATGCGCAAAAAGCCGATGTCAAAGGGCGCGTTGTGCGCGCAGACCACGTGCCCGCGGCAGAAATCGGCCAGGGCGGGCATCGCCTCCTGGATGCAGGGCGCTCCCGCCACCATGTCGTCGGTGATGTTGTGGACCTTGATGGAGTCGGGCGGGATGCGCATGCCGGGGTTGACCATGGTGTGATATTCGTCCACGATCTTGTCGTCCGCGCCGATTTTAACGGCGGCGATTTCGATGATTTTATCGCGGCCCGCGCGCAGGCCCGTGGTTTCGATATCCAGCACCACGTATTCCCTGTCCACGCTGCCCTCGTCCGGGACGCTGACAATCACGCCGCTGTCATCGATCAAATACCCCTCCATGCCGGGGATGAGCTTGATGTTCTTGCCGCTCTTTTTGAGCTTTTTAACGGTGTCAAACGCCTCGGGATAGGCCTGCACCACGCCGTGGTCGGTGATGGCCACGGCCTCGTGCCCCCATTCGGCGGCGCGCTTGATGAGGGCGGAAGCGGAGGAAACGCCGTCCATGTTGGACATCTGCGTGTGCAAATGCAGCTCCACGCGCTTGACCTCCTCCTCGTCCCGCCGGGGGGTGAAGGGCATCTGCTGGATGTCGTCCACCATGAAGGAGACTTCCTTGGAAAAGTTGTCGTACTGGCAGCCGCCGCGCACCTTGACGCGGATGCCGGGCTTGAGGCCGGAAACCTCCTTGCCCTCTCCCTGCTCGGTGTTGAGGAAGACCTTGCAGAGGATGGACCCGGTGTAATCCGTAACCCCAAAGGTGACCAGCGTCTTATACCCGCCGCGCAGCTCCTTGCTCTCCACGGGATCGAGCACAAAGCCCTCCACGCAGACGCGGCCGCTGGTCTCGTCCAGATCGCCGATGGGGTCGTTTTTGCTCTGGGAGATCTTGCGGCCGTAGAGCACCTTGGGCCCTTCCGCCTTCTTTTTCTCCTTGGGCAGCTCGCCCATCTGGTCGATCATCTCCTGGTCCAAGCGCCTGCGCTCCTCCAGATACTGCTCCAGCTTGATCTCCTGCTCGCGGGAGATGATCTGCACGGCGGCCTCGCGCCGGAACACGGCGGAGAGAATGTTGCCGATGATGCCGTCCGCGCCCCGCAGCAGCATGAGGTCCGCGGCGATTTTCTTTTGTACGGTGAGGGTGAGGGTGTTGTTCTCCACCGTCCAGGCCGCGCCGGCAAGGTGGGGCCTTACCGAGGGCATCTGGCTGATCAGCGCGCCGGAGAGCCACCCGGCGTATTTTTCGGGGTCCCGCATAAAGTCGTCCGCCAGCGTCGGGCAGGCCACGCTCACTTCCACCGCAAGGCCGCCCTTTTTGCCGAACATGCGCTTGAGCCCGTCCTGAAGGCAGGCGTACTCCTCCTTGGAGAGCACCGCGCGGGAGAGAAAGCGCACCTTCAGGCGCGCGCTCTTTTTGTGAACGGACACGCGCTCCAGGGTGAGCTTGTCCACCGGCGCGTCGGGCGCCACCTCCCGGAGCCGCTGTTTCCAATCCGCTTCCCCCGGCATCCGCTTTCCCTCCCATCTTTGAATTTCTATTTCTCCCGCGTTCACACGGCGCGCGGGCCTTCCGGCTGCGCCAATAAACCGCTTCCGGGCTTGCCCTTTGTTTACAACGGGGGCGCGCTGCCGCGCGCACCTTCCCTTTTCACCCACCGCGGCCGCATGGTGCGGGCTTTCCAGCCGCTCTAATCAGCCGCTAAACCGCATCCGGTGCTCCCATCCGTCCGCAACGGAGGCCCGCTTTAAACCGCGCTCCTTCCCTTTCTATCCGCAGGCGGCCGGCTGCGCCCGCACACTGTGCGGACATTCTGGCCGCGCCGACAAAGCCGCATCCGGTGTTCCCATCCGTCCGCAACGGAGGCCCGCTTTAAACCGCGCCTCTTCCCTTTCTATCCGCAGACGACCGGCCGCGCCCGCACACTGTGCGGGCATTCTGGCCGCGCCGACAAAACCGCATCCGGTGCTCCCATCTATCCGCAACAAGACCCGCTTTATACCGCGCTCTTCCCTTTGCCACCAGAGAGCCGCCCGGATGCTCCCCCCGTCAACGGCGAAAACTCTCTTTTAGCCGCGCAGCACGCTGGGGGGCAGGCTCTTGCCCAGCTCCTTGGCGATGAGGCCGATTTCCTCCATCAGCGCGCCCAGCAGCTGGTCCTTGGGCACGCGGCGCAGCAGCACGCCGTGGCGGAACAGCGCGCCCGCCGTGCCCCCGCCCGCGATGCCCACATCCGCCTGCTTGGCCTCGCCCGGGCCGTTGACCACGCAGCCCATGATGGCCACGGTGATGGGCAGCTCCACG
Source organism: uncultured Christensenella sp. (assembly GCA_948468595.1). Taxonomy (GTDB): domain Bacteria; phylum Bacillota; class Clostridia; order Christensenellales; family UBA1750; genus Spyradocola. The sequence goes on from CAOKIU010000003.1 coordinate 62,853, forward strand.
CCCGCCAGGCGGGACTCCACCTCCTTTGCCAGACCGTCGACATCCAGCGCCTTGCGGCCGCAGGTGGGGCAGGAGACGATGTTGACCGCGTCGCGCCTTAAGCCGATGGCGCGCAGGATGTTGATGCCCGCGGCGACCTCGGGCACGGGGTCGCCGGAGAGCGAGACGCGGATGGTGTCGCCGATGCCGTCCAGCAGCAGCGCGCCGATGCCGATATCGCTCTTGACCGTGCCCATGCCCTTGCGGCCCGCCTCCGTCACCCCCAAATGCAGGGGATAATCGCAGATCTCGGCCATGCGGCGGTAGGCCTGCACGTTGGCGCGCACGTCGGATGCCTTGAGCGAGAGGGCAATATCGTAAAACCCGTATTCCTCCAAGATGCGCACGTGCCGAAGCGCGGCCTCCACCATGCTCTCCGGCGTCACGCCGCGCGTTTCCACCAGATCCTTGGGCAGGCTGCCGGTGTTGACGCCGATGCGGATGGGCACGCCGTGCGCCTTGGCGCAGTCCACCATCCTGCGCACGTCCTCCTTGCGCTCGATGTTGCCCGGATTGATGCGCAGCTTGTGGATGCCGTTCTCCATCGCGCCCAGGGCGAGCCTGTGGTCAAAGTGAATGTCCGCCACCAGCGGCACGGGGGAGTAATCCACCAGCTTGCGCACCGACTGCACGCACTTTTCGTCGTAGACGGAGACGCGCACGATGTCCGCGCCCGCCTTATGCAGTTTTTCGATCTGCGCCAGGGTGGCCATGGCGTCGCGGGTATCGGTGTTGGTCATGGACTGCACGCTGACGGGCGCTTCCCCGCCGATGGCCACCGCGCCCACGCGGATGGTCCTGCATTTTCTTCTGGTCATACGTTCACCCCAAATATCCTCAATATGTCGCGCCCCGTCAGCACCACGATCAGGCCCATGAGCACGACCAGGCCCACAAAATGTACGATGGCCTCGTGCTTGCGGGAAAGGTGCTTGCCCGAAACCGCCTCCACCGCCAGCAGCACCACGCGCCCGCCGTCCAGCGCGGGCAGGGGCAAAAGATTCATCAGCCCCAGGTTCATCGAGATGATGACCGCTAAGTTTAGAACCATGGTCACGCCCTCGGCAAAGGACTGGGAGAAGGACTGCTTGGCGTATTCCGTCATGATGGATACGGTGCCCACCGGGCCCGCCACCTGATCCAGCACATCCTTTTGCGTAAACATGCCTTTAAGGGTTTGAAACATGGTGCGCAGCAGCTCCCCGCAGTAGGAGAAGGAGTTGCCCACCGCCTTGAAAAAGCTCATGCGCACGCGCTCGACGCCGAAGGTGACGCCCATTAAGTACCGTCCGCTCTCCTGGTCGTACTGCTTGGCGACGCTCTGGTCAAACACCGCGCCGCCCCGGTCGACGGTCAGGGTGACGTCCCGCTCCCCCGTGTTGCCAATGGCCTGGCTGACCTCCTCGGCCGTGTTAAAGCGGGCGCCGTCCACGCCCACGATGGCATCCCCCGGCTGAATGCCCGCCAGGGCCGCGGGCGAGTTCTCCGTCACGCTCTCGATGCGGTTGACCAGGACGTATTCGCCCACCGCGGCCATGAGCATTACGGCCATAACCAGGGCCAGGACAAAGTTCATCAGCGGCCCGGCCAGCGTCATGGTCAGCCGCTTCCAGGCGGGCTGCAAATTGATGTTGCGCGGGTCATCCAGCTCGTCGTCGGGCGATTCCCCGGCAAAGGCGCAGAAGCCGCCCACCGGGAAGGCCCGGATGGAATAATCGATGTCGTTTTTGCGCCACGAGGCGATCTTGGGACCCATGCCGATGGCAAATTCCAGCACAGTCAGGCCGCAGGCCCTCGCCGCAAGGTAATGCCCCAGCTCATGCACAAAAATGCAGACGCCCAGCACCACCAGCGCCAATAGGACGTAGAGAATCGTACTCACGAAGATGAATTCACCTCTTTAAAACAAAGTCCTGTTCGGGATACCCCTCAAAGTCGGAAAGCCTGTCGGGCGCAAAGCCCAGGGAGAGGTAGAACGGTCGCGCCGAGGCGCCCCGCGGGTCCCCCTGGCGAAAGGTCTGAACGCGCACATCCCCGTTGGGCATGTGCTCCAGCATGCGCTCCACCATGCCCCGGGCGATGCCGCGCCGCCGGCACGCCGGGTCCACCGCCAAGAAGCACAGCATCCCGTGCTTGCATGAGTACAGCAGCGCGCCCACGACGCGCTCGCCCTCCAGGGCGCAAATCGCCTCGCCGCGGCGCATGAACTTTTCAACGGTTTCCTGGTGCTGCCGCAGCTTTTCCTCGGTTTCCAGGCCGGGGAAGTTGTCGCGCACGTCCCGGACCAATTCCATCCAGGCGCCGATGCGCTCCACCCCCGCGTGCACAATCGCTGTTGACATGATTCTCAACCTCCTCAGCTGGTCTGCGCTTGCTTGAGCCGCCATGCCCCGCGCTTGTTTCCAGCGCTTAAATCAGCCACGGCCTTGCCGCCTTCAGCGCCGCCTCGCGCGCGCGGCGGTCCGCCTCCCAAATGTCCTCCACCGCACGAATCCGCGCCGGGGGCACGCGGTCCAGCGCCGCCTCCAGCACCTGCGGGATGCGGAAGAAGGGGAGGCTCCCCTTGAGCACCAGGTCCACCGCCACCTCATTGGCGCCGTTGAGCGTCACCGGCGCGTCGCCGCCCTGGTCCAGCACCCGGTAGGCCAGCCCCAGCGCGGGGAACCGGTCCAGGTCCGGCGCCTCAAAGGTGAGCGCGGCGATGCGCTTTAGGTCCAAGCGCTCGCCCACATTCGGCAGCCGCTCGGGGTAGCTCATGGCGTAGGCGATGGGCACGCGCATATCGGGCAGGCCCAGCTGCATCAGCGTGGCGCCGTCGGAGAATTCCACGCCCGAGTGCACGATGCTCTGCGGGTGTACCAGCACCTCGATGCGCTCCGGGGCCATGTCAAAGAGATACCGCGCCTCGATGATCTCCAGCGCCTTGTTGACCATGGAGGCGGAGTCCACGGTGATCTTGCGGCCCATGCTCCAATTGGGGTGCTTGAGCACCTGCGCAAGGGTGGCGCGCTCCATCTGCGCCTTGGTAAAGGTGCGAAACGGACCTCCCGACGCCGTTAAAACGAGGCGCGTGGGGCGGGCGTTCGGCCGGCCCTGGATGCATTGGAAGATGGCGCTGTGCTCGCTGTCCACCGGCAGCAGGGGCGCGCCGCACTCCTTTGCCGCGGCCATGACCAGCTCGCCTCCCGTCACCAGCGCCTCTTTGCTGGCCAGCAGCACCCGCTTGCCGTGCCGAATGGCGCACAGCACCGCCCCAAGCCCCGCAATGCCCACAACGGCAACAAGCACCGCATCGACATCCTCTCGCTTGCAGATGTCCAGCAGTGCTTCCTCTCCAAAGTCCCATTGGCATTCATTTGTCCCTAAAAAGCCCTTGGGCGGCTGGGTGAGCACCGCCTGATCCGGGCGAAACGCCGCGACCTGGCACAGCAGCGCTTCGGCGCTGCTCCTGGCCGCCAGCGCCACGACGCGGAAGCGGTCGGGATGCGCGGCCACAACGTCAAGCGCCTGCGTGCCGATGGAGCCCGTGCTGCCCAGGATGGCGAGTCTTAGCATCATGTCTTCCCCCTTTGTCCGTCAAACGCCCAGCAGCATCGTGTAGATGCAAAGCGCAACCGCGTTGTACAAAATGCCGTCCAGCCGGTCCAAAAGGCCGCCGTGGCCGGGGAACATGGTTCCAAAATCCTTGACCTTGCAAAAGCGCTTGATGTAGGAGGCGACGATATCGCCCACCTGCGTGGCCAGCGAGCCCGCAAGCCCCAGCCCAAGGAAGGTCCACACCGAAATGCCGTCCCGGAAGTAGAGGCTGACGCAGTAGACGACCAGCGCGCTGAACAGCGACCCCATCACGCCGCCCACCGCGCCCTCCACCGTCTTGTTGGGACTGACCTTGGGGATGAGCTTGTGGCGGCCGAAGGCGCGGCCAAAGAAGAGCGCGAACCCATCGCTGCCCACGGACAGCGCGAACATCAGCCACACGTACAGCCGCCAATGCGCCAAATCGTTGTTCATCACCATGCACATGGCCATGATGGGGATGGCGGGATAGAACGCGGGCAGCAGCGCGGCGAGCATCTCCCCCGGGTCGGGCTCATGGCGCAGGGCGGCGGCGGCCATGGCGGCCATGGTCCCGGCAATCAGCAGGATCAGCAGGCCCTTTTCCCCCAGCCAGAGGTAGGCCGGTAGCAGCAAAAGCACATAAGGGTAGTATACCCACTTGACCGGCCGAAAGCCGCCGGCGCTCAGGCTGCTAAGGATTTCGTGCGTCCCGATGATGAGCAGCAGCACCACGTTGACCATAAGGGCGGTCCTGCCCAGCAGCACCATCGCCGCCACATAGGCGCCCGCCGCCAGCCCCGTGACCATTCTTTTCAGCATTCTTCTTAATTCCTTACTTTAATCCATATTCAATCAAACCTTGCCAAAGCGGCGGTCCCGGCGCGCGTAGGCATCCAGCGCCGCGGCAAAGACCGCCGGGGAAAAGTCAGGCCAATTCTCCTTGACAAAGACGAACTCGGCATAGGCGCATTGATACAGCAGGAAGTTGGACAGCCGCTCCTCCCCGCTTGTGCGGATGAGCAGGTCCACCATGGGAAGGCCCGATGTGTAAAGCTCTCCCTCAAAGGCGGTCTCGCCGATGTCCTCCGGGGTCATTTCCCCGCTTGCGCACTTTGCGGCAAGCCGCTGCGCCGCGCGCACGATCTCCTGCCTCCCGCCATAGTTGAGGGCGATGTTGAGCTTGAGCCCCGCGTTGTTCTTCGTGCGCTCCATGGCCTGGCGCGCGGTCTCGCGCTGCACCTGGGGCACGCCCGCAAGGTCGCCCAGCATGCGGATGCACACGCCCTTTTGGTCCAGCTCGTCGATCTTCTTGTTGAAGAATTCGACGATCAGGCCCATGAGCTGGGCGACCTCGTCCTTGGGGCGGGCCCAATTTTCCGTGGAGAAGGCAAACAGCGTCAGCGCCTCGATCCCCCACGCCCCGCACAAGGAGATGATGGGCTCCAGGGCGACGACGCCCTGCCGGTGCCCCCAGGCCCTGGGCATGCCGTGCGCCTTGGCCCAGCGGCCGTTGCCGTCCATGATGATGGCCACGTGCCGCGGCATGAGCGCGGCGGGAATGGGCAGTTCCATGCTCATGGCTCCTCCTTTGGCGTATCCTCAAAAAGCGAGACGGTCAAAACCACCGTCTCGCCGCGCTCTACCGCGCGCACAACGCGCGCGCTCCCCGCCTTATCGGGCCGCTTGGGCGGCAGCGTCCACTCGACCTGGCAGGTCCGCCCGGCAAAAAGGGCCTCGGCCCGCGCAAGCGGCAGTCCCAGGGCGTCCCGCGTCATACGCCCATGAGCTCCTTTTCCTTTTCCGCGGTGATGGCGTCCACATCCTTGACGACCTTATCGGTGGCCTTCTGGATCTTATCCTCGGCGGTCTTCAGCTCGTCCTCGGTGATGGCGCTGTCCTTTTTCATCTTCTTGATCTGCTCGTTGGCCTCCCTGCGGATGGAGCGGATGGCGATTTTGCAGTCCTCGGCCAGCTTGCGGGTCTGCTTGACCAGCTCTTTGCGGCGCTCCTGGGTCAGCTCCGGCAGCAGCAGGCGGATGATCTTTCCGTCGTTGGAAGGGTTGATGCCCAGGTCCGACTTTTGAATCTCCTTCTCGATGACCTTGAGCATATTCTGCTCCCAGGGCGCAATCTGGATGATGCGCGGCTCGGGAATGGAGATGTTGGCCACCTGATTGATGGGCGTGGGCGTGCCGTAATAATCCACCAGGATGCGGTCCAGCAGCTGCGGATTGGCGCGGCCCGCGCGCATGGAAGCCAACTCTTTTTTATACACAGAAACGGATTTGTTCATTTTGTCAAGCATGGTGTCGATTACCTGTTTGGTCATGAAAAAACGCCTCCTCCACTTAAAATCGGAATCACCCCCTATATTGTATATAATTTGCTGACCAGTGGCAAGAGGTTTTGCTAAAAGAATGTAAACATTCTTTGTCCACGCGGCGTGCGCCGCGCTTTATGTATATGGCGCGCCGGCGGGAAAATTCCCCCTCGCCCGCCGCAAAGGGAGGAGCCGCCGGCTCCCTTGGGCCGGCGGCTCCTCCCTTTGTTTTAATTGAGAATGCCGCTGTCGCGGATGAAGCGCATCTCGCGCTCGACGTGCGTATCCCGCGCGCCGTCGTGCTCGTTAAAGGGGTAGACGCAGATGCTCTTTTCCGAAAGAATGCGGTTGTAGGTGGCGTAATAGCACTTGGCCGGGCACACGGGGTCCGCAAGCGCCACCGAGGCAAAGACCTTTGCGCGGATGTCCTGGGCCATGTTCATGGTGTCAAAGTAGCTCAGCGTCTCATACGCCTTGTCAAGGTTGTCCGGGAATTTGCGCAGGTAGTCGTTGACCGCGGCAAAGGAGCCGTGCCGGCCCTGCACGCGCGCCTCAAGGTTGCTGTTGCTGGGCACGTTGACCAGCGCCAGCTTCACACGCGGATCCAGCGCCGAGACCGCCATGCCCAGCGCGCCGCCCTGGCTCGTGCCCCGCACAAACAGCCGGTCGCCGTCGATGAAGGGCAGGGTCTCAAGCAAGTCCAGGGCCTTTTGGCAGTCCATGTACACCGCGCGGTAATAGTACTCGTTTTTGTCCAAAATGCCCTTGCTGACGAGGTTGGTGACCATGCCGCTGCCGCTGTAGGCCGCGTCGTTGCCGGTGACGCCGCCCTGCTCGCGGCAATCCAGGGCCAGCACCGCGCAGCCCAGGGCGGCAAAGGCCATGTGGTCAGAGGGCGCGCCGCGGCTGCCGGTAAAGCCGTGGAACTGCACCATGCAGGGCAGCTTTTCCCGCTTGACAAACCTGGGGACGATCAGCCAGGCGCTGATGCGCGTACTGTCAAAGCCGCAGTAGGAAACGTCGTAGACGTCCATGGCCGCGGCCGGATGGTCGATCTTCTCTACTTTGGCCTCCAGCGGCACGCTCAGCGCGCGCCGCCGCGTCTCCTGCCAAAATTCCTCAAAGTCGGGCCGCCGGGTCAGCGGCGGCAGATATGCTTCCAGTTCGGCGATCTTCTCTTGAAGATAGCCCATGTCCATCTCCTCCTTGCCAACAAGCAAATGAAATTCAAGGGGCGCTTACTTGACGTCGGAATCGTCAAAAATATCGCCGCATTCCGGGCAGAACTTGGGCGGATGCTCGGGGTCCTCGGGCTGCCAGCCGCACTTATCGCACTGGTAGAGCTTGGCGCCAGCCGGTTTTTTCGCGCCGCACTCCGCGCAGAACTTGCCCTTGTTCAGCTGCCCGCACTTTTCGCACGTCCAGCCTGCGGGCGCCTCCTCCGGCTTCTTTTCGCCGCACTCCATGCAGAAGTTGCCGGTGTTGACCCGGCCGCACTTTTTGCAGGTCCACTCTCCCTTTTTCGGCTCCTGGGCGGGCTTCTTTTCCCCGCACTGCATGCAGAAGTTGCCGGTGCTCTTGGCGCCGCACTTTTTGCAGATCCAGTCCTGCTGCGCCTTGTCGTCCTTAGCCGGGGCGGCCTGCTGCCGGCCCATGGCGAATAGATCGCTCGCGTTCATGCCGCCGGCGTTTGCCGCCATGTTCATGCCCGCGAACCCAAACATGGGGCCGGTGGCCTTGTTGCGGGCGGCGTCCTGCATGGCCTGCGCCTGCGCGTTGACAAGCGTGGCCGCCGCCATGTTGGGATCGCGCATGACGGCGTTCTTTTGCAGGTTTTTAATCATCTGCTCGTCCTCTTCGGACGCCTTGACCGAGTTGATGCCGATGGAGGCGATCTCAATGCCGCGCAGCTTGGCCCACTTCTGGGAGAGCACGTCGTTTAGGGCCGCCGCCATCTCCATGGTGTGGCCGGGCAGCGCGCTGTAGCGGATGCCCATGTCCGATATCTTGGCAAAGGCGGGTTGCAGCGCGGTCATCAGCTCGCTCTTGAGCTGGCTGTCGATCCTGTCCCTGCGGTAGACGTCCGCAACGTTGCCGCAGACATTGGTGTAAAACAGCAGGGGATCGGTGATCTTATAGGAGTACTCGCCGTGGCAGCGAATGGCAATATCGATGTCCAGGCCGATGTTGCGGTCCACCACGCGGAAGGGCACGGGGTTGGGCGTGCCGTACTTGTTGCCGATGATCTCCTTGGTGTTGAAGTAATACACGCGCTGGTCCCTGGCGGTATCGCCGCCGAAGGTAAAGCGCCGGCCGATGGTCTTAAAGGTCTCCACGATGGAGGCGCCCAGGTTCCCATAAAACAGGGAGGGCTCCTTGGCGGTATCGTAGAGGAACTCGCCCGGCTCCGCGCAGAACTCCACCACCTTGCCCTGGTCCACGATGATCATGCACTGGCCGTTGTTGACCGCGACGATGGAACCGTTGGAGATGATGTTCTCCTCTCCCTTGGTGTTGGAGGAACGGCTGGAGACGCGCTTTTGTCCCTTTTTGACCAGCACATCCGCCTCCAGCGCGCCGCAATAGATATACTCCCTCCACTGGTCGGCCATCACGCCGCCAATAGCGCCGCCGATCGCCTTGATCAAGCCCATAACTATCCCTCATTTCCGCGGCTGCGCCGCTTAAAGTTCTTCCGGCATTCTACAAGATGATTGTACCCAATTGCGCGCCGATTTTCAAGATTCTTTCCCTGAAGCGACGCTTTTTCGGGGTCAAAGCCGCGCGGCGCGGTCTCTACTGCGCAACGGAGGCGACCTTAGCCCCGGTATAGCGGATCAGGTCCTCCGCCGGCAGGACGATCTGCGCGCCGCGCATGCCCGCGCTCACGGCAATGGCCTCATATTCGCGGCAGCTCTCATCCAAAAAGGTGGGGTATTTCTTCTTCATGCCGATGGGCGAGCAGCCGCCCCGGATATAGCCCGTCAGCGGCGTCAGCTCCTTTAGCGGCGCCAGCTCCACCTTTTTTTCGCCCGCAAGCGCCGCCAGCTTCTTTAGGTCCACCTCGTTTTCCACGGGCAGCACGCACACCAGGGGACCGTGGCGCTCCCCCTTCAGCAGCAGGGTTTTGAATACCTGCTGCGCGGGCAGGCCGCACTTGCGCGCCACGCTCACCCCGCTCAAATCGCTCTCATCCACTTCGTAGGTCCTGACTTCAAACGCTATGCGCGCCGCCTTGAGCAGACGCATGGCGTTGGTCGTGACCGGCTTATCCGCCAATTTCACCGCATCCTTTCCGCGCTTCTGTCCCCAATTATAGAATATGCGCGGCCGCCAGGCAATCGTCTGAGGGGATTATCGCGGCAAAACGGCGGATTTTTTCGTCCAACCCCGGCCTGCCTTTGGCGCGCCATGTAAAACCGGCGTTTAACTTGTCATACCGGGAGCAATTGTGTATAATAAATGGAGGCTTTAAGCAGGTTACAGGGAGGTGCGCCGGCGGGCTGCCGGCTAAAGAGACATGGCTGAAATACTGAGGATATACGGCGGGCACCGGCTCGAAGGCACCGTTGTGGTCAACGGCGGCAAAAACGCCGCCCTGGCGATCATTCCCGCGGCACTGCTCAGCAGTGAGCCGTGTACCATTGAAAACTTGCCGCAGGTGCGGGATACCGAGGCGCTGGCCGACATCCTCAGGGAACTGGGGGCCAAGGTCTCGCTCAAGGGGTCTACCATGACCATCGACCCGCGCGGCGTCAACTGTTCCACGGTTCCCGAGGAGCTCGCCTGCCGCCTGCGCGCATCCTATTACTTTGTGGGCGCGCTTTTGGCGTGCTTTGGCAGGGCGGACGTCTCTTATCCGGGCGGGTGCGCCATCGGCAACCGCCCCATCGACCAGCACATCAAGGGCTTTGAGGCGCTGGGCGCCAAGGTGAGCACCGATCGCGGCGTCATCAGCGCCAGGGCGGAGGGCGGCCTAAGCGGCGCGGAGATCTACCTGGACATGCCCTCGGTGGGCGCCACGATCAACATCATGCTCGCGGCCACCCGGGCCCAGGGCAACACCACCATCGTCAACGCCGGCAAGGAGCCGCACATCGTCGACCTTGCCAACTTCATCAACGCCATGGGCGGGCAGGTCAAGGGCGCGGGCACGGACACCATCCGCATCCGCGGGGGCCGGCCCATGCACGGTTGCACCTACGCCGTCATTCCCGACCAGATCGAGTCGGGCACGCTGATGATCGCGGCGGCCGCCACCCACGGCGACGTGCTCATCCGCGGCGCGCTGCCCACGCACATGGAGGCGCTGACGGCAAAACTGCTGGAAATGGGCGCGCGCGTGGACGAAGGCGTGGGCGAGGACAGCATCCGCGTCCGCTCCGACGGCAACCACCGCCACGTCAACATCAAAACCCTGCCCTATCCCGGTTTTCCCACGGATTTGCAGCAGCCCATGTCCGCGCTGCTCTCCACGGCGCGGGGCACCTCCATCATCAACGAGACCATCTTTGAGATGCGCCACAAGCATTTGGAGGAGATTCGGCGCATGGGCGGCATCTCCCAGGTCAACGAGCGCATCGCCATCATCGAGGGCGTGCCCAAGCTCACCGGCTGTTCCGTCACGGCCTCCGACCTGCGCGCGGGCGCGGCGCTGGTCGTCGCAGGGCTCATGGCCGAGGGCGTGACCGACATTCACAACGTGCAGTTCATCGACCGGGGCTATGAGCACCTGGAAAAGAAGCTGCGCTCGCTGGGCGCCAAGATCGAGCGTATTACCGACGAGGGCTAGATTATCGGGAATACATTTTGATGGACAGTGGACCGCTATCGCGCCCATTGTCCATTTTTACACCCTCCCAATCGGGTTTGTCTCCATTGTGCCGATGAGGACAAAGCCGGCGGAAAGCGCCGCGCGGGCGGAGTGCTTGTTGCGGCTGTCGCACAGGTAAAGGAGCGGCGCGTCCACATCCTGAAGGAGCGCTTGAAGGCACGCCTTGGCAAAGCCGCGCCGCCGGTAGCGCGGGTCGGTTTCCACCGTGATGTGCCGGACGCCCGCTTCGTCGGGCAGGCGCGCCACGGCCCAGGAGACCACTTTGCCGTCGCAAACCACGCCGCGCGCCACGCCGGCGGGCATCCTCACCCCGCCCAGGATGGGCAGCGTCCCGTCCGGCGCTACGGTTTGCAGGGACGGCGCTTGTCTGTCTCCCGGCGCAAAGGCGAGGATCTTTTCCGCATAGGGTCCGGGGCCGCCGTATACCTTGTCCCCGATGGTGACGCGGCCGCCCTGGCCGCAGCGCAACAGCGCGGCGATTTGGCGCATGGGGTTTAACCTCCGTTTCCAAGAGAACGCGGTCTTGCCGCGGGGAGCCGGGCTCCATAGAAATACAAAGAAAGCGCAGGTGATCGTTGTGGGCAAAGCGACGGCGCGGGCCTCGGTGCACGCGGTGGTGGAGACCGCGCTGATGGGCGGGGATCTCGTGCCCGGGGCGTCCGCCAGCCGCCTGCTGGAGGGGGTGCGCGGACACCGCTCCCTGCAAAGCGTGGAGCAGGAGGGGGTGCGCAACGAGGTTCCCGTGCGCCTGACGGTGGAGGGCGAGCAGGTCGCCCTGACGGTCTACGGGCGCATCGACCGGCTGTACGGTTTGGATACGGTGGAGGAGATCAAGACCACGCTGGACCGCTCCCCTGAGGACGCCGCGCCGCTGCACTGGGCGCAGGCCGAGTGCTACGGCCACATGCTCTGCCAGGCGGAAAACCTCCCCGCCCTCAACGTGCGCGTCACCTATTTGAACCTGACCGACGGCGACTTGACGCGCTTTACCCGCACCTACACCCGGGAAGCGCTGGCGGAAAAATTCGCGGGCTATGTGCGGCCCTACCTAGCGCATTTGGACGCGCTGACGCTGCACCGCGCCTCGCTCGGGGAGCAGATGCGCCGCCTCCCCTTCCCCTTTCCCACCTACCGGGAGGGACAGCGGGAGCTGGCGCAGGAGATCTTCCTGGCCATTCGGGACAAGCGCATGGTCATGGCGCAGGCGCCCACCGGCATCGGCAAGACCCTTGCGGCGCTCTTCCCGGCGCTCAAGGGCTTTGGCCAGGGGCTGGCGGAGCGCGTCTTTTACTTGACGGCCCGCTCCACCACCCGGGAGGCGGCGCTCAGCGCCCTGCGCCTGATGGGGGAAAGCGACCTGCGCGCCGTAGTGCTCTACGCCCGCGAAAAGTGCTGCGCCCAGGGAACGCCCCTGTGCCGCAGCGGTCTTTGCGAGCGCGCCCTGGGCTACTACGACCGGCTGCCCGAGGCGATCCAGGCGGCGCTGGACCAAGGCGGGCCCTTTGACCGGGACGTCGTGCGCGCGCTTGCGGACCGCTTTTGCCTCTGTCCCTTCGAGCTTGCGCTGGACCTTTCCCTGGAGTGCGACGTGATCATTTGCGATTACAACTATCTGTTCGACCCGCGCGTGCGCTTGCAGCGGTACGCCTCCGGCGGGCGGCAGGGCCAGGTCCTGCTCATCGACGAGGCGCACAACCTGCCCGACCGCGCGCGGGACATGTACTCGGCGCAGCTTTCCCAGCGCGCGGTGGATCACCTGCGCGCCTCCATCCCCAAGCCGCGGCGAAAGGAGCCGCTCTACCGGGCGCTGCGCGCGCTGTCCAAGGAAATGGAGGAGGCCGCCCTTTGCGGCGAGACGCCCCGCGTGGAGCAGGACCTGCGCCCCGACCTGATTTTGCGGTGCGAGGAGGCGCTGTGCGCCCTGCGGGAGAGCGACGCCGCGCAGCCGGAGGAAGCGGCGGCGCTTTCGCTGGACCTAACGGCGATGGTCTATTTCGCCTCCCACTACGACCAGAACTACAACCTGCTCATCGAGGGCGGAAAGCGGGCGCGGACGATCGCCCTAATGTGCCTGGACGCCTCGGAAAAGACGGGGGCGGTGCTGCGCCGCAGCCGCGCCGCGGTGCTCTTCTCCGCAACGCTGACGCCCATGGCGTTTTACCGCGCGCTGTGCGGCGTGAAGGAGGGCAGTCCCTGCGTGACGTTGCGCTCGCCCTTTCCCAGGGAAAACCTTCTGGTGCTCAATCTCCCGGTCAGCACGCGCTACCGGGCGCGCGAGGGCACGCTGCCAAGGGTGGTCTCGGCGCTTATGGCGCTGGTCTCCTCCCGGGAAAAGGGGAATTTCATCGCCTTCTTCCCCTCCTACGCTTACCTTAAGATGGCCCTGGAGCGCTTGGCGGAATGCCTGCCGGAGGGGACGCAGCTGCTGGCGCAGAGCGCGGGCATGGGCGAAGAGGAGCGCCAGGGCTTTCTCGCCCGGTTTGAGCCCCATCCCTCCGGCCGGCTGCTGGGGCTGTGCGTGCTGGGCGGCGTGTTTGCCGAGGGCATCGACCTTGCGGCGGACCGGCTGTGCGGCGCGGCGGTGGTGGGCGTGGGCCTGCCGCAGGTGGGCGCGGAGCGGGACGCGCTGGCGGCCCGCTACCAGGCTGTATACGGCGACGGCTATGCCTACGCCTATACCTATCCCGGCCTGGGCAAGGTGCTTCAGGCGGCGGGCCGCCTCATTCGCAGCCAGAGCGACCGCGGCG